>JANJTW010000017.1 GCA_024710925.1 Rhodocyclaceae bacterium | reverse complement strand
AGCACGCCGAAGGTGACGACGACGGCGAAGGAGCGGAAGAACTGGCCGATGATGCCGCTCATGAAGATCACCGGCGCGAAGATCGAGACCAGCGACAGCGTCGCCGCGATCACCGCGAAGACCACTTCGTTGCTGCCGTTGATCGCCGCCGAAACCGGGTCGGGGTCGAGCTCCTCGCGGTGGCGGAAGATGTTCTCCAGCACGACGATGGCGTCGTCGACGACGACGCCGATGAGTAGCAGCAGCGCCAGCAGCGTCAGCGAGTTGAGCGTGAAGCCGGCGAAGTAGATGACGGCGATGGCGCCGAGCAGCGACACCGGGATGGCCAGCGAGATGATCAGCGTCGACCGCAGCGAGCGCAGGAAGACCCAGACGACGAGGGCGGCGAGCAGCGTGCCTTCGATCAGGTGCTCCTTCAGCGCGTTGACGATTTCGAGGATGAACACCGCGTCGTTGGAAACGACGGTCAGCCGCATGCCGGCCGGCAGCTGCGGCCGGATCTCGTTCTCGACCTTGGCCAGGATGCGGTCGATGATGGCCACCGTGTTGGTGTTGGCGATCTTGACGATGCCGAGGCCGACTGTCGTCTCGCCGTTGAAGCGGGCGAGCTGGCGGTTGTCGGAGAGGCCGTCCTCGACCTCGGCGATGTCGCCGAGGCGGATCGGCGCATTTCCTTTCCAGGCGACGATCATTTCGCGCAGCGCGTCGATCGAGTGGAATTCGAGGTCGAGCTTGACCAGGCTCTCGGTGGCCTTGCCGACGACGAAGCCGCCGGCGAGCTGCACGTGTTCCTTGCCGAAGGCTTCGCTGACGTCCTGGGCGGTGACGCCGAGTGCGGCCATGCGTTCGGGGATCAGGTTGGCGCGGATGGTCCGGTCGCGGCGGCCGCCCAGACGCACTTCGCCGACGCCGTCGATGGTTTCCAGCCGCTTCTTCAGGATGTTCAGCGCGTACTGGTTGAGCTGCTGCTGCGTGCGGTCGCCCTGCAGTGCCAGCCACATGATCGGCTGCGCGTTGGTCTCGACCTTGGCGACGACCGGTGGGTCGGCGCCGTCCGGCAGCCGGCGCAGCACCTGGTTTACCTTCGCCTGCACCTCGTTGAAGGCGACGTCGATCTTCTTTTCCAGCGCGAAGGTGATGTTGATCACCGAGACGCCGGGCGACGAGGTGGACTGGATGTGCTCGATGCCCGGCACCGAGTTCACCGAGCTTTCGATGACGTTGGTCACCGAGGTGTCGACGATGTCCGGGTTGCCGCCCTTCAGCGCGGTGGTGATCGAGACGACCGGGAATTCGATGTACGGCAGGCGGTCCATGCCGATCCGCCCGTAGCTGATGAGGCCGAAGAGCACGAGCACGGCGGACAGCATCCACGCCAGGACGTGCCGACGGATCGAAAGCTCGGGCAGGGTCATGGCTTGCCGGCGGCGTTCCCGTCGGCGCTACGCTGGTGCAGCTTGACGGCGGCGCCGTCGCTGAGGAAGCCGGCGCCATCGAGGGCGACCGTCTCGCCCCCTTTCAGGCCGGCGAGGATCTCGACCATGCCGGCGGCCTTGCCGCCGACCTCGACGACGCGCTGCTGCGCCTTGCCGTCGGCGACGACGTAGACGACGCGGCCGGCCGGGCGCAGCACGACCGATTGCTCGGGCACCATCACTGCCGCCGCGCGTTCGCTGAGGACGACCGCGGCGTTGAGCGAGCCGCCGCCCTTCAGGCCGGCGCCGGCATCGTCGAGGAGGACGATGACGTCAAGAGCGCGGCTGGTCTCGGCGAGCGTCGGGCGGATTTCGTCGATCACGCTCTCGAAGGCGCGGCCGGGCTGCAGCGGGCTTTCCAGGCGGACTTTCTGGCCGGGCTTGAGGCGTGCGGCGGCGCTTTCGGGAAAGGGCAGGCGGGCGCGCAGCCGGGCGTTGGAGACGAGGCGGACGACCGGGTCGCCGAGCTTGACGTAGTCGCCGCTGGCGGCGATCTGTTCCGCGACGGTACCGGCGAAGGGGGCGACGATGCGCGTCTTCTTCAGGCCGGCGGCCGACAAGGCGGCGCGGGCGCGGGCGGCGTCGAGCTGGCTCTTCAGTGCGTCGCGCTGTGCCGCGGCGTCGTCGAGCGCGTTCTTCGAGATGAAGTTCCGTCCGAGCAATTCCTGCTGACGCACGACGAGGCGCTCCTGCTGCGCCAGCAGCGCTTCCAGGCGGGTGGCCTCGGCGGTGTCGGCGCGGTGCTGCTGGACGGCGTCGGCCGGGTCGATCTCGGCGATCAGTTCGCCCTGCTTCACCGCCTGCCCGGGACGCACGGCGAGGCGCACGATGCGGCCGGCGATCTCGGCGGCGATCTGCGGGTCCTGCACCGCTTCCAGCGTGCCGAGGGTCGTCTCGACGATCTCGAAGGGCTGCGTCACCGCCTGCGTGACGGTGATCAGCGTCGGCGGCGCAGTCTTCTTCTCCGGGGCCTTTTCGCTGCAGCCGGCGAGCGCCAGCGCCGTCAGCGCAAGGCCGACGAGCAGGGCACCGGACCGGCCGGAGCGGATCACGGCAGCGTGCGCTCCAGCGCGTAGAGCGCTTCGACCGTCTCGCGGGCGCGCACGAGGTGCGCCGCGTCGCCGTCGACCAGCACTTCGGCGGCGCGCGGACGGGTGTTGTAGTTCGAGCTCATCGCCATGCCGTAGGCGCCGGCCGACATGATCGCCAGCAGGTCGCCGGACGCCAGCGCAAGCGGGCGGCCGTGGCCGAGGAAGTCGCCGGATTCGCAGACCGGGCCGACGATCTCCCAGGATTTCGTCTCGCCAGCGCGCGGCGCGACCGGCAGGATGTCGTGCCAGGCGTCGTAGAGCGCCGGCCGGGCGAGGTCGTTCATCGCCGCGTCGACGATGGCGAAGTTCTTCACTTCGCCCGGTTTCAGGTACTCGACCTGGGTCAGCAGCAGGCCAGCGTTGCCGACCAGGCGGCGGCCCGGTTCAAGCACGATCTTCAGCTGACGGCCGGCGAGTCTGGCGAGCAGCGGGCCGAGGTAGCTTTTTACCGTCGGCGCGGTTTCGTCGCTGTAGCGGATGCCGAGGCCGCCGCCGAGGTCGATGTGGTGCAGGTGGATGCCCTCGGCGTCGAGCTGGTCGACGAGCAGCAACACCTTGTCGAGCGCTTCGGCGAACGGCGACGGGTCGAGCAGCTGCGAGCCGATGTGGCAGTCGATGCCGGCGACCTCGATGTTCGGCAGCGCGGCGGCGCGGCGGTAGAGGTCGAGCGCGTCCTCGTAGGCGACGCCGAACTTGTTCTCCTTCAGCCCCGTCGAAATGTACGGGTGCGTCTTCGCGTCGACGTTCGGATTGACGCGCAGGCTGACCGGCGCCTTCTTGCCGGCGCGGCCGGCGACTTCGTTCAGACGCTCCAGCTCCGGCGCCGATTCGACGTTGAAGCAGAGGATGCCGGCGGCGAGCGCCTGTTCCATCTCGGCGGCGGTCTTGCCGACGCCGGAGAAGACGATCTTCTGCGGATCGGCGCCGGCGGCCAGCGCGCGCTGCAGTTCGCCACCCGAGACGATGTCGAAGCCGGCGCCGCGACGGGCGAAAACGTTCAGGATGCCGAGGTTGGAGTTGGCCTTGACGGCGTAGCAGACGAGCGCGTCGATGCCCTGCAGTTCGGCGAGGAACTCGTCGAGCGCGGCTTCCAGCGCGGCGCGCGAATAGACGTAGCAGGGCGTGCCGAAACGTGCGGCGACGTCGGCGAGGGCGACGTCCTCGACGTGCAGGCTGCCGTTCCTGAGCGGGAAATGAGGCTGGGAAGAGGTCGTGACGGGGTTCATTTGGCGGCTTCCGTGGCCGTGTTAAGATCGCCGCCGCCAGCGGGGTCGGCGGCGGCGGGTTCCGGTTTCGGCGCTTTTTTTGCGGGGGCCGGGTTGCCGAAAAGCGGCGCCGGCATCGGGCCCGGCGGCAGCGTCAGGCTGCCGCGGGTGCCGCAGGCGGTCAGTGCGATCAGCACGGCCAGAAGAGGATAGTGACGCATCGGTCAGTAACGCGAAAAAATGGATGGTAGCACAATGAACGAGAGCGAATTCGCCACCCTCGCCGGTCTCGCCCTGGCGGAAATCGAGCAACGGCTGGAAGCTTCCGATGCCGACCTGGACTTCGAGCTGGCGTCCGGCGGCGTCCTTGAGATCGAGTTTGCCGACGGCAGCAAGATCATCGTCAATCGCCACGCTGCGGCGCAGGAAATCTGGGTGGCCGCCCGCGCCGGCGGGTTCCATTTTCGTCATGACGGCGGCGTCTGGCGCGATACGCGGGACGGCGAGGAACTCTTCGCCAAGCTGTCGCGGCTCGTGTCGGCTCAGGCCGGCACGACGGTCGATCTGCTCAGCTAGTCGACGGCGTTCGTCGCGGCGTCGCCGGGCTGGGGCGCCGGTGGCGCTACCGGTACGTTCTCCTTGTAGAAATATTCCACCGCTGCTCCGGCCGTCGGTCGCAGCACTTCCATCGCCACCAGCCCGTCGGGCGGCTCCGGTATGCTTTCCGGCACGTCGTGCAGGGCCTTCTGCATGTAGCCGATCCAGATCGGCAGCGCGGCGGCGCCGCCGGTTTCGTTGTTGCCGAGGTTTTTCGGCTGGTCGAAGCCGATCCAGGCGCAGCCGGTGAGCGTTCTCTGATAGCCGCAGAACCAGGCGTCCACGTGTTCGTTGGTGGTGCCGGTCTTGCCGGCGAGGTCGCGGCGCTTCAGCGTTTTCGTGGCGCGTGTGGCGGTGCCGTAGAGGGTGACGTCGCGCAACAGGCTGTCCATCAGCCAGGCATTGCGCGGGTCGATGGCCCGCAGTTCTTCGTTGCCGGCCGGCGTCGGCTGCGCCTGTGCGAGGACTTCGTTGCGCTCGTCGCGGATCTCGCGCACGGCGTAGGGCTGGATGCGGTAGCCGCCGTTGGCGAACACGGCGTAGGCGGAAACCATTTGCCAGGGCGTGACCGAGCCGGCGCCGAGGGCCATCGTCAGGTAGGCCGGGTGTTTGTCCGGGTCGAAGCCGAAGCGCGTCGTGTAGTCCTGCGCATAGTGGGTACCGATCGCTTCCAGGATGCGGATGGAAACCATGTTCTTCGATTTCGCCAGCGCCGTGCGCAGCGTCATCGCGCCTTCGTACTTGCCGTCGTAGTTCTTTGGTTCCCAGGCTTGCGACCCGGTGACCGAAGCCGGGTAGACGATCGGCTCGTCCGGGATGATCGATGCCGGCGTGTAGCCCTTCTCGAGCGAGGCGGAGTAGATGAACGGCTTGAAGCTCGATCCCGGTTGCCGCCAGGCCTGCGTCACGTGGTTGAACTTGTTGCGGTTGAAGTCGAAGCCGCCGACCAGCGCGCGGATGCTGCCGGTCTGCGGGTCGATGGCGACAAAGGCGGCTTCGACTTCGGGCATCTGCACGATCTGCCAGTTGCCCTTGTCGTCCTTCTGCACGCGGATGACGGCGCCGCGCCGGATGCGCTTGGCCGGCGGGGCCTTGTCGTCGAGCATGCGGGTGGCGAACTTGAGGCCGTCTCCGGACAGCGTGACGAGGTCGCCGCCCTTGCGGTAGGCCTTGACCAGTTTCGGTTGCGCTTCGAGCACGATGGCCGGCGACAGATCCTCGGTGCCGCCGATGTCGGCGAGCAGTTCGTCGAGGGTCTCGTCCTGGTCCGAGCTGACTTCCTTCATGTCGACGAAGGCTTCGGCGCCACGGTAGCCGTGGCGCCGGTCGTAGTCGAAGACGCCGCGCCGCAGGCTGGCGTAGGCGGCTTCCTGGTCGGCCTTGGTGATCGTCGTGTAGACGCGCAGGCCGCGGGCGTAGACGTCCTCCGGGTAGCGGTCGGCGGCGATCTGACGAGCCATTTCGGCGACGTACTCGGCATGGACCGGGTATTCGTTGGTTTCCCGCTTGACGACGAGCGCCTGCTTGAGGGCGGCATCGTACTGCTTGTCGTCCAGTGCGCCCATTTCGTGCATCCGGCGCAGGACGTATTGCTGGCGAATTTTCGCCCGTTTCGGATTGACGACCGGGTTGAAAGCCGAGGGAGCCTTCGGCAATCCGGCCAGCATCGCCGCTTCGGCAGCGGTGATATCCCGGAGTTGCTTGCCGAAATAGATCTGCGCGGCGGCGGAGAAGCCGTAGGCCCGCTGGCCGAGGTAGATCTGGTTGATGTACAGCTCAAGGATCTGGTCCTTGCTCAGGTGGTGCTCGATCTTGAACGAGAGGAGGGCTTCGTAGAGCTTGCGGGTATAGGTCTTCTCGCTGGACAGGAAGAAGTTGCGGGCGACCTGCTGCGTGATCGTGCTGGCTCCCTGCTTCCTGCCACCGGACGTCAGGTTCATGATCGCCGCGCGCAGGACGCCGAGCGTATCGATGCCGCCGTGCTGGTAGAAGCGCTCGTCCTCGGCGGCGAGGATGGCCTGCTTCATCACCGGCGGTACGTCCTGGATGCGGACAATGTTGCGACGCTCCTCGCCGAATTCGCCGATCAGATGACCGTCGGCGGTATAGACGCGCAGCGGGATCTTCGGCCGGTAGTCGGTGAGCGCTTCCAGCGAGGGAAGGTTGGGGTAGGTCAGGACGAGCACGATGGCGACGACGGCGACGCCGATCGCGGCGAGTCCGGCAAGCAGCGCGAGCGGATACAGTATCCAGCGGAGTAAAGCGGACAAAACGATCTTCCGGAAATGGGGTGTCGCGCGGATTATACGTGCCGTACCCGAAGGGAGAAAAATTGCTTTACATGCCGAATGCTTGTTGCTAGCATCTAACGTAGATTATTGTATAACGACGCTAAGTACCCATTTAAAAACGATTTTTTGCCGAGGGTAGCGATTTGCAGATTGATCTCTCGATCTTCAGTACGAAGGCTCGCCCCCTGATTGGCCTGGATATCAGTTCGTCCGCGGTCAAGCTGGTCGAGCTTTCCGGGGGCGGCAAGGAGGGCTTTCGCGTCGAGCGGTACACGATCGAAGTCCTTGCCAAGGACGTCGTTGCCGACGGCAATATCGTCAATCTCGAGGCGTGCGCCGAAGCGGTGAAAAAGGCCTGGAAGCGGCTGTCGACGTCGACCAGGAACGTCGCCATGGCCCTGCCGACGGCGGCGGTGATCACGAAGAAAATCATCGTCCAGTCCGGATTGCGCGAGGAGGATCTGGAGCTGCAGGTCGAGTCCGAGGCCAATCAGTACATTCCGTTTGCGCTGGACGAGGTCAATCTCGATTTTCAGGTGGTCGGCCCGGCTGCGTCGTCGCCGGACGAGATCGAGGTGCTCATCGCCGCTTCGCGCAAGGAGCGTGTCGAGGACCGTGTCGCCGTGGCTGAGGCGGCCGGGATGAAGCCGGTCGTCATGGATGTTGAGTCCTATGCGGCGTTGGCAGCCTTCGAACTGATCGAAAGACAGCTTCCCGATGGCGGAGAGAATCAGATCGTCGCACTCGTCGATGTCGGCGCCAACTCGATGAACCTGACGGTTCTGCGGAACATGCAGCAGGTGTATACCCGCGAGCAGGCCTTCGGCGGCAACCAGCTGACCCAGGACATCGCCCGCCATTACGGCATGAGTTTCGAGGAGGCGGAGGCTGCGAAGCGGGCCAACAACCTGCCGGACAGCTACGAGGCGGAGTTGCTCCGTCCGTTCATCGAGAACATGGCGCTGGAGGTTTCGCGCGCCCTGCAGTTCTTCTTTACCTCGACGCAGTTCAACCAGGTTCACCATATCGTGCTGGCCGGCGGCTGTGCGGTGTTGCCGGGGGCGGATGAGGCGGTCGCTTCGCGAACCCAGATCAACACCGTCGTCGCCAATCCGTTTGCCGACATGGTCCTTTCCGACCGGGTCAAGGCGAAAAATCTTCTGGCCGACGCCTCGTCCCTGCTCGTCTCCTGCGGGTTGGCCTTGCGGAGGTTCGACGAATGATACGCATCAACCTCCTGCCGCACCGCGAGGAAAAGCGGAAAGCCAGGCGTCAGCAGTTCTACGTGTTGTCGGCCCTGGTCGTCGTTCTTGCCGGGCTGATCGTTTTTCTCGGTTACAGCATCATCGGCGGCTACATCTCGAATCAGGAGGGGCGCAACGCCTTCCTCAAGAAGGAGATCGCGGTTCTCGACAAGCAGATTGCAGAGATCAAGCGGTTGCGGGAACAGACGGAGGCCCTGCTGTCGCGCAAGCAGATTATCGAGTCGTTGCAGGGGGACCGTGCCGAGGCGGTCCATTTGCTGAACGAAATGGCAAAGCAGGTGCCGGAAGGGGTTTATCTGAAATCCCTGAAGCAGAATGGGCGTACCATTCAAATGGTCGGCTATACGCAGTCGAACGCGCGGGTGTCTACGCTCATGCGCAATCTTGAGGCCTCGCCTTGGGTCGAGCGGCCACAGTTGCTTGAGATTAAGGCCGTGACAGTCGATAAGCGCCGGGTCAGCGAGTTCAGCCTGAATGCGACATTGACCCGCCCGACGGCGGTTGCAGGCGACAAGGCTCCCAATCCGGCGAGTGGAGCGAAAAAATGAAGAAGCCGGCGCTGCCAAGCATTGATTTCAAGGCGATCATCGAGGATTTTCGCCGGCTTAATCCCAACGATGTCGGGACGTGGCCGCTCGCGCCCAAAGTCGTCGTACTCGTCTCCCTGTTTGTGCTGCTCGTTGCTGCCGGCTGGTGGTTCGTCTGGCAGGACCAGCTGGCTTCGCTGGATCAGAAGCGGGTCGAGGAGGTCAAGCTCAAGGAGGACTTCCTCAGCAAGAAGCGGCAGGCAGTCAATCTTGACCTGTATCTGCAGCAGCTGAATGAGATTGATCGTTCCTTCGGTACCCTGCTTAAGCAGCTGCCGAACAAGGCCGAGGTGGCGTCCCTGCTCGTCGAAATCAATCAGGCCGGTCTGGGGCGAGGGCTCCAGTTTGAGCTGTTCAAGCCGGGGGCGGAGCAGATCAAGGATTTCTACGCCGAGTTGCCGATTTCGGTAAAGTTGGTTGGTACCTATCACGATTTCGGAGCGTTTGCCGGGGATATCGGCCGGCTTTCTCGTATCGTCACCCTCAACAATATTTCGATAACCGCTCAGAAGGATAACGTTCTGGTGTTGGATGCGGTGACCAAGACGTTCCGCTATCTGGACGAGGAAGAGGTCGCGCGTCAGCGGAAGGCTGCGCAGGATGCGAAGAAGGGCAGGAGATGATGAGCCGATCGAGTACCGCACTGTTGCTGGTGGCGATTCTGCTGGCGGCCTGTTCGGGCGGCGAGCAGGATGAGCTCAGGCAGTGGATGAAGGAGGAGAGCAAGGGATTTCGCGGCTCGGTCCCTCCGCTGCCGCAGGTGAAGCCGTACGAACCTGTCCCGTACGATGCGATGGGGCTGATCGATCCGTTCCGGCCATCGAAAATGCTGGCCGACCAGAAACCGGGTGGCGGCGGCGGCTTGCAGCCGGACCTGAATCGGCCCAGGGAACCGCTCGAGGCCTATCCGCTGGAGTCGATCAAGTATGTCGGGGCAATGACAAAGAGCCGCCAGTGGCATGGCATCGTGCAGGTTGATGGGGCGCTGCATCAGGTTCGGCCCGGGAATTACATGGGACAGAATTTCGGCGTTATCACCAAGATAACGGAAATGGAAATCGATCTGCGTGAACTGGTTCAGGATCCTGCCGGAGATTGGGTGGAGCGGACCAGTACCCTGCATCTGCAGGCCAAGGAGGGGAAATGATGAGGCATTTTATTAAGGGGTTGCTCGGCGTGGTCGGTGCGTTCGTGTGCGCCGGGGTTGCCCTTGCCCAAGGCGGAGTGGCCGGCAGCAACGAGGTGCAGTCGATCAATGTGGCGCAGCAAGCCGGCGCGGTGGTCATCAAGCTCGGCATGAAACAGCCGCTTTCTGCCGTTCCGGCAAGCTTCAGTGTGGCAAACCCGGCACGTGTGGCGATCGACTTTCCGGCCACGACGAATGCCACGGGGCGCAACAGCCAGTCCTTCAACGAAGGCGGCCTGCGCAGCGTGAATTTTGTCCAGACCCCAGAGAAGATGCGGCTCGTGCTGAATCTCGGGCAGGCCATGACTCATGACCTGCGCATCGACGACGGAGCCTTGCTGGTCACGCTGACGCCGTCGGCGGCGCAGACCTCCCCGGCTGCGCAGCAGGTTACGCATTTCGCTCCGCAGACGGGGGCGGCTGGACATGCGATCCGCGATATCGGTTTCCGCCGTGGCAAGGATGGCGAGGCCCGGATTACGGTCGACCTGAGCGATGCGAGTACCGGGATCGACATCCGCCAGTCGGGGTCGTCGCTTCTTGTCGATTTTGCGAAAACGGCGCTGCCCGAGCATCTCCGCAAGCGGATGGACGTAACTGATTTCGCGACGCCGGTGACGTCCTATTCGGCGACGCAGCAGGGCGATGCTGCCCGTCTGTCGATTTCGCCGAAGGGGTTGTGGGAGCATAACGCCTATCAAACCGATACGCAGTTCGTGATCGAGGTCAAGCCGGTAATCGAGAATCCAAACAAGCTGGTGCAGGGGTCGCGCGGTGGGTATCAGGGGGAGAAACTCTCGCTGAACTTCCAGAACGTCGATGTCCGGCGCCTGCTGCAGGTCATCGGCGAATTTACCGGCATGAACGTCGTCGTCAGCGATACCGTTGGTGGCAGCTTGACCCTCATCCTGAAGGACGTGCCCTGGGACCAGGCGCTGGACATCATCCTGCAGCAGCGTGGCCTGGATATGCGCAAGAACGGCAATGTGATTCTCATCGCGCCGCGCGAGGAGATCGCAACCAAGGAAAAGCTCGAATTCGAATCCCGTCAGCAGATCGGCGACCTCGAGCCGCTCCGCTCCGAGAGTTTCCAGCTGAATTACCATAAGGCCAAGGCCGTCTTCGATTTTCTCAAGAACAAGGACCAGACCATCCTTTCCAAGCGAGGTTCGGTGATTGTCGATGAACGAACCAACAAGCTCTTTGTGAACGATACGCCGGGTCGCCTGGACGATCTGCGCCGCCTGATTACCGAGATCGACATTCCGGTACGCCAGGTGCTGATCGAGGCGCGCATCGTCGAGGCGTCGGATAGTTTCAGCAAGGATCTGGGAGTTCGTCTGGGCTGGAACATGGCGGGCGACAACGAATCGGCATACCGCGTAGGCAATACGGGTCCGGTTCGCGGTAACATCATTACAGGCGGGTCGCTGGCCAATACCGGTTATCAGACAGGCCAGATCGTGACGCAGCCGAATTTCGCAACCGATTCGTTGAATGTTAACCTGCCGGCAAATCCGCGGTCCGGCCGTGCCGGGGCGCTCTCTTTCGTGTTGTTCAATTCCGCGCGCTCGCAGTTTCTTAACCTGGAAATTTCTGCGCTTGAGGCCGATGGTCGCGGCAAGGTTGTATCCAGTCCCCGTGTCGTGACGGCCGACCAGGTCGAGGCGATCATTGAGCAGGGGGTCGAGATTCCGTACCAGCAAGCGACTTCATCTGGCGCAACATCGGTCTCGTTCAAGAAGGCGAATCTCGCATTGAAGGTCAAGCCGCATATCACCCCTGATGGCAAGGTGACGCTCTCCGTCGATGTGAACAAGGACACGCCGAACACGCGGGTTCAGACCGGTGTCATCGCCATCGATACCAAGCACGTGAAAACCGAAGTGCTGGTCGAAAACGGCGGAACGGTCGTCATCGGCGGCATCTATCAGCAGGAGCAGCGCGAATCCACGGCGCGGATTCCCGTTCTCGGTGAAATTCCCTACCTTGGCTGGCTGTTCCGGAATACCCAGCGCATTGACGACAAGTCCGAGTTGCTGGTCTTCATCACGCCGCGGATTATCAGCGATTCGATGGCCATCCGCTGATTTCCGATGTCTCCCTTGACGAAGGCCGGTATCCGCCGGCCTTTGTCGTTTGGCGATGCGGTAGAATGGCGGTCGTGCGCGACAAACCTGAAAACATTTACCTGGTCGGGCTCATGGGGGCCGGGAAAACGACGATCGGCAAGGCGCTGGCCAAGCGCCTGGGGTGGCGGTTCGTCGATTCCGACCACGAGATCGAGGCGCGTACCGGCGTCAGCATCCCGACGATTTTCGAGATCGAGGGAGAGGCGGGGTTCCGCCGGCGCGAGACGCAGGTTCTCGGCGAATTGGCGGGGTTGCGCAATGTCGTCATGGCCACCGGCGGCGGGATCGTCCTCGCTGAGGAAAATCGGATGCGGCTGAAGGAAAATGGCCTGGTGGTTTTTCTCGACGTCCCCCCCGCCCAGCTCTACGAGCGCACGCGCCACGACCGGAATCGTCCGCTGTTACAAGTTGCCGACCCGCTCGGTCGGCTTGGCGAACTGTACGAGCAACGAGCGCCGTTTTACCGGGATGTCGCGGATGTCGTGATTGACGGCGCGCGCTGCAATGCCCAGTCGGTCGTGCAGGTGCTTGCCCGTGAATATGAGAGCCTATGCAATCCCTCGTCGTAGAACTCGGTGACCGTTCCTATCCCATTCACATCGGGCGTAACCTGCTGTCGCGGGGTGATCTCATCCGTCCGTTGTTGCGCCAGCCCCGGGCATTGATCCTAACCAACACGACGGTCGCGCCGCTCTACCTGGAGCGCTTGGCGGGCGGCTTGAAAGCGGCCGGTGTCGATACGATCGATTTGGCGCTTCCGGACGGTGAACAGTACAAGACCTGGGAAAGTCTCAATCGGGTCTTCGATGCGCTGCTGGTCAATCGCTGCGAGCGCAGCACGACGCTGATCGCCCTCGGCGGCGGCGTCGTCGGTGATATGGGAGGCTTTGCCGCGGCCTGCTACCAGCGGGGGATGCCGTTCATTCAGGTGCCGACCACCTTGCTTGCGCAGGTCGATTCCTCTGTCGGTGGCAAGACGGCGATCAATCATCCGCTTGGCAAGAACATGATCGGGGCCTTCCATCAGCCGCGCCTTGTGCTCGCCGATACCGATACCCTCGACACGCTCCCCGATCGCGAACTGTCGGCCGGATTGGCTGAGATCATCAAGTATGGGCTGATCCGGGATCTGCCATTCCTGCAGTGGCTGGAGGGCAACATCGAGCGACTGCTGGGGCGTGAACCGGCCGCGCTGGCCGAAGCAATTTACCGCTCGTGCGCCAACAAGGCCGCCGTCGTCGCTGCCGACGAGCGTGAAAGCGGCGAGCGCGCCCTTCTCAATCTTGGTCATACGTTCGGTCATGCAATCGAGACCGGGATGGGCTACGGAACCTGGCTGCATGGCGAGGCTGTCGCCGCCGGCACGCTGATTGCCGCCGAGTTGTCAGCCGGTCTCGGCTGGCTTGCCACCGCCGATGTCGCACGCATCGAACGACTCTTCGTCCGGGCGCGATTGCCGGTTGCCGCAGCTGACCTGTCGGTCGAAAGCTACCTCGACCTGATGCGTCACGACAAGAAGGTGGAGGGCGGGCGCCTGCGTCTTGTCCTGCTCCGCTCGCTCGGACATGCCGTGCTCACGGACGAGGCGACCGACGCGCAGATCGGTGCCGCCATCCGGGCCCGGCGGGCCAATGGCTGAAGTTCTCGCGCCCTACGCTGCCACCGACGCGCTAAGTCGCGGTCGGCGTCATCCCGAGGCGCCGCCTTCGATGCGGACGGGCTTTCAGCGTGACCGCGACCGCATCATCCATTCCACCGCCTTCCGCCGGCTGGAGTACAAGACGCAGGTTTTCGTCAATCACGAGGGCGATCTTTTTCGTACCCGGCTGACGCACAGCATCGAGGTCGCCCAGATTGCGCGCGGCATCTGCCGCAGCCTCCGCCTGAACGAGGATCTCGCGGAGGCGGTGGCGCTGGCCCACGACCTCGGGCATACCCCGTTCGGGCATGCCGGGCAGGACGCCTTGCACGACTGCATGCGCGACCACGGCGGCTTCGAGCACAATCTGCAGAGCCTGCGCATCGTTGACCTGCTTGAGGAGCGCTATGCGGCCTTTGATGGCCTCAATCTGTGCTTCGAGACGCGCGAGGGGATCGTCAAGCACTGTGCCCTCGATCATGCGCGTCGCCTCGGCGACGTCGGTGAGCGTTTCCTGACCGGTGGCCAGCCATCGCTTGAGGCGCAGGTCTGCAACCTTGCCGACGAAATTGCCTACAACAACCACGATGTCGACGACGGTTTACGTTCGGGGTTGATCTCGCTCGACCAATTGCGCGAGGTTGCCCTATTCCGCCGGCATGCGGCGGCAGTGGAGAGGGCGTATCCGGCGCTGTCGGGGCGGCGCTTGATCCACGAGACGGTTCGCCGCATGATCAACGCCCTCGTCTGCGACCTGGTCGAAACGACTGCCGCCAACGTCGCCGCGCATGCGCCGGACGGCATCGACGCGTTGCGCGCCTGTCCGCCGCTGGCCGCCTTCTCGCCGGAGGTGGCGGCCGAGAACCGTGAGCTGAAACGTTTTCTGCGCATGAATCTGTACCGCCACTATCAGGTATTGCGGATGACCAGCAAGGCACGTCGCATCATCGGCGATCTCTTTGCCGCATTCATCGACGACCCACGACTCCTCCCTCCGCAGTATCAAAACGGCGAAGACCAGCCGCGCGCGGTTGCTGACTACATTGCCGGAATGACGGATAGATATGCCATGAAGGAGCATCGCCGCCTGTTTGCGGTTGGCGAAATCTGATCCGGGTGGGCGCCAATGCACCATTTTGGTGCGTTGCAGCATCTTGAACCGGGGGCGGGTTCGCTGTATATTCGACAGTCGCCCCAAATTTTCGCAAGCCGGCACCGAGCCGGCTTTTTTGACGTCTGGCGCGTCTTCAAGGGCCGCGCCACGCCTTGTTTTTAGAGGAACCAAGCGTGATGGAAAACGCTGTGCAGCAGGCAGTACCTGACCGGCAGGGTTTGTACGACCCGGCCAACGAACACGACGCCTGCGGCGTGGGTTTCGTTGCCCACGTCAAGGGTGCCAAGAGCCACTCGATCGTCGAACAGGGCCTGCTGATCCTGAAAAACCTCGATCACCGCGGCGCTGTCGGTGCCGATCCCCTGATGGGCGATGGCGCCGGCATCCTCATCCAGATTCCCGACCAGTTCTTCCGCGAGGAGATGGCCAAGCAGGGCGTGGTGCTGCCGCCGGCCGGCGAGTACGGCATCGGCATGTGCTTCCTGCCGCAGGAGAGCGCCAGTCGCGTTGCCTGCGAAGAGGAGATCGAACGCTCGGTGCGCGCCGAGGGGCTGGTGCTGCTCGGCTGGCGTGACGTGCCGGTATCGCGCACGATGCCGATGTCGCCGACGGTGAAGGCGGCTGAGCCGGTGATCCGCCAGGTTTTCGTCGGCCGCGGTTCCGATGTCTTCGTTACCGACGCGCTTGAGCGCAAGCTCTACGTCGTCCGCCGCCACTCGGCGAACGCCATCAAGTCGTTGAAGCTCGAGCACAGCAAGGAATTCTACGTCGCCTCGTTCTCGGCGCGCACCATCGTCTACAAGGGCCTGCTGCTGGCCGATCAGGTTGGCGAGTACTTCCTCGACCTGCAGGATGCGCGCTGTGTTTCGGCGCTGGCGCTGGTGCACCAGCGCTTCTCGACCAACACCTTCCCCAGCTGGCACCTCGCCCACCCGTTCCGGATGATCGCGCACAACGGCGAGATCAACACGTTGCGCGGCAACGTCAACTGGTTCAAGGCGCGCGAGCAGGCGATCTCGTCGCCGATCCTCGGCAAGGACCTCGACAAGATCTGGCCGCTGCATTACCCCGGCCAGTCCGATTCGGCCTCGTTCGACAACGCGCTCGAGCTGCTCGTCATGGGCGGCTATTCGATGGCGCAGGCGATGATGCTGATGATCCCGGAAGCCTGGGAAAAGCACACGACGATGGACGAGAAGCGCCGCGCCTTCTACGAATACCACGCGGCGATGATGGAGCCGTGGGACGGTCCTGCCGCCGTGGCCTTCACCGACGGCCGCCAGATCGGCGCCACGCTCGACCGCAACGGCTTGCGTCCGGCGCGCTATCTGGTCACCGACGATGACCTCGTGGTCATGGCCTCGGAGTCCGGCGTGCTGCCGATCCCGGAAAAGAAGATCGTCAAGAAGTGGCGCCTGCAACCGGGCAAGATGTTCCTGATCGACATGGAGCAAGGTCGCATCATCGACGACAAGGAACTCAAGGATTCGCTCGCCAACGCCAAGCCGTACCGCGAGTGGATCGAGAAGATCCGCATCAAGCTCGACGAACTGCCGGTTGCCAGCGAGGCGCACGAAGAAGCCCGGGCTTCGTTGCTCGACCGCCAGCAGGCTTTCGGCTACTCGCAGGAGGACATCAAGTTCATCCTCGAACCGATGGCGGCGAACGGCGAGGAAGCCACCGGCTCGATGGGTAACGATGCGGCCTTGCCGGTGCTGTCGGCCAAGGACAAGGTCTTCTACAACTACTTCAAGCAGCTGTTCGCGCAGGTGACGAACCCGCCGATCGACCCGATCCGCGAAGAGCTGGTCATGTCGGTCGTCTCCTTCGTCGGCCCGAAGCCGAACCTGCTCAACGTTTCCGACATCAACCCGCCGATCCGCCTCGAAGTGTCGCAGCCGGTGCTGTCGTTCGACGACATGCAGAAGGTCCGCCACATCGAGAAGTACACCGGCGGCAAGTTCCGCTCGTTCGAGCTGGACATCTGCTATCCCGTCGCCTGGGGCAAGGACGGCGTCGAGGCGCGTCTCGCCTCGCTCGTTGCGCACGCCGAGGACGCGGTGCGTTCGGGCGCCAACATCCTGGTCATCTCCGACCGCCGCGTCGATGCCGACAACGTCGCCATCCCGGCGCTGCTGGCCACCTCGGCGGTGCATCAGCATCTGGTCAAGGAGGGCCTGCGCACGTCGACCGGCCTCGTCGTCGAGACCGGCTCAGCGCGTGAAGTGCACCATTTCGCGCTGCTCGGTGGCTACGGCGCCGAAGCCGTGCACCCGTACCTGGCGCTGGAGACGCTGCGCGACTTCGCGCACGGCGACGCCGACAAGGCCGCCAAGTACGAGAAGAACTTCATCAAGGCGATCGGCAAGGGCCTGTGCAAGGTCATGTCGAAGATGGGCATCTCGACCTACATGTCCTACACCGGCTCGCAGATCTTCGAAGCGATCGGCCTGAAGAAGGATTTCGTCGAAAAATATTTCACCGGCACGCCGTCGAACATTGAAGGCATCGGCGTCTTCGAAGTCGCCGAGGAAGCCATCCGCACGCACCGGAAGGCCTTCGGCGCCGACCCGGTGCTCGCCGATATGCTCGAAGCCGGCGGCGAGTACGCCTACCGCGTGCGCGGCGAGGACCACGTGTGGACGCCGGACGCGGTCGCCAAGCTGCAGCATGCGACGCGCGCCAACAATGCGTCGACCTACAAGGAATACGCGGCGATCATCAATGACCAGAGCAAGCGCCACCTGACGCTGCGCGGCCTGTTCGAGTTCAAGCCGGCCGCGACGCCGATTCCGCTCGACGAGGTCGAGCCGGCCAAGGAAATCGTCAAGCGCTTCGCCACCGGGGCGATGTCGCTCGGCTCGATCTCGACCGAGGCGCACACGACGCTGGCCATCGCGATGAACCGCATCGGCGGCAAGTCGAACACCGGCGAGGGCGGCGAGGATGCCAAGCGCTTCGCGCCGGTCAAGGGCGGCACGATGCTTTCCGACATCGTCGGCAAGACGCGCATCGAGCGCGACTACCAGATGCAGGACGGCGATTCGCTGCGCTCGGCGATCAAGCAGGTCGCGTCGGGTCGCTTCGGTGTCACCACCGAGTACCTGGTCAACGCCGACCAGATCCAGATCAAGATGGCGCAGGGCGCGAAGCCCGGCGAAGGCGGCCAGTTGCCCGGCCACAAGGTCTCCGAGTACATCGGCTTCCTGCGTCACTCGGTGCCGGGCGTCGGCCTGATCTCGCCGCCGCCGCACCACGACATCTACTCGATCGAGGATCTGGCGCAGCTGATCCATGACCTGAAGAACGCCAACCCGGTCGCGTCGATTTCGGTCAAGCTGGTTTCCGAAGTCGGTGTCGGTACCGTCGCTGCCGGTGTTGCCAAGGCCAAGGCCGACCACGTCGTGATCGCCGGCTACGACGGCGGTACCGGCGCCTCGCCCTTGTCGTCGATCAAGCACGCCGGCACGCCGTGGGAACTGGGCCTCGCCGAAACGCAGCAGACGCTGGTGCTGAACCAGCTGCGCGGCCGCATCCGTGTGCAGGTCGACGGCCAGATGAAGACCGGTCGCGACGTCGTCATCGGCGCGCTCTTGGGCGCCGACGAGTTCGGTTTCGCCACCGCGCCGCTGGTCGTCGAAGGCTGCATCATGATGCGCAAGTGCCACCTCAACACCTGCCCGGTCGGCGTCGCGACGCAGGACCCGGTGCTGCGTCAGCGCTTCTCCGGCCAGCCCGAGCACGTCGTGAACTACTTCTTCTTCGTCGCCGACGAAGTGCGCGAGATCATGGCCCAGCTGGGCATCCGCAAGTTCGACGAACTGATCGGCCGCGCCGACCTGCTCGACATGCGCGCCGGCATCGAACACTGGAAGGCCAAGGGCCTCGATTTCACGAAGATCTTCCACCAGCCCGCCGTGCCGGCCAGCGTGCCGCGCCTGCATGCCGAGACGCAGGACCACGGCTTGGCCAAGGCGCTCGACCTGAAGTTCATCGAGCTGGCCAAGCCGGCCCTCGAAAAGGGCGAGAAGGTCACCATCGAGCTGCCGATCAAGAACGTCAACCGCACCGCGGGTACCATGCTCTCGGGCGAGGTGGCCAAGCGCTACGGCCACGCCGGCCTGCCCGATGGCACCATCCACGTCAAGCTGACCGGCACCGCCGGCCAGAGCTTCGGCGCTTTCCTCGCCAAGGGCGTGACGCTCGAACTGACCGGCGAGGGCAACGACTACGTCGGCAAGGGCCTCTCCGGCGGCCGCATCGTCATCAAGCCGGCCGGCGACTTCCGCGGCAACACGACGCAGAACATCATCGTCGGCAACACCGTCATGTACGGCGCCATCGCCGGCGAATCGTTCTTCGCCGGCGTCGGCGGCGAGCGCTTCTGCGTCCGCAACTCGGGCGCCACGGCCGTCGTCGAGGGCGTTGGCGACCACGGTTGCGAGTACATGACCGGCGGCACCGTCGTCGTTCTCGGCGATACCGGTCGCAACTTCGCCGCCGGCATGTCGGGCGGCATCGCCTACGTGCTCGACGAGGATGGCAGCTTCAAGAACCGCTGCAACCTCGCCCAGGTCGCGCTCGAGAAGGTGCTGCCGGCCGCCAAGCAGCACGGTGAGCCGCTGCACCGTGGCCTGTCCGACGAGGAGCAGCTGAAGGACCTGGTCGCCCGCCACGCCGAATTTACCGGCAGCGCGACGGCCAAGGCGATCCTCGCCAAGTGGGACGTGTTCCGCGACAAGTTTGTCAAAGTCTATCCGCACGAGTACAAGCGCGCGCTGACCGAAATCGCCGCGCAGCAGCAGAAGGAAGCAGCGTAATGGGTAAGCCTACTGGGTTCCTCGAGTTCCAGCGCCTCTCCGAGGCCTACGAGCCGGTCGAGAAGCGCGTCAAGCACTACAAGGAGTTCGTCGCCCATCTGTCCGATGACGACGCCAAGGTGCAGGGTGCGCGCTGCATGGACTGCGGCATTCCGTTCTGCAACACCGGCTGCCCGGTGAACAACATCATTCCGGACTGGAACGACCTGGTCTTCCGCGGCAATTTCCAGCAGGCGCTGGAGGTGCTGCACTCGACCAACAACTTCCCGGAGTTCACCGGCCGCATCTGCCCGGCGCCGTGCGAGGCCGCGTGCACGCTCGGCATCAACGTCGAGCCGGTGGGCATCAAGTCGATCGAGCATTTCCTGATCGACAAGGGCTGGGAAAACGGCTGGGTCAAGCCGCAGATCGCGGCACAGAAGACCGGCAAGAAGGTCGCCGTCGTCGGCTCCGGCCCGGCCGGTCTGGCTGCCGCGCAGCAGCTGGCACGCGCCGGCCACGACGTGACGGTGTTTGAAAAGAACAGCCGCATCGGCGGCCTGCTGCGCTACGGCATTCCCGACTTCAAGCTGGACAAGGCGATCATCGACCGCCGCATGCAGCAGATGGAAGCCGAGGGCGTCAAGTTCCGCACCAAGGTCGTCGTCGGCGCGAAGGATGTGCCGGCCGGCATCATCAACGATGCCGTCGAAGTCGTCACTGCCGCGCAACTCGACAAGGACTTCGATGCGGTGATCCTCGCCGCCGGCGCCGAAGTGCCGCGCGACCTGCCGATTCCCGGCCGCGAGCTGAAGGGCACCTACGCCGCGCTCGAGTTCCTGATTCCGCAGAACAAGGAAGTCGCCGGCGACGGCGCCAATCCGATCAACGTCAAGGGCAAGCACGTCGTCGTTATCGGCGGCGGCGATACCGGGTCCGACTGCGTCGGCACCTCGAACCGCCACGGCGCCGCTTCGGTGACCCAGTTCGAACTGATGCCGATGCCGCCGGAGCAGGAGGACAAGGCACTGACCTGGCCGTACTGGCCGTACAAGCTGCGGACCTCGTCCTCGCACGAGGAGGGCGTGACGCGCGACTTCGCCGTGGCGACCAAGGAATTGGTTGGCGATGGCAAGGGCAACGTCAAGGGACTCAAGGCCGTCCGCGTCGAGTGGAAGGATGGGCGGATGTCCGAAGTCGCCGGCTCGGAATTCGAGTTGCCGGCCGATTATGTTTTCCTCGCCATGGGCTTTACCAATCCCGTCGCGCCACTGCTGGAAGCCTTCGGCGTCGACAAGGATGGGCGTGGCAACGCCAAGGCGACGACCGATGGTTCCGGCTGCTATGCGACCAATGTCGCCAAGGTCTTCGCCGCCGGAGACGTCCGCCGCGGCCAATCGCTCGTGGTCTGGGCGATCCGCGAAGGCCGCCAGTGTGCCCGCGAGGTTGACGCCTTCCTGATGGGGAAATCCGAGCTGCCGCGCTGAATCCTGCGCGAAATGCGGCACATTCCCTGAGCGGGTGCGTTACGGGAAAATTGCCGGCCTGCGCGCGAGGTCAGTCTTCCCGGTCGGAGCCGGCGGTTCGACCGCTCTGAATCCGTCGCCTGCCCGAAAACCCCGTGCCGGCCTTGCCGCAGCGGGGTTTTTCTTTTTCGGCCGTTGCCCTTGTGGCATAGTTACGCTTGCTCTGGTGCGGGGAGGGATTCATGAACACGGAATTGCAGAAGTCCTTGCAGGTGACCGGCATGGTCGGTGGCCTCGACGGCTACATGCTGATGGTTCTTGGTGTCATGATTCTGGCTGGCCTCCTCGGCGGCGTCGCCAACTATTTCCTGTCCGACCGCCAGGGGGAGCTCTCTCCGCGTGACGGTGCCAAGTACGCCATCCTCGGCATGGTGTCGGCCCTGACAGTCCCGCTGTTCCTCAACATGATCTCAAGCAACCTGCTTGAGGCGGCACGCACGCGCCCGGTCGATATCTTCATCTTCGCCGGCTTCTGCCTGATCTATGTCGTTGCCTCCCGCCGCCTGTTCGAGAACGCCGCCAACAAGTTGCTGGCGCAGATCGATCAGGTCCGCCGCGATGTCGTCCGCCTCAAGGTGCAACAGGCGGAAACCGTGGCCGTCGGCCGGGATGAGCCGGCGGCAGCGGCCGACACCGTGCCCAGGGTCGAGCCGGTCAGGGAGTCGCTGTCGTACAACGACATAGAGATCCTGCGTGCGATTGCCGACGAGAACTACGTTTATGGCAACCTCGCCGGCCTGACCGACAAGACCGGTCTCGGCCGCGATCTGGTCAGCAGCCGGCTGACTGTCCTCAAGGGCCTCGGCGTCATCGAGACCCGCATCAGCGACAAGAACGTGCTGCACTGGTACGTTTCACCGAAGGGCAAGCAGATGCTCGGCGAAATTCTCTCGCAGGGAGAGCGCAAGAGCGCCTGAGTGCCGGCAGAACCGAGCGGTGTCGATTTCCGCCGACACCGCCAACGCATCGAATCGACCGCCATGAACCTCAATATCGTCATCCTCGCCGCCGGCCAGGGCAAGCGCATGCATTCCAGCCTGCCCAAGGTGCTGCATCCGA
This sequence comes from Rhodocyclaceae bacterium, assembly GCA_024710925.1. GTDB lineage: Bacteria > Pseudomonadota > Gammaproteobacteria > Burkholderiales > Rhodocyclaceae > Proximibacter. The sequence continues at coordinate 14,665 of JANJTW010000017.1, read as the reverse complement.
TTGCCGGCAAGGCGCTTGTCCGCCATGTCATCGATACCGCGCGCAGCTTGTCGCCGGCGCGTCTTTGCGTCGTCTACGGCCACGGCGGCGACGTCGTCCGCGCCGCACTGCCCGATGCCGATCTGCGCTGGGCGCTGCAGGCGCCGCAACTTGGTACCGGCCATGCGGTCCAGCAGGCGCTGCCGCAATGCACCGGCGATGGCGTGACGCTCGTGCTCTACGGCGATGTGCCGCTGACGCGCGTCGCTACCCTGCGGCGTCTGCTGGCCGCAGCGAAGGAGGGGCTTGCGGTGCTGACCGTCGAGCTCGCCGATCCGACCGGCTACGGCCGCATCGTGCGCGATGCCGCCGGTCGGCTCGTGCGCATCGTCGAGCAGAAGGACGCGACGGCCGACGAGAAGGCCATCCGCGAAGTCAACACCGGCATCATGGCGATCCCGACGGCACGCCTCGCCGGCTGGCTGGCCGGACTGTCGAACGACAATGCCCAGGGTGAGTACTACCTGACCGACGTCATCGCTGCCGCCGTCGCCGAGGGCGTGCCGGTGAATGCCGCGCAGCCGGATGGCGAATGGGAAGTGCTCGGCGTGAACAGCAAGGTGCAACTCGCCGAGCTCGAGCGCGTCTTGCAGCGGCGCATTGCGCAGGATCTGCTGGAAGCCGGCGTGCGTCTCGCCGACCCGGCGCGTCTCGATGTGCGCGGCGAGCTCGTCTGCGGGCGCGATGTGGCGATCGACGTCAATTGCGTTTTCGAAGGCCGCGTCGAACTGGCCGACGCTGTCGATATCGGTCCGAACTGCGTGCTGAAAAACGTCAGCGTCGGCGCCGGCGCGCGCATCGCCGCCTTCAGCCACCTGGAGTCAGCCGTCGTCGGTCCGGACTGCATCGTCGGCCCCTATGCCCGCCTGCGCCCTGGCGCCGAGCTCGGTCCCGAGGTACATATCGGCAACTTCGTCGAAGTGAAGAACAGCACCATCGCCGCGCAGTCGAAGGCCAATCACCTCGCCTACGTCGGCGACGCGAAGGTCGGGGAACGCGTCAATATCGGTGCCGGCACCATCACCTGCAACTACGACGGCGCCAACAAGCACCTGACGGTGATCGAGGACGATGCCTTCATCGGCTCCGACAGCCAGCTGGTGGCGCCGGTCACCGTCGGTCGCGGTGCCACGCTCGGCGCCGGCACGACGCTGACCAAGGATGCGCCGCCGGAGACGCTGACCGTCTCGCGCGCCAAGCAGGTCAGCCTGTCCGGCTGGCAGCGCCCAGTCAAGCAACTAAAAAAGAAGTGAGCTGAACTATGTGTGGCATCGTCGCCGCGGTCGCGAACCGCAATATTGTCCCCGTCCTCCTGGAAGGTCTGAAGAAACTCGAATACCGCGGCTACGACTCGGCCGGGCTGGCCGTGTTGAACGGCGGCCTGCGCCGCCTGCGCGCGGTCGGCCGCGTCGCCGAGCTGGCGGCGCAGGCGGCGTCGGCGCAGGCCACCGGCGGCACCGGCATCGCGCATACGCGTTGGGCGACGCACGGCGTGCCGTCCGAGCGCAACGCGCATCCGCACGTTTCCGGCGGCCTTGCCGTCGTGCATAACGGCATCATCGAGAATCACGAGGCCTTGCGCGAACAGCTGAAGGCCGACGGCTACGTGTTTACCTCGGACACCGATACCGAAGTGATTGCCCACCTCGTCGAGAAGAAGCTGAAGTGCCTTCCCGACCTGTTTGACGCGGTGCGTGCCGCGCTCGCCGAACTGCATGGCGCCTATGCGCTGGCGGTGATGTGCGAGGACGATCCGAGTCGTGTGATCGTCGCCCGCGAAGGATCGCCGTTGCTGCTCGGTCTTGCCGACGATGGCCACTATGCCGCGTCGGACGCCTCGGCGCTGTTGCAGGTGACGCGACGCATGGTTTACCTGGAGAACGGCGACTGCGCCGAAATCCGCCGCGATGGCGTGCGCATCGCCCGCGTTGACGGCACGCCGGTCGAACGCCAGGTGATCGAATCGCAGCTCTCCGCTGATGCGGTTGAACTTGGCACGTACGAGCATTACATGCAGAAGGAGATCTTCGAGCAGCCCGATGCCCTGGCCAATACGCTGGAAATGGTCGGCGCCGCCAAGAGTCTGCAGCCGGGTCTGTTCGGCGCCGAGGCCGAAGACGTGCTGAAGGGCGTGCGCCAGGTGCTGATCCTCGCCTGCGGCACCAGCTGGCATGCCGGCCTGGTTGCCCGCTACTGGCTGGAGAGCATTGCCGGCATTCCGTGCTCGGTCGAAATCGCCAGCGAGTACCGCTACCGCGAGTCGGTGCCCGATCCGGCGGCGCTGGTCGTCACCATCTCGCAGTCGGGCGAGACCGCCGACACGCTGGCCGCACTGCAGTTTGCCAAGTCGCTCGGCATGCTGCGCACGCTGGCCGTCTGTAATGTTCCGGAGTCGTCGCTGGTGCGCGAAACCGCGCTGCGCTTCATCACCCGTGCCGGCCCAGAGATCGGCGTCGCCTCGACCAAGGCGTTCACCACGCAGCTCGCCGCGCTCTACCTGCTGACGCTGGTCATGGCCAAGCTGCGCGGTCGCCTCGATGCGGAAACCGAGGCGCGCGAGATGAGGGCGCTGCGCCATGTGCCCGCCGCCGTACAGAAGGTGCTCGCGCTCGAAACCGAGATCAAGGCCTGGGCGCAGCTGTTCGGCGCCAAGCGGCACGCGTTGTTCCTTGGCCGAGGCCGGCACTACCCGATCGCGCTCGAGGGCGCGCTGAAGCTCAAGGGAATTTCCTACATCCATGCTGAGGCCTATCCCGCCGGCGAGCTGAAGCACGGGCCGCTGGCGCTGGTCGACAAGGAGATGCCGGTGGTTGCCGTGGCACCCAACGACTCGCTCCTGGAGAAGCTCAAATCGAACCTGCAGGAAGTGCGCGCGCGCGGTGGCGAGTTGTTCGTCTTCGCCGACGCCGACTCGGCAATCGCCGATTCCGAGGGCGTACATGTGCTGCGCCTGCCCGAACACTATGGCGCGCTGTCGGCGCTGCTGCATGTGGTGCCGCTGCAGCTGCTGTCGTACCACGTGGCGCTGGTCAAGGGCACGGATGTGGACAAGCCGCGCAACCTGGCAAAATCGGTTACCGTCGAGTGAGCGCTGTTTCCGGCGCAGCCCCTTGACCGATGGCCGGCTTTGCTGAACACTTTTTACGCAATGTCGGGCAGGCGCTGCGGCATGGACGGGGGGGCAAGTGTTCAAATCGTTTCTTGGCAGGTCCTTCGGCGCGGATGCCGAAAAGCCGGCGGCACATAGCGCCGACGACAGCGTCGATGTCGGGCACCTGCGGGCGCTCTTCGAATTCTTTCCGATCGGCAGGAAGCTGCGCTACTGCCCCGAATTCAAGAAGGAAATCGTCTTCGACACGCTGCTCATCGGCTATTGCCTGAACGGCCAGTTCGTCTACGCGGGCGATGCCGTGCGGCGCGATGGCGACGGCAATCCCGACGCCTTCCGCAGCCGTGAGGATGCGCCCTGGACGCCCATCGACAGGCTCAAGCTCTTCCAGCTGCTTGTTCCCGATACCACCGACCTCGAACTGACCCTCGACTACCACCGGCGCGCCCTGATCGGGCGCGGGCGCCAGTTCAACAAGGGCAACTACATTTCGCTGCTGGCCAATGCCGGAGCCAAGGGCGTGTGCGCACTCGATACCGAGGTCGCCAAGCAGATCGTTCTTCCCGACGGGCCGTATGCGCATACGAAGATGATCCTGCTCACGCCGGAGTGGCACTCGCTGGCCGTGACCGACCAGCGGCACAAGGCGCGGGCGAAGACCTGCGCGCCGGTGATGCTGTCGGTCGCCGGCGGTCGCCTGACGGGGCCGTGCACGATCGTCGACGTGTCGGACGAAGCGATGCGCATCCGCGTACGGGACCGCGACAGCAAGTTGCCGACGATGAATCCGGGGGACAGCGTCACGCTCGAGATCGATCTCGGCGACGGCGAACACCGCTACCGGATCCGGGGCGAGGTGTTCCGCCGGACCTCGGAGACCTGCGTCATCCGTCTCGAAGGTCCGCTCAAGGACGACGGCAAGCTTGCCCGCTTCGATCCGCTCGCCCTGCTCGAACTGAAGGCCGCGCTGCTCAACTACGGCGCATGAGCGGCCCGCCGCTCGCGGCCGCGCCACGAGGGCGCAGGCCTACAGCGCGCTCAGGAATTCGCTGCGCAACTGCGCCGAGCCGGCAAAGACGCCGGCGAAGGCCTGCGTCACCACGCGCTCGTCGCCGCGCCGGTCCTCGCCGAGGAGCAGGCACAGCTGCTCGGCCTCGACCACGCAGGCGGCGCCGGCCGCCTGGCCGTGACGGACCAGTGCGTCCGCGATGTCGCGCGTCATCCATTCCTGGTAGGTGAAACGGTGGCCGATGGCGTCGACCATGCGCGCAATGCGTCCGAAGCCGTGCAGGCGGCCGCCGGGAACGTAGGCGACGTGCGCGACGCCGCGGAAAGGCACCAGATGGTGCGGGCAGACGCCGTGCACGGCGATGCCGCGGATCACCACCATGTCCGAGCGCGGGTCGGCGAAGCCGTCGCCGAGTGCCGCTGCCGGATCCAGTTCGTAGCCGCCGAGCAGGCGTTTCTGCCACAGTTCGCGTACGCGCTGCGCGGTGCGCCCCATGTGCGTCGCCTCGGGGCCGATGCCGCAGGCGGCGAGGAGATCGCCGACCGCGCGCTCGAAGGCGGCGGGGTCGAAACGGCCGCGCCTGGGAATGCCGACCTCGGCGGTCGGCTGCGTGGAAGGAGGCGTGTCGTGGTGGCTCATGGTCGATCCCGGTCGGTTGGTGCTCCTCCGAGTTTAGCAGCCGCCGAAAACAAAAAAGCCCGGGAATTCCCGGGCTTTTCGTGGTGCGCCTGTGCGCGCGGCTTATTCGGCCGGGCGGATGTTGGCGGCTTGCTTGCCCTTCGGGCCGGTGACGACATCGAAGGTCACCTTCTGGTTCTCTTGCAGCGACTTGAAGCCGTTGCCCTGAATCGCGGAGAAATGCGCGAACAGATCTTCGCCGCCGTCGGCCGGGGTGATGAAACCAAAACCTTTAGCGTCGTTGAACCACTTGACGGTACCGTTTGCCATTTTGATAGCTTCCTTAAAACGAATGAAAAGCGGACAGATGTCCGAAACTACGAGAATCAAGACGGAAGAGCTGCCAAACTGGAGTACCGCTGAAACGAGGCACGGCGTTGAGCCGCTGTTGCACTGCTTGATAAAACCCGTGGCGCGCAGTATGCGGACTTGTCGGCGGAAGCACAAGCACTATTTTTTCATGACGGGCTTTTCGCCGCCGTCGCCGCTTCCTGCGCGCAGCTGTCGCCGGTAGGCGCTGGGTGAGACGCCGGTCCAGCCGACGAAGGCGCGGAAGAATGCCGACGGCTCGGAAAACCCCAGTTCGGCGGCGATCGTCGCGACCGGCTGCGCCGTCTTGGTGATGCGGGCGAGCGCGATGTCGCGGCGCAGCGCATCCTTGATTGCGCGGAAGCTCGATCCCTCGTCTTCCAGCCGTCGGTTCAGCGTGCGCGGCGTCATCTGCAATGCCGCCGCCGTTGCCGCGAGATCCGGCAATTCCGGCAGTGCGCCGCGCAGATGGTCGCGCACGCGCTGCACGACCTCGCGGTCGCGCCGGTAGAGCATCGTCAGCTTGCCTGGGGCGCCGTCGAGAAAGTGCTGCAATGCCGCCTCGTCGCGGCGCACCGGTAGCTCAAGCAGGTTGCCGGCGATGCGGGCGCTGAGCCAGGGGGCGTCGAAGTGGCTGTTGGCGGTGTAGATCAGCGCGTAGTCGTCGGCGTGCGCCGGGCGCGGGTAGGGGAAGTCTACCGCGTCGAGCGTGATGCCCCGGCCGACCAGCCAACAGGCCAGGCCGTGCAGCAGGCGCAGCAGCCACTCGTAGGCGAAGACGCGGTCGATGGTCAGCGGCACGCGCTCGGCGATTTCGATCAGGCCGGCATCGCCGGCACGGCCGACGCGGATCGCCATCGATGGCAGCAATGCGCGCAGGAAGCGGATCGCCCGCTGCAGCGCCTCCTCCAGCGTCGGCGCGGTGATCGTCGCGCGGCAGAGGAATTCGAAGCAGCCGGTGCGCATCGGTGTCGGGAACAAGCCGAAGGCCTCGTCGTCGAGAGCTGCGTTGACATGGTTGTAGAGCGCGGCGTAGTCGGCGACCGGTACGCGCTGCGCATCGTCGAGCAGGCACGCAGGGGCGATGCCGACCGCGGCGAGCAACGTTTCCGGCGGCAGGCCGGCATGGCGGGCGCCGGCCAGCATGCCGCGGACGAAGGCTGGGGCGACCGTTCCTCGGGTTGGATTCTGATTGGCGCATTTTGCAATATGCGCAATTTTGTCCGGCATTTTTCAGTGTTTGCAGGCCATGTGGGCCATCGTGCGAATTGGCGTAATTTGCACGATTATAGGCCTGTTTCGCACTGGAGCCACCCGGAGCGTCGGCGTAGGATGGTGCGAAACCCTATAGCCAACGTGCAGGCCCCTCGCGGGCCGACCGCCGGAGAACGACGACGATGAAAGCCTTTCAGGACTGCTACCCGGAGAATCTGTCGCATTGCTATGGCTGCGGCAGCCGGAATGACCACGGCCATCGCATCAAGACCTTCTGGGCCGAGGACAACTCCGGCGAGACGGTCACCCGTTACACCCCGGCGCCTTACCATACGGCGGTTCCCGGCTTCGTCTATGGTGGCCTGCTTGCCTCGCTGATCGACTGCCACGGCACCGGTACTGCCGCCGCCGCCACCTACCGTGCCGAAGGGCGCGAGATGGGCAGCGAGCCGCAGCTGCGTTTCGTTACCGGTGCGCTCAACGTTTCCTACCTGAAACCGACGCCGCTCGGTCCGGAGCTGGAAATCCGCGGTCGCGTGAAGGAAATCAAGGGGCGCAAGGTGGTTGTCGAGGCCACCATCTATGCTGAAGGCGTGGCCACCGCACGCGGCGAGGTCGTCGCGCTGCAGATGCCCGACAACTTCGGCGCCTGAGCGATGCGCATTGCGCATCGCGAGGAAGTTCTCCCGGGGGGCGCCTGAGCGATGTGCGCGAGCGCATCGCGAAATCCGCGAAGTCTCCTTGGGTGACGCCCGAGTAAATACGAGGAAGTGCCCTCGGGGCACGCCTGAACTGAATTTTGATTGCTACCGGAGTCTTGCCATGACCGACCTGTCCATCGCCAAGAAGATCAGCCCGTACAAGCCGAAGAACAAGGTGCGCTTCGTTACCGCCGCCTCGCTTTTCGACGGGCACGACGCCTCGATCAACATCATGCGCCGCATCCTGCAGGCGACCGGTTCCGAAGTGATCCACCTCGGTCACAACCGCTCGGTACAGGAGATCGTCAACGCGGCGCTGCAGGAGGATGTGCAGGGCATCGCCATCACCTCCTACCAGGGCGGCCACGTCGAATTCTTCAAGTACATGATCGACCTGCTGAAGGCCGGTGGCGGCGCCAACATCAAGGTCTTCGGCGGTGGTGGCGGTGTCATTGTGCCGGCCGAGATCAAGGAACTGCACGACTACGGCGTGAACCGCATCTACTCGCCGGAGGACGGCCAGTCGATGGGCCTGCAGGGCATGATCAACGACGTCGTCGCGCAGTGCGATATTGATCTTGGCACCACCGTGCCGGCGGCGGACCGGGTGCTCGACGTGCTGCGCTCCGGCGAGCGCCGTGCGCTGGCGCAGGTCATCACCGGGCTGGAGAACGGCGTCTACGGCGAGAAGCTGCGCCAGGACATCGTGCAGGCCGCGGCCGAGGCGAAGACCCCGGTGCTCGGCATCACCGGCACCGGCGGCGCCGGCAAGTCCTCGCTCACCGACGAACTGGTGCGCCGCTTCCGCCTCGACCAGGGCGACGCGCTGAAGCTCGCCATCGTCTCGATCGACCCGTCGAGGAAGCGTACCGGCGGCGCGTTGCTCGGCGACCGCATCCGCATGAACGCCATCGAGCATCCGAACATCTACATGCGTTCACTGGCGACGCGCGACACCGGCACCGAGATCTCGGCAGCGCTGCCCGAGGTGATCGCTGCCTGCAAGCTGTCCGGCTTCGACCTCGTCATCGTCGAGACCTCCGGCATCGGCCAGGGCGACGCGGCGATCGTGCCCTTCGTCGATGCCTCGCTCTACGTCATGACCCCGGAGTTCGGCGCCGCGTCGCAGCTCGAGAAGATAGACATGCTCGACTTCGCCGACTTCGTTGCCATCAACAAGTTCGACCGCAAGGGCGCCGACGATGCGCTGCGCGACGTGCGCAAGCAGTACCAGCGCAACCGCGAGCTGTTCAGCACGCCGACCGAAGAAATGCCGGTGTTCGGCACGCAGGCTGCGCGCTTCAACGACGACGGCGTCACCGCGCTGTATCAGGCGCTGGCGCCGAAGCTGGCCGAGTTCGGCCTCAAATTGCAGCCGGGCAAGCTGCCGGCGGTGACGGTGAAGCACTCGTCCGGCTCGCGCGCCATCGTGCCGACCAAGCGCGTGCGCTACCTGGCCGAGATTGCCGAGACGCTGCGCGGCTACCACGCGCACGCCGAGCAGCAGGCGACCCTCGCCCGCGAGCGCCAGTCGCTGAAGACCGCGAAGACGATCTTCGAAGGCTGCGAGAAGCCGGCGAATGATTTCGACGAGTTGATCGCCTGGAAGGACAGCCAGCTCGACCCGAAGGCGAAGAAGTTGCTCGACATGTGGCCGGATACGGTCAAGGCCTACAGCGGCGACGAGTACGTCGTGAAGATCCGCGACAAGGAGATCCGGACGAAGCTCGTCACCGAATCGCTCTCCGGCACCAAGATCCGCAAGGTGGTGCTGCCGGCCTTCAAGGACGACGGCGAGATCCTGCGCTTCCTGATGAAGGAGAACGTGCCGGGGTCGTTCCCCTACACCGCCGGCGTCTTCGCCTTCAAGCGCGAGAACGAGGACCCGACCCGGATGTTTGCCGGCGAGGGCGATGCCTTCCGGACCAACCGCCGCTTCAAGAAGGTCTCCGAGGGGATGCCGGCGCACCGGCTGTCGACCGCCTTCGACTCGGTGACGCTGTACGGCTGCGACCCCGACGAGCGTCCGGACATCTACGGCAAGATCGGCAACTCCGGCGTCTCGATCGCCACGCTCGACGACATGAAGGTGCTCTACGACGGCTTCGACCTGTGCTGCCCGACCACCTCCGTGTCGATGACGATCAACGGGCCGGCGCCGATCATCCTCGCCTGCTTCTTCAACACCGCGATCGACCAGCAGGTCGCCAAGTTCAAGGCCGACAACGGCCGCGACCCGACCGAGGACGAGGCCGAGAAGATCCGCGAGTGGGTGCTCTCCAGCGTGCGCGGCACCGTCCAGGCCGACATCCTGAAGGAAGACCAGGGTCAGAACACCTGCATCTTCTCGACCGAGTTCGCGCTGAAGATGATGGGCGATATCCAGGAGTTCTTCGTCCATAACGACGTGAAGAACTTCTACTCGGTGTCGATCTCCGGCTACCACATCGCCGAAGCCGGCGCGAACCCGATCTCGCAGCTGGCCTTTACGCTGGCCAACGGCTTCACCTACGTCGAAGCCTACCTCGCGCGCGGCATGCACATCGACGACTTCGCGCCGAACCTGTCGTTCTTCTTCTCGAATGGCATTGATCCCGAGTACTCGGTGATCGGCCGCGTCGCCCGCCGCATTTGGGCGGTGGCGATGAAGAACAAGTACGGCGCCAACGAGCGCAGCCAGAAGCTGAAGTACCACATCCAGACTTCCGGCCGTTCGCTGCATGCGCAGGAAATGGACTTCAACGACATCCGCACGACGCTGCAGGCGCTGATCGCCATCTACGACAACTGCAACTCGCTACACACCAACGCCTACGACGAAGCGATCACGACGCCGACCGACGAATCGGTGCGCCGCGCGATGGCCATCCAGCTGATCATCAACCGCGAGTGGGGCGTCGCCAAGAACGAGAACCCGAACCAGGGCGCCTTCGTCTTCGACGAGCTGACCGACCTCGTGGAAGAAGCCGTGCTCAAGGAGTTCGAGGCCATCGCCGCCCGCGGCGGCGTGCTCGGCGCGATGGAGACCGGCTACCAGCGCGGCAAGATCCAGGAGGAGTCGCTCTACTACGAACACAAGAAGCACGACGGTTCGTACCCGATCATCGGCGTGAACACCTTCCGCAACCCGAAGGGCGATGCCCAGGTCGAGATCGAGCTGGCGCGCTCGACCGACGACGAGAAGCAGTCGCAGATCAAGCGCCTGCGCGACTTCCAGCAGCGCCACGCGGCCGAATCCGGCCCGATGATCGAGAAGCTGAAGCAGACCGTGATCGAGGATGGCAACGTCTTCGCCGTGCTGGTCGACGCCGTGCGCTGCTGCTCGCTCGGCCAGATCACCTCGGCGCTCTACGAGGTCGGCGGGCAATACCGCAGGAGCATGTGACCGCGAGGGAGAACAGCGAATCCTTCCGCTCGTGCAACGGCCGGCGCATGCCGGCCGTTTTTTTGCGCCGGCAATCCCCGCTCGGCCATCGGTGGAACGGTAACGCCGTTCCCTGCGCCAGGCGGGCGCGTCATCGCCATACGGTGCAATTGTCCTTTCGGCGACAGACTTCCTTCGGAACGCCGCCTAGAGTCCGACGATGGCCCACCTTCCCGATGCTGACCGGGACGGCCGGGTGACGCGAACGCTGCTCCGGTGTCGTCGGTCGGCGAGGCCGGCACATCGGAGGACACTGCCCATGACACATCTGCACCGCACCTTCGCCCGCTGGCTGGCAGCGCTGGCGTTGCTCGTCGCGGCGACGCTCGCCATGGCACAGTCCGCGCCGGCCATCAAGTTCGGCCAGTCGCTGCCGCTGTCCGGACCGCTGGCCGAGCTCGGCAGCGAATACCGCGATGGCGCGCTGGCCTACTTCCAGTGGATCAACGGCAAGGGCGGCGTACATGGGCGGCGCATCGAGCTGGTCTCGCTCGATGACGGTTACGTCGTCGAGCGTAGCGTCGCCAATGCCAGGAAACTGCTCGACACGGACGACGTTCTCGCCTTTTTCGGCATGTTCGGCAGTGCCAATTATGCGGCGCTGCTGCCGTTGATCAACGAGCGCGCGGTGCCGTCGCTGGCCCCCTATACCGGCGCCGACAGCCTGCGCGCGCAGACGTCGCCGACCACCTTCTGGTTGCGTGCGAGCTATGGCGACGAGACCGAGAAGATCGTCGACCAGCTGACCACGCTAGGTATCAATCGCATCGCCGTCTTCTACCAGGACGATGTCTTTGGCAAGGCCGGGCTCGCCGGCGTCGAGGCGGCGCTGGCGAAGCGTCGCCTGAAGGTGGCGGCGACCGGTATCTACGACAAGACGAAGAACGACGTCGGCGAGGCGGTGCGCACGATCGGCGCCGCCGATCCGCAGGCGGTGGTAATGGTCAGCACCTACCAGCCGACCGCCGCCTTTGTCAGGCAGATGCGCGCTGCCGGCCGGTTGCCGCAGTTCTTCGCCCTCTCCGTAGTCGGCCTCAAGGCGCTGCATGCCGAGCTCGGTGCCGACGCGGCGGGTATCGCCATTTCGCAGGTGGTGCCTTTCCCGGACAGCGCGACGGCGCCGGTCGTGCGCGAGATGCGCCAGTTGCCGCCAGGCATCGTGCCGGCCGCCGGCATCACCTATACGACACTGGAAGGCTTCATCGCCGCCAAGGTGGTGGTCGAGGCCTTGCGCCGGGCCGGACCGCAGCCGACGCGGGAAAAACTGGTGGCGGCGCTCGCGTCGTTGCGCGAGTTCGATGCCGGAGGCTTTGTCGTCAGCTATGCGCCGGGCAGTCGCCTCGGCTCGCGCTTCGCCGAGGTGACCATCGTCAGCCGTGGCGGCCGGCTGATGCGCTGATCCGGCGGCAGCGGAACTTTCCTCGTAGTGAGCTTCGGCCGGCGTCATGCCGGCCGTTTTTTTGTCAGCCGCCGTAGTTGCGCAGGCGGTCGAGGTCGAGAATGGTCAGCTTGCCGTATTCGAGGCGCAGCAGGTTCGCTTCCTGCAGCGCCTTCAGGGCCTGGTTCACGCGCTGCCGGGAGAGGCCGGCAAGGAAGCCGATCTCTTCCTGCGAGATCTGCAGTTCCGGCCCGGTTCCGGGATAGAGCACCGGATTGAACATCGCGGCGAGATTGCGGGCGAGGCGGGCGTCGGTGTCGAGCAGGCGCTCGTTCTCCATCATGCCGATGAACTGGCCGAGGCGCTCGTTCAGCTGGGTGATCAGGAAGCGGTTGAACGGGATGCTGTGGTCCATCAGCCAGAGGAAGGTGCTGCGGTTCATATACGCGATGCGCGAGGTGCGCAGGGCCATCACGTCGTACTTGCGGGTGTCGTTCTTGAGCAGCGAGCCTTCGCCGAACCAGCCGCCGGTAGCGAGGCCGGTGAAGGTCGTCGTCTTGCCGGTGACCCAGCAGCTGGCCATTTTTACCAGGCCATCGACGACCCCCATCCAGTGGTCGACCGGCTCCCCTTTCATGCAGATGAAGGCGCCGGTTTCGAGGGTGCGTTCGACGGTCCCCGACAGCGCGCGAGCAAACTCTTCTTCGGTAAGCGCCTGGCCCCAGGTCGAACTGCGTAGTGCGGCTTCGAGCGTCAGCATGAAAAATTTTTCGAATTGTCGGGATGGCGACAATTATAGACTGGGAGTGTGGCTAAACTGCTTCGCATCAAGGGGGCTTTTCCGGGCTCCCGGGACCGCCCTCCGGTCCGTCCGATCCACGGTTGCCGGCGAATGCCGGCCGGGTCTGGCGGATACGATGAGGTCGGCATAACATGAGTGGCCTTGCCGGCGGCGCTGCGCCGACCGGCGGTCGAAATAACGGAGGAGACAACATGCCGGACACGGCTTCCAGGGCGCTGGATACCTTTCCACGCCTGCTGTTCTACCATGCCCAGGTGCGTGGCGATAAGGTCGCCATGCGCGAGAAGGATCTGGGTATCTGGCAATCGTGGACCTGGGCCGACGTTGCCGAACACGTGCGCGCGCTGGCCTGCGGTCTCGCCGAGCTCGGCTTCAAGCGTGGCGACAACCTAGCCATCATCGGCGACAACCGCCCCCGTCTGTACATGATGATGACCGCCGTGCAGTGCCTCGGCGGCGTTCCCGTGCCGCTCTACCAGGATGCGGTCGGCGCCGAGATGCTGTTCGTGCTGCAGGATGCCGGCGTCCGCTTCGCGCTCGCCGAGGACCAGGAGCAGGTCGACAAGCTGCTCGAAATCCGCGAGCAGCTGCCGTCGCTGGAACACATCGTCTATGACGATCCGCGCGGCATGCGCCACTACACGCAGCCGTTCATCCACGACATCGAAGAACTGATGGCGATGGGGCGGATCCACAACCAGAATCACCCGGATTTCCTCGACGGCGAAGTCGATCTCGGCAAGCCGGACGACGTCAGCGTGATGCTCTATACCTCGGGCACCACCGGCAAGCCGAAGGGCGTCTGCCAGACGCACAACGCCTTCATTTCGTCGGCGCGCGGCGGCTGCGAGTTCGACCGGCGGACCGACGACGACGACCTCCTATACGAACAGACGATGGCCTGGGTGGGCGACCACCAGTTATCGTTCGCGCAGGCGCAGGTTTCCGGCTTCACGATCAACTGCCCGGAATCCGGCGACACGGTGATGACCGACCTGCGCGAGATCGGGCCGACCTACTACTTTGCGCCGCCGCGCGTGTTCGAGAACCTGCTGACGCAGGTGATGATCCGCATGGAGGATGCCGGTGCGATCAAGCAGCGGATGTTCCACTTCTTCATGGACGTCGCCCGCCGCTGCGGCGCGGAAATCCTCGACGGCAAGGACGTCGGCTTCGGCGATCGCCTGCTCTACGCGCTCGGCAGCCTGTTCGTCTACGGGCCGTTGAAGAACGTGCTCGGCATGAGTCGCATCCGCGTCGCCTACACCGCCGGCGCCGCGATCGGCCCCGACCTGTTCCGCTTCTACCGCTCGATCGGCATCAACCTCAAGCAGCTCTACGGCCAGACCGAGACCTGCGCCTACGTCTGCCTACAGCCGGACGGCAAGATTAAGCTCGACTCGGTCGGCATGCCGGCGCCCGGGGTGGAAGTGAAAATCGCCGACAACGGCGAGATCCTGGTCAAGGGGCCGATGCTGCTGAAGGCGTATTACAAGCGCCCCGATGCCACCGCCGAATCGATCAACAGCGACGGCTACTTCATGACGGGTGATGCGGGCTTCTTCGACGAGGACGGGCACCTGAAGATCATCGATCGTGCCAAAGACGTCGGCAAACTCAATGACGGTTCGATGTTTGCTCCGAACTACATCGAGAACAAGCTGAAGTTCTTCCAGCACATCAAGGAAGCGGTGACCTTCGGCAACCACCGCGATTTCGTCACGGCCTTCATCAATATCGACCTGGAGGCCGTCGGCAACTGGGCCGAGCGTCAGGGCCTGGCCTATGCCGGGTATACCGATCTCGCGTCGCAGGACAAGGTGTACACGCTCATCCGCGAGTGCGTCGAGAAGGTCAATGCCGATCTCGCCGCCGACCCGAAGATGAGCGGCTCCCAGATCAAGCGCTTCCTGATCCTGCACAAGGAACTCGACGCCGACGATGGCGAACCCACGCGCACGCGCAAGGTGCGCCGCAACTTCGTGGGCGAGCGTTACGAGG
>JANJTW010000246.1 GCA_024710925.1 Rhodocyclaceae bacterium | reverse complement strand
GCGTGGATTGAAACTTCAACTCTCGTTCTTGGGGCGACAAGAATCGCCGCTTCGTCCCTCGGCAACGAGGGGCGTGGATTGAAACAACGAGAGGAGTAGTCGGTCCTCCGCCTCCTGACACGCTTCGTCCCTCGGCAACGAGGGGCGTGGATTGAAACTATCAACTCGGTGTGTCCGAGACGAACCCCGCCGGGCTTCGTCCCTCGGCAACGAGGGGCGTGGATTGAAACAACCCGACCGGAACGCTCGTGGGCAGCATCTCGCGCGCTTCGTCCCTCGGCAACGAGGGGCGTGGATTGAAACGGCTGCAACGTGTTCGGCCATCTGCATATCCGCCGCTTCGTCCCTCGGCAACGAGGGGCGTGGATTGAAACATGGGTGAGTCGGCGGTGGTCGCGCAGTCGGCACGCTTCGTCCCTCGGCAACGAGGGGCGTGGATTGAAACGTCTCGACTGCAACGTCTTCGATCTGGATCTTGATCGCTTCGTCCCTCGGCAACGAGGGGCGTGGATTGAAACGCGCGCAGCATCGCCAAGTGGCGGTACGACGTCCAGCTTCGTCCCTCGGCAACGAGGGGCGTGGATTGAAACGCGTGGCAGCGCGCCGACGTGCGCGAGTGGCTGGGCTTCGTCCCTCGGCAACGAGGGGCGTGGATTGAAACGACTGCGCGCTCGGCACGATCTGCGCGAACAGCGCTTCGTCCCTCGGCAACGAGGGGCGTGGATTGAAACCCAGAAATTGACCAACAAGCCTACGTAGTAGGCCGGCTTCGTCCCTCGGCAACGAGGGGCGTGGATTGAAACAGATCCGGGTTCTGCCAGATGACGCGGCGCCATTGAGCTTCGTCCCTCGGCAACGAGGGGCGTGGATTGAAACGGCCTGACTGACGGCGGGGTTCCGCGCCACCCCGCGCTTCGTCCCTCGGCAACGAGGGGCGTGGATTGAAACAAGGTTGTCGAATCGTTCTCGGCGACGACCGAGCGGCTTCGTCCCTCGGCAACGAGGGGCGTGGATTGAAACTTCGGGGCTTGGTTGCGATATGCGTGCGCAGATGGGCTTCGTCCCTCGGCAACGAGGGGCGTGGATTGAAACGACAACCTGCTGCACATCGCCGTCGTCGACCGCATGCTTCGTCCCTCGGCAACGAGGGGCGTGGATTGAAACCGCGCGATCTACGACAAGGCCGGGGCGCGGTTGCGCTTCGTCCCTCGGCAACGAGGGGCGTGAATTGAAACTTGAGCAAAGTGCAGTCACAGTTCAACGTTCAGCCGGCATGCCACCTCGGCAACGAAATAAATGAACTGATCGATTGAAATTCCTCGGAATACTTTTCGAGGCAAGGCGAAGGTATTCGCCAGGCACTGACGCCCCGCCCCCGCTCGGCTAAGATCGCGGCTTTCCGTTCGCACAGGAGCTTCCGATGATCAAGGCCATCGTCACCGGCCACTCGCGCGGCCTCGGCGCCGCCGTCGCCGCCAGCCTGCTGGCGCGCGGCATTCCGGTTCTCGGCATGTCGCGGCACGGCAACCCGGCGCTCGCCGCGGCGCACCCCGGCCAGCTGAGCGAGGCGGCGCTCGACCTCGCCGACAGCGCGGCGCTGACGCGCTGGCTCGACGGCGGCACGCTGACGGCCTTCGCCGATGCGGCCGACCCGCTGCTGCTGGTGAACAACGCCGGCCTGCTGGCACCAGTCGGCGCGCTCGCCGCGCAGCCGCCGGCGGCCATCGCGCAGGCGGTGAGCTGCAACGTCGCCGCCGCGCTGATGCTCGCCGCCGCCGCGGCGCAGGCCGTCGCCGGCCGCGCCGAGCTGCGCGTGCTGCACATCTCCAGCGGCGCCGGCCGCAACGCGATTCCCGGCTGGAGCGTCTATGGCGCCGGCAAGGCCGCGCTCGACCACCACGCGCGCGTCGTCGCCGCCGATGCGGCGTCGGGTATCCGCATCTGCAGCCTGGCGCCGGGCGTCATCGATACCGACATGCAGGCGCAGATCCGCGCGACGCCGGTCGAGAACTTCCCGCTGCGGCAGAAGTTCGAAACGCTGAAGGAGAGCGGCGGCCTGAGCACGCCCGAGGCCTGCGCCGCCGGCATCGTCGCCCACCTGCTCGGCGACGGCTTCGGCAGCACGCCGGTCGCCGACCTGCGCGAGCTGGGCTGAAGCGGCATGAAGCAGCGCAGCGACCGCGACGGCTGCCCCTGCGGCAGCGGCCGCCCCTACACCGACTGCTGCGGCCGCTGGCATGCCGGTGCACCGGCGCCGACGGCCGAGGCGCTGATGCGTTCGCGCTACTCGGCCTACGTGCTGCGCCGGAACGACTACCTGCTCGCCACCTGGCACGCGACGACGCGGCCGGCGGCGGAAACGCTGGCGGAGAGCGAGGACGACGGCGTGCCGCGCTGGCTCGGGCTGGAAGTGAAGCGCCACGCGGCAACCGGCGACGACCGTGCCGTCGTCGAATTCGTCGCCCGCTACCGCGCCGGCGGGCGCGGCCACCGGCTGCACGAAACGAGCCGCTTCGTGCGCGAGGATGGCCGCTGGTACTACGTCGATGGCGACCTGCACTGAGCCGGCGGCGCCCGCCGCCCGCGCGCCGCTCGCCATCCTCCACGCCGACGCGGCGCTGGTCGCCATCGCCAAGCCGCCCGGCCTGCTCGTGCACCGTACCGTCCTCGACCGGCACGAGACCGAGTTCGCCGTGCAGCGCCTGCGCGACCAGATCGGCCGGCCGGTGCACCCGGTGCACCGCCTCGACCGCGGCACCTCCGGCGTCCTCGTCTTCGCCCTCGACCGCGACACCGCCCGCTGCCTCTCCGACGCCTTCGCCGCGCAGGCGGTGGAGAAGACCTACCTCGCCGTCGTCCGCGGCTGGCCGGACGCCTCCGGCACCATCGACCATCCGCTGAAGCGCGAGCCGGACGCCGCCGAATGGATCGATCCGCGCGCGCAGCTGCTGCCGCAGCCGGCGGTCACGCACTGGCGACGGCTGGCGACGGCGGAGCTGCCGATCGCCGGCGAGCGCCACCCGACGACGCGCTGCGCGCTGCTCGAACTGACGCCGGAAACCGGCCGCCGTCACCAGATCCGCCGCCACCTCAAGCATGCCGCGCACCCGATCATCGGCGACGCCACCTACGGCAAGGGGCCGCTCAACCGCGCCTTCGCCGCGCACACCGGCTGCGCGCGCCTGCTGCTGCACTGCGCGCGCCTCGTCCTGCCGCACCCGGACGGCGGCACGCTCGATCTCGCGGCGCCGCTCGACGGCGCCTTCGCCGCGCTGCTGCACACGTTCGGCTGGGCCGCCGCGGCCGGCCGCCACCGGCCGCCGCAGCCCGTCGTCGACACAAATTCCGGTTGAATCGCGCCGGTCCAGCGAGTACCATCAAGCCAGATGCTGTTTGTTTCCAAATCAGTCGATTAGCGCCGCTTTTTGATGCTCACAGTGAAGTCGGAACGATGCTGACCCGTCCCTTGCAGGATCTCGATAACTGGGTGCTGTTCTTCAGCGGCGCCGACCTGCCGGTGCTGCGCAACACGGTGCGCCAGCTCGAAACGCTGCGCGCCGACATCGACCGCGTCAACGGCCGCGACGTCTCGCGCATCGTCCTGCAGGACCCGCTGATGACGGTCAAGGTCCTCGCCTACATCCAGCCCTTCGCCGGCAAGAACCTGCGCACCGACATCACCACCATCGGCAGCGCGGTGATGATGGTCGGCATCGAACCCTTCTTCACCAAGTTCTCGTCGCTGATCACCATCGAACAGATGCTGAAGGGCGAGCCGCAGGCGATGCTCGGCACGCTGCAGCTGATCCGCCGCGTCCAGCGCGCGGCGCATTACGCGCACGAATGGGCGCTCTGGCGGCAGGACCTGAACGTCGAGGAAGTCACCATCGCCGCGCTGCTGCACGACCTCGCCGAAATCCTGCTGTGGTGCTTCGCGCCGAAGCTCGCCACGGAAATCCGCGAACGGCAGAAAACCAACCGCACGCTGCGCAGCGTCGCCGTGCAGCAGGACGTCCTCGGCGTCCGCCTGATCGACCTGCAACTCGCGCTGTGCAAGGCCTGGCACCTGCCGAAACTGCTCGCCAACCTGATCGACCCGGAACACGCCGAACATCCGCGCATCCGCAACGTGCTGCTCGCCGCCGACCTCGCCCGCCATTCGGCGAACGGCTGGAACGACGCCGCGCTGCCCGACGACTTCGCCGCCATCGAGGCGCTGCTGCACCTCAACCGCGACGCGCTGATCGATCGCCTCAAGCTAACCGAAGAGGAAAAGGCGCAGCTGCCGCCGATGCCGCTGATGCCGCCGCCGGACGCGCAGGCAGCGCCGGCGACCTGACCCCGACGCCGGCGCGCCACGCCGCGCCGGTCCCCTGCCGGACCTCTCCGCCATGCAAACGAATCGTCGCCGCCTGCTCGCCGCTGCCGCCGCCCTCGGCGGCAGCGCACTGCTGCCCGGACCGCTGCGCGCCGCCGCCGGCGGCCGCGCCGTCGTCATCGGCGGCGGCTGGGGCGGGCTCGCTGCCGCCCGCCACCTGCGCGAGCTGGCGCCGGCGCTGCAGGTGACGCTGCTCGAACGGCACGACCGCTTCCGCTCGCTGCCGCTGTCCAACCGCTGGCTCGCCGACCGCCTCGACGGCGGGCTGCCCGAGTTCGACTACGCGGCGGCGGCGCAGCGCTTCGGCTACGCCTTCCGCCGCGGCGAGGTGCTCGCCATCGACCGCGAGCGGCGTCGGGTACGCACCGCCGACGGCGACCTCGATTACGACTGGCTGGTGCTCGCCGCCGGCATCCGCGACGACTACGCGCCGTGGTTCGGCACCGACGCGAAGCCGGCCGACGAAGCGCGGCGCAGGTTCGGCAGCGCCTGGCAGGCGCACGAACTGCCGGCGCTGAAGGCGCGGCTCGACGCCTTTGCCGGCGGCGACTTCGTCATCGCCGTGCCGCCGATGCCCTACCGCTGCCCGCCGGCACCGTTCGAGCGCGCCTGCCTGATCGCCACGCTGTTCGCGCAGCGGCGCGTGAAGGCGCGCGTCGTCGTCCTCGACCCGAACCCGGCGATGCCCGGCTTCCTCCGCGTCTTCGCCAGCCAGTACCGCGAGCGCATCGTCTACGTGCCGCAGGCGCGGGTGGAGAAGATCGACCCGTTCGCGCAGACGGTGAGCACCGACTTCGAGACCTTCCGCTTCGACGATGCGCTGCTGATGCCGCCGCAGCAGGCCGGCGACCTCGCCTGGCAGGCCGGGCTGATCGGCCGCGACGCCAACGACCCGGCGCGGGCGAGCGGCTGGGCGGCCTTCGATCCGCTGACGCAGCGTTCGCTCGCCGACCCGCGCGTCTTCGTCGTCGGCGACATGGTCGACCGCGCCTCGCTGCTCTTCGGCCACTACCCCAAGACCGGCCAGATGGCGGCGCGCCAGGGACGCCTCGCCGCCGCGCAGATCGCCGCCGAAGCGCAGGGGAAGGAAGCGCCGCGGCTACTGCCGGAAAGCACCTGCTACGTGCTCGCCGGCGCCGAGCCGATGGAGATGATGCGCATCGAGACGCGCTACCGCGTGCGCGGCGACGGGCTGGTGCTGCAGACGGTGCAGCAGCACCACGACGCGCAGCCGCGCGACGAGGACATCGCCTGGGCGCGCGGCATGTATACGGAACTGCTCGGCACGCCGGGCTGAGGACCCGGCGCGGGCGCGGGAATCAGCGGCGGCCTTCCGGCTCGCCGTCGTCGTCGTGGTGCATCTCGCGGACGATGTAGTCGTCCATGTTGATCGTCTCGGAGAGGAGCATGTCCTCCAGCTCGACCTCGGCCACCGCGTTCGCCTGGAAGCGCTCGGGCAGGTAGGGCGCCAGCTCGCGCATGCGCTGCTGCAGGCGGCGGTACTCGCTGCGGCTGCGCTTGAGCATGCGCGCGCGGCGCGCGCGCGCGATCACCGCCGACACCAGCAACTCCATGTCCACCGGCTTGACGAGGAAATCGTCGGCGCCGAGGCCGAGCGCCTCGACACGGCGGCCGACCAGCGGCTCGCTCGACAGCACCATGATCGGCGTATCGAGCAGCACGTCGTCCTGGCGCAGCATGGCGAGCAGCTCGAAGCCGTTGCAGCCCGGCATGTAGATGTCGCTGATGATCACGTCCGGTTCGAAGCCGGCGATGCGCGCCGGCGCCTGCAGCGGATCGCCGACGACGCACACCTCGATGCCGTCCTCGCGCAGGCCGGAGGCGTAGACCTCGCCGAGGAAGGGATCGTCCTCGACGAGCAGCACGCGGAACGGCTGGATCGGCGTCTGCCGCGTCACCCCCTGGAGAATCGCGACGAGGCGCGCGGTGTCGATCGGCTGCGGCAGAAAGCGCGTGGCGCCGAGGCGGACCGCTTCGAGGCGGGCGGGAATGTCCTCGGTGGCGCCGATGCAGAACAGGTGGGGCGGCGGCGAGAAGCGCCCGCGCAGCGTCGCGAACACGTCCGAGCACTGCGGATGCAGCTGGCACAGGCCGAGGTCGGCGATGATCGCCACCGGCCGCCCGCCGTCGTCGAGCGCGGCCAGCGCCTCCAGCGAGTCGATGCCGACCGGTTCGAAGCCGGCCTGCGCCAGCGTCTCGCGCAGCATGACGAGGAGCGAACCGCTATCGACGTAGAGGACGACGCGCTTGTGTTCGGTGGCCGACGACGGCGCGATCGGCGTCACCAGCGGCGGCAAGGTCTCCGGCAGCGCATGGCCGACCGGCGCCAGCTCGCGCAGCAGGTTGCCGATCAGCAGCGACACCTGCGGCCGCTCCTGCGCATCGGGCGCGCGACCGCTGCAATGGTAGAGCAGGCTGGCCAGCGAGCGCGCCGTCTCGCCGACGTCTTCGAGGCAGTGATGCACCCGCGTCGCGGCATGGAAATCGGCCAGCGTCGAGGCCAGCACCGTCGGCGCCGGCGAATCGAGCGCCAGCAGCTGTTGCGAGGCCAGGGTGCGGACACGGTCGATCAGTTGTTGCAGCGATTGGTATTCGTCGTCGGACACGGCGCGATTTCCGTAGGCGGGAGATCACGCAAATATAGACCAGTTTGAGCCTGAAAAATTGCGGCAACGCAAAAAAATGTCAAAAGCATTGTTACAGAAAAGCCACCGCCGGCGACGAAGGCGCGCCCGGCCGCCGCTTTGCGACTAGAATCGCGGGATAGCCATCGCCCCGCCCCGCCGTGAAGAAGCCCGCCGCCCAACTGCCGTCCCGCACCCGCAACGCCCTGCTCCTCGGCGCCGTTGCCGCCGCTGCCGCCTGGACCGCGCTGCTCGGCTTCTCGCTCTCGCGCTCGTGGCAGGAGGAGGAGCGGCAGATGCTGGCACTCGCCGAGACCGAGGCGAAGACGCAGCTGCAGAAGGATCTCGCCTTCCGCGTCTGGGCGACCAAGCTCGGCGGCCTGTACGTGCCGGTGACGCCGGAAACGCCGCCGAACCCGTACATGGCGATGATTCCCGACCGCGACGCGAAGACCCAGTCCGGCACCGACATCACGCTCTACAACCCGGCGACGATGCTGCGCATGCTGATGGAGACGCAGTCCGAGCTGTACGGCATCCGCGCCCGCATCACCGGCGAGCAGGTGCTCAATCCGGTCAATGCGCCGGACGACTGGGAAAGGAAGGCGCTCGCCATCGTCGGCCGGACCCTCGCCGACTACAGCGAGGTCACCGAGGTCGGCGGCGTGCCGGTGCTGCGACGCATGCAGCCGATGATGATGGAAGAAGGCTGCCTGAAGTGCCACGCATGGACCGGCATCAAGGTCGGCGAGATGCGCGGCGCCACCGACGTCGCCATTCCGCTCGCCCCCTACCGCACGCTGAAGGACGACGCGCAGCGGCTGCTGCTCACCTCGCACGGCGGACTGTGGCTCGCCGGCATCGGCTTCGTCGCCTTCGCCACGCGCCGCCGGCTCAGCGTGCTCGCCGAGAAGCACGTGCAGGAGGAAATCCTGCGCAAGCTCAACCGCGCCATCGACCAGAGCGCCAGCGGCATCATGGTCACCGACGAGGAGGGCACGATCGAATACGTCAACGACCGCCTGCTCGACATCTGCGGCTACGCGCGCGACGAACTGCTCGGGCAGAACCCGCGCCTGCTGAAATCCGGCGAGACGCCGCCGGAAACCTACACGGAGATGTGGCAGACGCTGGCCGCCGGCCGCGAATGGCGCGGCGAACTGAAAAACCGCAACCGCTCGGGCGAGGTCTTCTGGTGCCTCGAAAGCATTTCGCCGATCCTCGACGAGCGGCGGCGGACGACGCACTACGTCGCCGTCATCGAGAACATCAACGAGCGCAAGTTCGCCGAGTCGACGATCGAGCGGCTCGCCTTCTACGACCCGCTGACCGACCTGCCGAACCGCCGCCTGCTGCACCAGCGGATGGAAGCGGCGGCGGCGCGCTGCCAGCGCAACGGCCGGCAGATGGCGCTGCTCTACCTCGACCTCGACCGCTTCAAGGTGGTCAACGACACGCTCGGCCACAGCGCCGGCGACCAGGTCCTGAAGGAAGCGGCGAAGCGCCTGCAGGCGGCGCTGCGCGACAGCGACACGCTGGCCCGCCTCGGCGGCGACGAGTTCGCGGTGCTGCTCGAGGACATCGGCCAGGCCGAGGACGTGACGCCGGTCGCCGGCCGCATCATCACCGGCATGCAGGCGCCGTTCCTCGTCGAGAAGAAGGAGATGTTCGTCACCACCAGCGTCGGCATCAGCCTCTACCCGGCCGACGCCAGCGACACCGAGGTTCTCGTGCGCAATGCCGACGCCTCGATGTACCTCGCCAAGCAGGCCGGCAAGAACACCTTCCGCTTCTTCGAGGACAAGATCAACCGCATCGCCATCGAGCGTTCGCACCTCGAAACCGACCTGCGCCGCGCGCTGCCCGCCGGCCAGCTGTTCGTCGAATACCAGCCGAAGCTGTCGCTCGCCGACCGGCGCATCTACGGCATGGAAGTGCTGGTGCGCTGGCAGCACCCGGAAAAGGGGCTGATCGGTCCCGACCGCTTCATCCCGGTGGCCGAGGAAATCGGCGAGATCGACCGCATCGGCGAATGGGTGCTGCGCGCCGCCTGCCGGTGGACGCAGCACTGGCTGCAGGCCGGCCACGCGCTGGTCGTCTCGGTCAACGTCTCGCCGGCGCAGTTCCGCCGCGGCAACCTGCAGGCGACGGTCGCCGAGGTGCTGCAGGAAACCGGCCTGCCGCCGGCGGCGCTCGAACTGGAAATCACCGAAAGCGCGCTGATGGACGATCCGGAAGCGAGCCGGGCAACGCTGCAGGCGCTGCGCGCGCTGGGCATCAGCCTGTCGATCGACGACTTCGGCACCGGCTACTCGTCGCTCTCGCACCTCAAGCAGTTCCCGGTCGGCACGCTGAAGATCGACCGCAGTTTCGTCCGCGACATCCTCGACGATCCCAACGACCGCGCCATTGCCAGCGCCGTCATCGCGCTGGCGCGCAGCATGCGCCTCGACGTCGTCGCCGAGGGCGTCGAGACCGAGGCGCAGTGCGAACTGCTGCAGTCGCTCGGCTGCAACCGCATCCAGGGCTACCTGCTCAGCCGGCCGCTCACCGCCGAGGACTTCGCCGCCTTCCTCGCCCGCTGACGGCGACGCCCGCCGCCGGCGCGGGAGGCTGGCCTAGAATGGACGGATCATCCGCAACAGGAGACCCGCATGTCCACACCGCCGAACGACACCTGCCTCTCCCTGCACGACGCCGCCCGCCTGCTTTCGCCAGCCGCGGCGCACGCGACCGAGGTCGCGCTGGCGCAGGCCATCGAGCACGGCGAGCTGCGCGCCAACGTCAAGCGCTGGGCGACCGAGCAATGGGAAGGCCGGCAACTGCCGGGCAACATCAACCGCCTGGAAACCTGGATCGAACGCAGCGACCTCGACGCCTGGGCGGCGCGGCGCACCGCCTGAGCGGCGACAGCGCCCGTCACTCGGGGCGGGAAAGCGCGCCGGCGAAAGGCCGCAGCTTCAGATCGTGGGCGGCCAGGTGGCCAACGATCCACGAACGGATCATCGCCAGCACCGCCGCCGGATCGAGCGCGGCGCGCGACATCAGGTCGAACTGAAGCGCCGTGTATTGTTCGAGGATGTCGCGGTGCGCGCGCCGGTGCGCCGCGACTTCGTCGGCCGGCAGGCCGCTGCGCTCAAGGAGCGCCTCCTCGTGCTCAAAATGCTCGGCGAGCTTGCGCCCGAGGCGCGAGACGACTTCCGAGAAGCGCTCGGAATCGAGGCGGACGGCGGGCGGACCGATCAGCCGGCCGATCTCGGACATGAGTTCGGCGTGTTCGCGATCGAGGGAAGGAATGCCGACGAGCAGCGCGGCATCGGGGTGATTCGGAAACGACATCGACGGCGGGAGACAACGGGAAACGGGCCGCCCATTCTAGGGCGGCGCCTGCGGAATGTCGGTAGCAGAAAGGTGAAATTTCCGCCGCCGGACGCGCCCGCGTCTACACACTCCGGACACCATCGCCGCGGGCGAAGCCCGCCCGCAGGCGCCGCGCAACACCACCGTCGCCTCCGCTTAAGCCGCGGTTAAGGTGGCGGGCAGACCATTCGCGCTCCGATCCAGCAACCGCCCAAGGAGCCGCGCCCGATGCCCCCGTCGCCCGCCCTGCCGCCGCCAGGCCACGCCCGCGCCGCCGTCGTCCTGCTCGTGGCCGCCGTCGCCATCGC
>JANJTW010000241.1 GCA_024710925.1 Rhodocyclaceae bacterium | reverse complement strand
GACGCTACTCACCGAGCGCGTCATCGGTCCGCTGACCGGCTTCCGCAACAAGATGGGCCGGCCATTCAACGCACTGATCAAGCTCAACGCCGAGCACGCGCCGGAGTTCGACTTCGGCCAGGGCGCCGGCGGCGAGGACGGCGGCGGCGAGGCGGTCGACTTTTCCGGGCAGACGCCGCTCGGCGCCTGCCCGAAGTGCCAAGCGCACGTCTTCGAGCACGGACTGGCCTACGTCTGCGAGAAATCGGTCGGCCCCGAGCGGACCTGCGACTTCCGCTCCGGCAAGATCATCCTGCAACAGCCGGTCGAGCGCGACCAGATGCAGAAGCTGCTCGAAACGGGGCGCACCGACCTGCTGAAGAATTTCGTTTCGGCACGGACCCGCCGCAAGTTCTCGGCCTTCCTCGTGCGCGGCAAGGACGGCAAGGTCGGCTTCGAGTTCGAGAAGCGCGAGGCGAAGGCCCCGGCCAAGGCAGCCGCGGCCGACAAGGACGAAGCCCCGGCGAAGGCCGCACCGGCGGCCAGGAAGGCACCGGCCGCGAAAGCGGCAACGTCCCGCAAGAAGTCCGCCTGACCGGCCATGCCGCACGCAGGGGCCGCCGCAATGGCGGCCCTTTTCGTTTCACGTGGAACAAAAGCGCCGGTTCAGGCGGCGCCGGCAGCGGCCAATTGCCGCCGTATCGTTTCCGAAGGCAGCTCTCCGAAAAGCGTACGGTAATCCTTGGAAAACTGCGGCATGTGCAGGAAGCCGTACTTCATGCCGATCTCCGTGATGCGCACCGGCGTCGTCGCGGCGAGCAGGCAGCGCCGCACCTGGTTCAGGCGCATCGCCCGCAGGAAGGCCATCGGCGACTCACCGGCGATGGCCTCACTGGCATTGCGCAAGGTCCGCTCGGAGGTCGCGGCGATGGCGTAGAGGTCGAGGATGCTGACGCTGGCGCCGGGGTGCTCGCGGAAGAAGCGCCGTACCGCGGACGTCGCGCGCATCGCATGGCTTGCGCGGGCGTTCAGGAGGGGCGTGCCGGCAAGGTAGCCATGAACGAAGCGGGCGGCGATGTCACCGATTTCGACGGCCATCGACGGCGCCGGCAGCCCATCGGCGCAACGGCGCAAGCGTTCTGCCAGTCCCCGGTCGCTCAGGCAGAGCGCCGCCGCGTGCTTCTGGGCATCGACCAGTTCGCGCAGCGCCCGGTAGCCGGCAAGGGCCGCCTGCGGCACGAACAGCCAGCGCAGGCAGGCGTTGTCGTAGGTACGCAGGACCATCTCCAGATCGCCGAAGGCGCACAGCACACAATCGCTGCCGACCCGGACGCCGTTCCATAACGCACCGCCCGTGCCGTCGACGACGCCCAGGGTCAGGCCGCCGGGGTAGGCGGTACCGATATGGAAGACGCTGCGCGACAGGAATTCGACGGCACCGCGGCAGCCGCCGCCGGCAACCTCGCTGACGCGGCCCGCGAACGGACCCGCCGACAACTGCAGGATTTCGCGCCGCCAGCCGCTGAGGGAGCGGGCATGTCGATAGGGGTTGTCGCCGGCGCGCACGATGCACGACGTGACGGCGGTGGCCGCCGGCGCAAGCGGCCAGCGGCCGCCGTCGCAATGCGCTAGCGACATTCCAGCGCCGCCGCCAGCATCGTCGAACGGTAGGCTTCGTCAGGCGCCATTCCCCGCCCGATGGCAGCGATCTGTTCGCCCAGTGCCTTGTCCTCGGCGAGGATGTGGCCAGCCAGCCAGCGCACCAGTTCGCCGCCCACCGCCGCCAGGCCGGCGCTGCCGTCCCGGCAGGCGTCGAGCCGGCGCCGGATCAGGCCCAGCCCCTCGGCGTGCAGGCGCCGGTGCGCGCCGGCATGCGCATCGACGACACCGAAGCGGGCCATGAACGATTCCTCGCAACGGAAATGGTAGTCGGCGTAGTCGGCAATCTCCTCCAGTTGCGCGCAGGCCGCAGCAAGCGCGCCCCCCGGCTGGCGGGAAAATGCGTTGACGAGATCAACGAGGATGCGGTGCTGCAGGTCGATCGACGCAACACCGGTCGCATAGGCGTCGGACCAGACCAGCGCCGGGGAGGCCACCGCGGCCCGCTCCGTCGTCCCCGCAGGCGTCGGCCAGGCGCGGCAGACCTCGAAGAAGCAGCCTTCGACGCCCTCCGTCGCCGTCGCCTCGCCGCACAGACCGCCCTGGCAGCAGTCGCAGCGGAAGCGTCGCAGCGCTTCCGCCTGCGCCGGCGTGTCCACACCGTCGGCGACAACCGCCATCCCCAGCGCATGGGCGAGGGCGATCGTCTCGCGCAACCTGCCGGCGGTCGCCGCATCGTCGATGCCGTCGACCAGCTGGCGATCGATCTTCAGGCTGTTCACGTTCAGTGGGCGGCAGGCAAGCAGCGGCGCATAACGCGCCCCGAAGCGGTCGATGGCGACGCGGGCGCCGCGCGCCTGCAGCGCATCGAGGACGGCAAGAAGCGACGGGCCGGCAGCGAAGTAGGCGGCCTCGTCGATCTCGACCTCGAGCAGCCGCCATGGCACGCCCTGCGCCTCGGCGGCGGCGACGAACGACGCCTGCTGGCCGGGGGCGGTCAGTTGTGCCGGCGAAACCGGGAACGAAACGCGGCCGAAGGGAATGCCGGCGTCGATCCAGGCGCGAACCTGCCGGCAGACGCTGCGCACCGTCCACAAGCCGAGCCGGCCTGCCAGCCCGTTGCGGTCGGCGAGCGGCAACAGGATCGCCGCATCGGCCTCGCCGAGCGCCGGATGCTGCCAGCGCAACTTCGCCTCGACGCCGACGACGGCATGCGAATCGAGGCTCAGTTGCGGCTGGTAGAGCAGCTGCAGCCCGCCGGTGTCGATCGCCCGCGCGAAATCGCGGAGCAGCCGCGCATCGTCGCGCAATGCCGCATCGCTGCCGGCGGCCGCGACGAACAGTGGCTTGCCGGCGGCCTTCGCCCGGTACAGCGCCGCTTCCGCCGCGGCCGCCAGATCGGTTTCGTCGCTGCCGGCCGCCGGCACGGCGACGCCGACGCGCAGTGCCGGCGAGATCCTGCGGCCGTCGAGGCACACTGGCTGGCCGCCGGCCGCGCACAGCTGGCGGGCAAAGGCCGCCGCCTCGCCGGCACGGTCGACGCCGACCTGGATGACGGCAAAACGATCGGGAGCAACGCGGGCAACGGTATCGGCGAGACGAACAGCGCCGCGCAGGCGCTCGGCAAGCCGGAGCACGAGCTGTTCGCCGGCCGCGGACCCTTCGTCGCCGAGCGCCGCATAATCGGCGACGTCGACGAGGTGCAGGGCGCAGGCGCCGCCGTGCCTGGCCGCACGCGACATTTCGGCGTCCAGCCGCTCGGACAGCAGGCGGTGGTTAGGCAGGCCGGTCAGCAGGTCGTGGTGCGCCGGGTGCCGCGAAGACGCCTGCGCATCGCGCAGCAGAACGACCGTACCGCCGCAGCCATCGGCGCAGCGCAGCGGATCGGCGCCATCGCTGACCGGCAGGCCGTCACCGTCGGCAGTGCACAGCGGTAGCACGGCGGCAGCCATCGACCGGAACTCGTCCAGGACGGCGTCGAGCGGACGCCCGACGAGACGGCCCGCCGCCCGCGCCAGCAGGCGGCAGGCGGCCGAATTGGCATGGGTGACGATGCCGGCGGCGTCCGCGCAAAGCACGCCGCCGCGGCACCGGCTCAGGATCGCGCAGGTTTCCGGTGCCAGTCGTGCGCCTCGGCCCCCGCTTTTCTCGTCACCGTCGAACATTTTCCGTTCCTCGCACCGTAAAAACACTCGGGCAGATGAACGACTATACGAGCGGCGACAACGCCGGCGGTATCAATATTCGGCAAAAATCCCCGTCCGCCGGAGCGGATTCCCACATATTTTTTGTGGATTTAGCGCAGGTCAAACGGCCCCTGCACAGGTGGGGCCGGCCTTACGCTACGGGAAAGGCGTTGCTCACTCCTCGAGCAGGCTGCGCAGCATCCAGGCGTTCTTCTCGTGCACTTCCATGCGCTGCGTGAGGAGGTCGGCGGTCGGCTGATCGTTCGCCTTCTCGACGATGGCGAAAACCTGGCGGGCCGTGCGCGTGACCGCTTCCTGGCCGGCGACGAGCTGGCGGATCATGTCCTTGGCCTTCGGCACCCCTTCCTCCTCGGGAATCGACGACAGCGCAACGAACTGCTTGTACGACCCCGGTGCCGGGTAGCCGAGCGAGCGGATGCGTTCGGCGATCAGATCGAGCGCGTTCCAGATCTCGGTGTACTGCGTCATGAACATCGTGTGCAGGCTGTTGAACTGCGGCCCGGTGACGTTCCAGTGGAAATTGTGCGTCTTCAGGTACAGCGTGTAGCTGTCGGCGAGCAGCCGGGAGAGGCCCTCGGCGATCTTCTTGCGGTCTTTCTCGTTGATGCCGATATCGATCTTCGTTGCCATTTTTCTTCCTTCCTTGGGTCGATGATTCGTTGCGTGCGGGGCAAAGGATACCCCTCGCCACCGCCGCGATCCAGCCGGCGAGGGCTAGGGCAGCGGCTGCACGCCCGGCGGCGGGGCGGCGAGGATGGCGTCGCGCAGCGCATCGATCGCCTGTGGCCGCGGGAAAGTCACCCGCCAGGCGAGGACGACGCGGCGCGTCGGCACCGGCTCGGCGAACGGCCGGATCGACAGCAGGCTCTCGTCGCGCGGCCAGGTCTCGACCGCCGAGGCCGGCACCACCGACATGCCGGCGCCGCTCGCCACCATGTGCCGCAGCGTCTCCAGCGAACTGCCCTCGAGCGCCCGCTCCAGGCCGCCCGGTTCGCTCAGATGCGGGCAGGCCTGCACCACCTGGTCGCGGAAACAGTTGCCCTGGCCGAGCAGCAGCAGATGTTCGGCGGTCAGGTCCTCGCTCGGGATCGTCCGCCGCTTGCACAGCGGATGACCGGCCGGCAGCGCGACGCGGAACGGCTCGTCATAGACGGCACGGGTGACGATGCCCGGCTCGGTGAAGGGCAGGGCGAGCACGGCAACGTCGAGCTCACCGCGACGCAGCTGCTCGGCCAGCCGGACGGTGAAGTTCTCCTGCAGGTAGAGCGGCATCTGCGGCGCCCGCGCGTGCAGCGAGGGAATCAACCGTGGCAGCAGGTAGGGGGCAATGGTGTAGATGACGCCGAGGCGCAGCGGTCCGACCAGCGGATCCTTGCCGCGCATGGCGATCTCGTCGAGCTTGGCCGCTTCCTCAAGCACGCGCTCGGCCTGTGCCGCCACCTGTTCGCCCAGCGGCGTCAGACGAACGTCGGCCGACGAGCGTTCGAACAGCAGCGTGCCGAGGCGCTGCTCGACCTTCTTCAGCGCCACCGACAGCGTCGGCTGGCTGACGTGGCACTTGTCGGCAGCACGCCCGAAGTGCCGTTCGCGGGCAAGGGTGACGATGTAGCGCAGTTCGGTGAGGGTCATCGCGCGACGCTCAGAAAGTGATCACCTTGTCCGCCTCGATCGCCGCCGCCGCCATCTCGCTCAACGTGCCGATGGCAACGCCGGCGATCAGCGGCAGTTCGGCAATGCCACGGGCGACGGCACAGGTGCGGCAGAGACGGATCGTCGCGCCGAGCGCGGCCAGATTCTCGATCATCTGCTGCAGCCCGCCGCCGGCTTCGGCTGGCGGCTGGTTCGGCAGGCCGGCGACAACGCCGTCGGACATCATGAAGATGCTCAGATCGACGCGTTCGTCCTCCTGGCCGAGCAACGCCGTCGCCAAACGCAGGGCTGAGAGCATGCGCTCACTTCCATACGGCGGCGCGTGCACTATCAACAAAATCTTCTGCATGGTCGGCTCCTCATTGTCACCGGCTATGATGCGCCTGCGCCGGGTAGCGGATCAAGAGGCGGCGGCATCTCCGGCTGGCGCACGCAGGCATTCGCGGTCGGCCGCCGTCAGCCAGCGCCACTCGCCGGGCGCCAGATCGGCGGGCAACTGCAGGCCGCCGACGGCGACGCGGCACAACGCCTCGACGCGATTGCCGACGGCGGCGATCATGCGTTTCACCTGGTGATAGCGGCCCTCGGTCACCGTCAGCAGGACTTCCCGCTCGCCGAGGCGCTCGCAGCCGGCGGCGGCCACCACCGCCGGTTCGTCGGCAAGCTGCACGCCGGCCAGCAGCGTGGCGATCCGGTCATCGTCGAGCGGATGCTTCGCCGTCACGCGGTAGGTCTTCGGCACCTTGCGCTTGCCGGAGCTGATCGCATGGATGAACTGGCCGTCGTCGGAAAAGAGCAGCAGGCCGGTGGTGTCCTCGTCCAGCCGGCCGAGCGACTGCACGCCGCGGCCGTTCAGCGGCGGCGGCAGCAGCGAATAGATCGACGCATGGTGCTTCGGCTGGTGCGAGCATTCGTAGCCGGCCGGCTTGTTGAGCATCAGGTAGGCCTTCGCCTGGAAGAGCCAGTCGCACCCGTCGAAGGTGAAAACGAGGCCTTCGGGATCGAATTCGCGGAAGGGGTCGTCGACCTCCTCGCCGGCGATGGCGACCCGGCCCTGGCGGATCTGGACGCGGCATTCCTTGCGGCTGCCGAAGCCCTGCGAATGGAGGATGCGTTCGAGCGGAATTTTAGGCATGGCGCGCATCCTACCATCCGGCGTGACAGCCGGCGCCTTCGGGGCGACAATGCCGGCATGAAGTTCGAACACCTCATCGAGATCAACGATCCACGCAACCCGATACTGCCGCTCCTCACCCGCGAGCAGCTCTGGCAAGGACTGATGTTCCGCGCCGAAGACGCCACGCATTTCCTGCCCGGCCTCGACGCCTGCATCATCGTCGCGCGCGGCGACTGCCTGCTGCAGCGGCGCCTCGATTTCGGCCAGGCAGCGATCGAGGACACGGTCACCTGGGTCGAGTGCGAATGGATGTGCTTCGCCGTCGCGCGTACCGAGGCGCACGCCGGCGGCACGCTGACGATCACCATCGAGGAACCGGAGACGGACCACCTCTTCCTGCGCTTCGCCTACGACACCACCCTCGGCGAAGCGGCCGGCGACGAGGACGCCGCCTATGCCGAATTCGTCAAGTCGGCCTACCACGAATCGGACATCGAAACGGTCCGCGTCATCCGCACCTTGCTCGCCGGCGCCACTGCGCACTGAAGCGGCAACGCGCCGGAATCGGCCTCGCCACGTTCCCGACAGCAGTCTATAGTGGGTTTCCGGGGGAGCACGCGGTCGTGCCCCCTTTCCGCATGGAGGAACCGACCATGTCCATGGCACACACCCTGCATGACTATCTCCAGCGCCACCGTGCCCATTTCGACGTGATGCACCATGCGCACAGCGGCTGCAGCATGGAAACGGCGGCAATGGCGCACGTCCCGGGCGACCGGCTGGCCAAGCCGGTGCTGCTGAAGGACGACCTCGGCTACGTAATGGCGGTGTTGCCCTCGACCTGCCACGTCGGCATCGGCGCACTCAACCGGCGGCTCGGCCGCCACCTGCAGCTGGCCGAGGAATGGGAACTCGACGACCTGTTCAGCGACTGCGAGCCCGGCGCCATCCCGCCGATGGGACCGGCCTACGGCATCCACACGGTGATGGACGAGATGCTGGCAGCGGAACGCGACGTCTATTTCGAAGCCGGCAACCACGAGGATCTGATCCACATGCAGATGGATACCTTCCTCGACCTGATGGCGAAAGCCGACCGCGCCCGCTTCGCGCACCGTCTTTAGACGGCCTGCGTAAACGGTCGTGGGCCCCGTTGTGCGGGGCCCACGTGCGGCACGGCGTGCCGGAGCGGAAAATCGGCGTCAGACGTCGATGTTGCGCGCCGCCAGGGCGTTCGACTCGATGAAATTGCGCCGCGGCTCGACCAGTTCGCCCATCAGCGTCGTGAAGATCTCGTCGGCGCCGATTGCGTCCTCGATCTGCACCTTCAACAGGCGACGCACCTTCGGGTCCATCGTCGTTTCCCACAGTTGCCCCGGGTTCATTTCGCCGAGGCCCTTGTAGCGCTGCTTGCTGACCGTGCGCTCGACTTCGGCCAGGAGCCAGTTCATCGCCTGCGCGAAGCCAACCACCGGCGCCTTCTTCTCGCCGCGCTGGGCGAAGCCGCCGGAACCGAAGAGGCCGGACAGCATGTCGGCGGTCTTCATCAGCTGTGCCCAGTCGCCGGAGATCAGCAGGTCCTCGTCGATGACGCCGACCTTGAGGTTGCCGTGGTGCATCTTCTCGACGCGCAGCTGCCAGCGTTCGTGCGCCTCGTCGTAGCGCGCACGGATCTGGATGCCGTGGTTCACGCGCTTGGCCAGTTCGGCGGCGGAATTCTGCGCTGCCGCTTCCGACGACAGGTCAAGCTTCAGGTTGGCATCGACCACCGTGTGCAGCACTTCCGGATTGACCAGATGGTCGAGGCGGTTGATCACCGCTTCGGCGAGCAGGTATTCGCGCGCCATTTCCTCGAGCGCCGCGCCGCTGATCGGCTCGGCGCCGGCCTTCGGCGTCACCGCCGCCTCGTCTAGCGCCATTTTCAGCAGGAACTGGTTCAGCTCGTTGTCGTCCTTGATGTAGCGCTCGGTCTTGCCGACCTTGACCTTGTACAGCGGCGGCTGGGCGATGTAGATGTGGCCGCGCTCGACCAGCTCGGGCATCTG
>JANJTW010000229.1 GCA_024710925.1 Rhodocyclaceae bacterium | reverse complement strand
GCAGGGCGAAGGCGCGCCCACCGAGGCGAAGCCTGTGACCCCCGCCGCTGCGGCACCGGCCGCGCCCGAGAAGCTCTACCTGCAGATCGGCGCCTTCGAGAATCCGGCCGAGGCCGACAACCTGAAGGCCAAGCACGCGCTGAGCGGCATCGAGGCGAGTGCGCAGCGCGCGCAGCTGGCCGACGGCCGAACGATGCACCGCGTACGAATCGGCCCCTTCGCCAAGCCCGTGGACATGAACCCGGTGCGTGCGCGCCTTGCGGACGCAGGCTTCACCGCGACGGTCGTGAAGGCCAACCCCTGAGTGTTCGCCGGCGCATGACTTCGGATATGCTGAAAAGATTTCGGGAACAACTTGCAGGGGCAGTCGTCTGAGACCCTGTCATCCACTCGGGAGTATTGAATGAATCGTCGTGCCGCCCTCAAGCAACTGTCCGCGCTGTCCGCCCTCTCCGTTCTTGGCGGCGCTGCCTGGGCCCAGAAGTCCGGCCAGCCGTTCCAGACCCTGGCGACCAAGGTGGCGACCGAAGTCCCGGGCAAGATCGAAGTGATCGAGTTCTTCTCGTACGGCTGCCCGCACTGCAAGGAATTCCACCCGCTGGTCAGCAAATGGGCGGCGGCGCTGCCGGCCGACGTTTCGTTCAAGCGGGTGCCGGTGTCCTTCGGCCGTGCCCAGTGGTTCAACCTCTCCCGCCTGTACTACGCCGCCGAGGCCATCGGCGAACTCGGCCGCCTCGACGACGCGGCCTTCGTCGCGCTGCACGACAAGAACGTCAAGCTCTACGACGATGCGACGATCAACCAGTTCGCCGTGCAGCAGGGCGTCGACGGCCGCAAGTTCGCCGAGGCCTACAACTCCTTCGGTGTGAAGAGCAAGGCGCAGCGCGGCGACCAGCTGGCGCAGGCGTACAAGATCCAGGGCGTGCCGGCGATCGCCGTCGATGGCCGCTACCTGGTGCTCAACGAGGGGCTGAAGAGCTACGAGGACCTGCTCGCGCGGACCGACAAGCTGATCGCCAAGGCGCGCGCCGAGAGGAAGAAGTAAGCCGGTGAGCGCACCGCCCGACCCCGCGAAAACCCGCAGCCCGCTGCGGGTTTTTGTTACCGGCGCCTCCAGCGGCATCGGCGCCGCGCTGGCCCGCCACTACGCCGCCGAAGGCGCCATCCTCGGCCTCGCCGCGCGCCGCGCCGAGGCGCTCGCCGGACTGGCGGCGACGCTGCCCGGCGAGCACGCCGTCTATGCCCTCGACGTCACCGATGCGCCGGCGCTGGCCGCTGCCGCCGCCGATTTCGTCGCCCGCTTCGGCGCGCCGGACATCGTCGTCGCCAACGCCGGCGTCTCCGCCGGCACGCTGACTGAACATACGGAAGACCTGGCGGTGTTCCGCCGCATCATGGACACCAACGTCTACGGCATGGCCGCCACCTTCGCCCCCTTCGTCGGGCCGATGCTGGCGGCCGGCACCGGCGGCCGGCGCCTCGTCGGCATCGCCTCGGTCGCCGGCATCCGCGGCCTGCCGGGGGCGGAGGCCTACAGCGCGTCGAAGGCGGCGGCGATCGCCTACCTGGAGAGCCTGCGCCTGGAGATGCGGCCGCACGGCCTGCCGGTGGTGACCATCGCCCCCGGCTACATCGACACGCCGATGACCGAGATCAATCCCTATCCGATGCCCTTCCTGCTGCCGGCCGACGCGGCGGCGCACCGCTTCGCCGCGGCCATCGCGCGCGGCACCAGCTACACGGTGATCCCGTGGCCGATGGGCGTCGTCGCCCGGCTGCTGCGCCTGCTGCCGAACTGGCTGTACGACCGCCTCTTCGTCGGGGCGCCGCGCAAGCCGCGTCTATAATCCGCGCCTGAAGACGGCACCGTCCCCTCGACCGAACGATCCGGAGCACGACGATGAAACGAATCCTCCCCCTGATGCTGGCGCTTGCCGCCGCCCTGCCGGCGAGTACCATCGCCGCCGAGAGCGACGGCACGGCGGCCGTTGCCCGGCTCGGCCGACTGAACGGCCAGGCCCTCGCCTGCCGGCAGCCGGACGTGTCGGCACGGGCGAAGAACGCGCTGGTGGCGCTGGCGCCGAAGACGCGCGAGGTCGGCGAACTGTTCGAGGCGGAAACCAGCCGCAGCTTCCTGTCGTCGCCGCCCTGCGTCGACCGGCAGCGGCTGGCGACCGAGGTGGACGCGGCGGTGCTCGACCTGCGCCTCGCCTACCCCTCGTCCCACCATACCGAGGCGCCGCCGCCGGTCGACAGCGAGATCGTCACGCGCTACCTGCTGCAGGACCACAACGGGCGCACCGTCACCGATCAGGAGTTCCGCGGCCGCTTCCAGCTGCTGACCTTCGGCTACACCTCGTGCCCCGACGTCTGCCCGACGACGCTGGCCGAAATGGCGGCGGTGATGAAGGCGCTCGGCGACGCGGCGAAACGCGTGCAACCGCTGTTCGTCAGCGTGGACCCGGAGCGCGACACGCCGGCGCTGCTGAAGGAATACACGGCGCTCTTCGATGTGCGCATCCTCGGCCTGACCGGTTCGCCGGCGCTGATCCGCGGCGTTGCCGACAACTTCAAGGTGCGCTACGAGAAGATCCAGGAGCCGGGCGCGGCGGCCGGCCGCTACACGGTCGACCATTCGGCGGGGATGATCCTGCTCGGGCCGGACGGCCGTTTCCTCGCCCGCTTCCCGTACGCGATGCCGGTCCAGGAATTGACCCGGCGCATCGACGACTACCTGCAGGCGGCGCGCTGAGCCCTCAGCCGCCGAGGGCGATCGTCGCCACGACGGTGTTGCCGCCGTCCCGGTATTCGAGCGCGGTGAAGCTGGTGCGCTGCGCCATGGCGATGCCGCGGCCGTTCGGATCGAAGATCCGCGTCGGGTCAAAATCGAGATAGCGGCGCCAGTCGAAGCCTTGGCCTTCGTCGACGATGGTGAAGCGCAGGCGGTCCGGCAGCCGCTCCAGGCGGACCAGCGCGCTGCGCGCGCTGAACTGCGGCAGTTCGAGGCGGCGGTCGATCTCGGCGAGCCAGTCGTTCTCCATCAGCAGCAGGGTCTTCTCGCGGTAGCTGATGCCGAGGTTGCCGTGTTCGACGGCATTGACCATCAGTTCGGCGAGGCCGAAGCGCGCGTTGTGTGGGTTCGGGCAGAGCCCGGCCAGGAATTCGGCGAGCGCGTTCGCCTCGTCCAGCGTGCGGAAGCGGAATTCGATCAGCGACAGGTGCTGCAGCGCCCGCTCCAGACTGCCCGCCCGCGATACCGCCGAGCGCAGCGCCCGCCGGTCGCCGACGGCGGCGCGGACGACGGCGAGCAGCGTTTCCGGTTCGTAGGGCTTGGTCAGATAGTAGTAGGCGCCGGCGGCGAGGCCTTCGCGCACCTGCTCGGGGGCCGAGGCGGCGGTCTGCATGATCACCGGCACGTCGGCGAAACGCGGATCGGCCTTCATCCGCCGCAGCAGTTCGAGGCCGTCGAGCGCCGGCATGATGCGGTCGAGGATGACCAG
>JANJTW010000185.1 GCA_024710925.1 Rhodocyclaceae bacterium | reverse complement strand
AACTTGGCATGCACCAGCTTGCCGTTGACCTTGATCCGGTCGCTCGGGCCGACCAGCTGGCCGACGTGCGCCGGCAGGCCGTTTACGCTGATGCGGCCGGAGACGATCATCTCCTCCATCTCGCGCCGCGAACCGACGCCCGCCTGTGCCAGTACCTTGTGCAGGCGTTCCGGTTCGCCCTGCTGCTCGACGCTGGTGCGGCCGCGGCGGCCGCCCGGGGCCGGCGCCTGGCGCGCCTCGCGCGGCGGCTTTTCCTGCGGCAGGCGGTTGCCGTTGACGGCGCGGTCGAGCGCCTCGTCGTCGCCGTAGCGCTCGTAGGCGGCCGGGGTTGTCTTCGCTTTCGCCCCCTGTGGCGGACGGAAGGGGGTGCGGCGGGATTTGTTAGCCATTGGCCAGTTCCAGTGCTTGGTTGATCTGCTCCAGCGGCGGCAGCTCGGTCAGGCTGCGCAGGCCGAGGTCGTCGAGGAATTTCTTGGTCGTCGCGTAGAGCGCCGGCCGTCCGGGCGTATCGCGGTGGCCGACGGCATCGACCCAGCCGCGCTCCTCCAGCGCCTTGATGATCTGCGAGGCGACGGTGACGCCGCGGATATCCTCGATGTCGCCGCGCGTCACCGGCTGCCGGTAGGCGATGATCGCCAGCGTCTCCAGCACCGCGCGTGAATACTTCGGCGGCTTCTCCGGGTTCAGCCGCGCCAGGTAGCCGAGGTACTCCGGCCGCGTGCGGAAGCGCCAGCCGCTGGCCAGCTGCACCAGCTCGGCCGGGCGCCCGCCCCACTCGTTGCGCAGTTCGTCGAGCAGCTTGCGCACGATGTCGCTGCCGATGTCTTCGGCGAACATCTTGCGCAGGTCGCTCACCGACAGCGGCTCGTGCGCGGCGAGCAATGCCGCCTCCAGCACGCGCTTCAGCTCGTCCGGATTATTCGGCAGGCTGCTCGACGCTTCCGTCGGGCTGTTCGACGACGGCTCCAACACTTCTTCCATCGGCCAACCTCACGTAAATCGGGTCAAAGGCTTCGGTCTGCGTAATCTCGACGAGGTGCTCGCGCGCCAGTTCCAGCATCGCCAGAAAATGCACGACGACACCGGCGATGCCCATCGCCGGCTCGAACATGCGGACAAACTCGACAAAACCATCGGCTTCGCGCAGCTGGCGCAGGATGATGCCCATGTGCTCGCGTACCGACAGTTCCTCGCGCTGCACCCGGTGGTGCTTGTGCAGCTTCGCCTGGCGCAGGATCGCCGCCCACGCCTCCTGCAAGTCAACGACGCTGACATCGGGGAAGCGCTGCACCGCCGATTTTTCGACCCAGACCTCGACCCAGGCGAAGTCGCGCTCGGCCTGCGGCAAGGCGTCGAGCTTCGCCGCGGCGAGCTTCATCTGCTCGTATTCGACCAGCCGGCGCACCAGCTCGGCGCGCGGATCCTCGACCTCCTCGCCTTCCGCCGCCTTCGGGCGCGGCAGCAGCATGCGCGACTTGATCTCGATCAGCATCGCCGCCATCACCAGATAGTCGGCCGCCAGCTCCAGGTTGTGCGAACGCATCGCCTCGACGTAATCGAGATACTGCCGCGTCAGCGGCGCCATCGGGATGTCGAGGACGTTGATGTTGGCCTTGCGGATCAGGTAGAGCAGCAGGTCGAGC
This sequence comes from Rhodocyclaceae bacterium, assembly GCA_024710925.1. Classification (GTDB taxonomy): domain Bacteria; phylum Pseudomonadota; class Gammaproteobacteria; order Burkholderiales; family Rhodocyclaceae; genus Proximibacter. The sequence continues at coordinate 4,908 of JANJTW010000185.1, read as the reverse complement.
GGCCCCTCGAAGGCGTCGAGCATCACCGCCAGCGCGTCGGGCGGAATATACAGGTCCAGCGGCAACTGTTCCAGTGGCTCGCCGTAGATGCGTGCCACCGGCTCGGTCGCCGCGTCCACCGGCAGCGCCGGCGGCGGCGGCTCGATGCCGTCGAGGAGGCCGCTCTCGCCCATGCCCGTCGCCGCCCGCGCCCCGCTCAGCGGTAACCGAGGCCCATCGCCTCGCGCACGTCGGCCATCGTCTCGCGCGCCAGCTGGCGCGCCTTGTCGTTGCCGGCAGCGACGATCTCGCGCAGCAACGCCGGCTGGTCAAGGTAGCGCTGCGCGCGCTCGCGCATCGGCGCCTGTTCCTTGAGGATGCCGTCGATCACCGGCTGCTTGCATTCCAGGCAACCGATGCCGGCCGAGCGGCAGCCCGTCTGCACCCAGCCCTTCACCTCGTCGTTCGAATAGACCTCGTGCAGCTGCCAGACCGGGCAGCGCGACGGTTCGCCGGCGTCGGTACGGCGCACGCGCGCCGGGTCGGTCGGCATGCGCTTGATCTTCTGCGTCACCGAGGCTTCGTCCTCGCGCAGCGTGATCGTGTTGTTGTACGACTTCGACATCTTCTGCCCGTCGAGGCCGGGCATCTTCGACGCTTCGGTGAGCAGCGCGCCGGGCTCGACCAGAATCATCTTGCCGGTGCCTTCGAGGTAGCCGCACAGGCGCTCGCGGTCCTCGTGCGCGAGATTCTCGACCTCGTCGAGCAGCGCGTGCGCCTTGGCCACCGCGCTCGCATCGCCGTCCTGCTGGAAGCGCGTGCGGAAGTGCTCGTAGCTGCGCGCGCGCTTGCTGCCGAGGCGCTTCACCGCCTCCCTCGCCTTTTCCTCGAAGCCCGGCTCGCGGCCGTACATGTGGTTGAAGCGGCGCGCCAGCTCGCGCGTGAACTCGACGTGCGGCAGTTGATCCTCGCCGACCGGCACCTTGTCGGCGCGGTAGATCAGGATGTCGGCGCTCATCAGCAGCGGGTAGCCGAGGAAGCCGTAGGTGGTCAGATCCTTGTGCGTCAGCTTTTCCTGCTGGTCCTTGTAGGTCGGCACGCGCTCCAGCCAGCCGAGCGGCGTCATCATCGACAGCAGGAGGTGCAGTTCGGCGTGCTCCGGCACCTGCGACTGGATGAAGAGAACCGCCTTCTCCGGGTCGACGCCGGCCGCCAGCCAGTCGATGACCATGTCCCAGGTGGCACCGTCGATGCCGCGCGGGTCGTCGTAGTTCGTCGTCAGCGCGTGCCAGTCGGCGACGAAGAACAGGCAGGGATAGTCGTGCTGCAGCTTCACCCAGTTCTTGAGGACGCCGTGGTAGTGGCCGAGGTGCAGGCTGCCGGTGGGGCGCATGCCGGAAAGGACGCGTTCCTGGTACATGTTCGAGGGTCGGATTAGGTCGGTAACTGGAAAATCGTTGCGATGAGGAGGGTGGCGGCAGTCATCAGCGGCCGCATGACGTCGCCAAGGATACCGGTAAACAGCAGCACGAGGAGGATCGGGAAGCCCCAGCGCTCCAGTTGCGCGAACCGCCACGCAGCCCGGTGTGGCAGGAGGCTGACGGCGATGCGGCCGCCGTCGAGCGGCGGCAGCGGCAGCAGATTCAGCACCATCAGGCTGACGTTGATGAGGATGCCGATTTCGGCCATGCGCGCCATCGGCAGACTGAAATAGTTGAACGGCAGGAGCCAGGCAAGCTTCATCAGCGCCGCCCAGCCGAGTGCCATCGCGAGGTTGGCGCCGGGGCCGGCGGCGGCGACCCAGAGCATGTCGCGCTTCGGGTTCTTCAGGTTGCCGAAATTGACCGGCACCGGCTTCGCCCAGCCGAACAGGAAGCCGCCGGTCGAGACGAGCAGGATCAGCAGCGGCACGACGACCGTGCCGAGTGGGTCGATGTGCTTGAGCGGATTGAGCGTGATCCGGCCTTCCATCCAGGCCGTCGGATCGCCGAAACGGCGGGCGACGTAACCGTGCGCCGCCTCGTGCAGCGTGATCGCCAGCAGCACCGGTAGTGCGGCGATGGCAATCGACTGGATCAGCGCCTGGATATCCATCTCAGTCGAAGGCGAACGGCGCCAGACTGCCGCGCCCGGCACGGACCAGTGCCGGCTGGCCGCCGGTGAGGTCGACGACGGTGGTCGGCTCGGTGCCGCAGTGGCCGCCGTCGAGGATCAGTTCGATCTGGCCGTCGAGGCGATCCTGGATCTCCCAGCCTTCGGTCAGTGGCGCCTCGTCGCCAGGCAGCTGCAGCGTCGTCGTCAGCAGCGGCTCGCCGAGCGCGGCCAGGAGCGACAAGGCCACCTTGTGTTCGGGCACGCGCAGGCCGATCGTCTTGCGCTTCGGGTGCAGCACGCGCCGCGGCAGTTCCTTGGTGCCTTCGAGGATGAAGGTGTAGCTGCCCGGCGTCGTCGCCTTGAGCAGCCGGTACTGCGCGTTGTCGACGCGGGCGTACTGGGCGATCTCGGAGAGGTCGCGGCACATAAGCGTCAGGTGGTGACGGTCATCGACCTCGCGGATGGCGCGGATGCGGTCCACCGCCGCCTTGTCGCCGAGGTGGCAGCCGAGCGCGTAGCAGGAATCGGTGGGAAAGGCGACGATGCCGCCCTCGCGGACAAGCATCGCGGCGCGTTCGAGATAGCGCGGCTGCGGGTCATCCGGATGAATCTGCAGATACTGTGTCATGTGCCCTTCAGAAGGCTTCCCAGACCGGCTTCAGCCCGTCCGGCAGGTAGCCGAGCATGCCGAGGTCGACATAGCTCTCCTGCGGCCCGTGAAAATCGGAACCGCGCGAGGCCATGAAGCCGAACTCGCGCGCCAGCCGGCCGAAGACGCCGACGTCGTCGAGCGAATGACTGCCGGAAACGACCTCGATCGCCTGCCCGCCGAGGTCGCGGAACTCGCCGAGGAAACGGCGCAGCGCGCCGGACGAGAGCTTGTAGCGCGCCGGATGGGCGACGACGGCGATACCGCCGGCGCCGTTGATCCAGGCGACGCAGTCGGCAACCGAGGCCCAGCGGTGATCGACGTAGCCGGGCCGGCCCGGCACCAGATAGGACTCGAAGACGCTGCGCACGTCCTTGCACACCTTCGCCTCGACGAGGTAGCGGGCAAAGTGCGCGCGCGAGATCAGGTTCGGGTTCTCGGCAAAGCGCATGGCGCCCTCGAAGGCGCCGCCGATGCCGATCTTCTCCAGCTCCGCCGACATCCGGCGGGCGCGGTCGACGCGGCCGGCACGGATTTCCGCCAGCCCGGCGTTCAGCGCCGCATCCTCGGGATCGAAATTGAGGCCGACGACGTGAATCTGCAGCCCTTCCCACTCGATCGACACCTCGACGCCGGAGACGAAGGCCATGCCCATCGTCTCGGCCGTCGCACGCGCCGCAGCAAGGCCGGCGATGTCGTCGTGGTCGGTCAGCGCCAGCAACTCGACGCCGTTGGCGGCGGCGCGGCGGGCGACCTCGGCCGGCGCAAGCAGGCCGTCGGAGGCGGTCGAATGACAATGGAGATCGACGTTGGGCACGATGGAAGCGGCTTCTCGGAAGCCGCGAATGATAGCACAGCGAGGCGGAACGCCCGCCGCTGCGGACTTGCGCGGGCGCAGCGGCCAGCTGCACCCGCATTCCCGGCGACGCTGCGCCGGCGCCCGGCGATCAGCTCATCTGGGATTGCAGGTAGTTCTCAAGGCCGACCTGCTTGACCAGGTCGAGCTGGGTTTCCAGCCAGTCGATATGCTCTTCCTCGCTCTCCAGGATGTCTTCGAGCAGTTCGCGTGTCACGTAATCGGCCACCGACTCGCAGTGGGCGATGGCCTCCTTCAGCACCGGCAGCGCGTGCAACTCCAGCTTGAGGTCGCACTCGAGCATTTCCTTCGGGTTCTCGCCGATCAGCAGCTTGCCCAGCGCCTGCAGGTTGGGCAGCCCCTCGAGGAAGAGGATGCGCTCGATCAGCCTGTCGGCATGCTTCATCTCGTCGATCGACTCGTGGTACTCGTGCTCGTTGAGCTTCTCCAGGCCCCAGTTCTTGTACATGCGGGCGTGGAGGAAGTACTGGTTGATCGCGGTGAGCTCGTTGGTCAGCACCTTGTTCAGGTACTGGAGGACTTTCTTGTCGCCTTTCATGGTCGCGCTCCGGGGTTGGGGTGTGCCTTGAATCTAGCACATCCCGCGCGCTCTGCCGGAAGCTCGGCCCCGATCAGTTCCGCCCGGCGCAGGCACACCCGGAACGCCCGCCGCACTCCTGCCTGAGCTGGGAACGCACGTCGCGCGCGCACTTGCCGCAACAGGTACCGACCCCGAGCTCGTTGCGCAGGGCCTGCAGGGTGGTCGCCCCCTGCGCAATGGTGGCGGAAATCTGCTTGTCGGTGACGGCCTGGCAGACGCAGACGTACATGGCGGAACTCCGGAATTGGCGTATTGGATGCGAATCATTATCAACTTGTTTTTTCGCAAATGCAAGTACTTCTCATTTGATAAAAACACTTCGCGAAGCTCCCTTGTCAGCGGCGCCGGCGAACCGGTATAGTCCGCCCCGCAAACGGGAGAGAACCGCACCGGCCATACCGCGCGGTCGCCGAAGGCGCAACGCACCCGCAACCGCTCAGGCAAAAAGGACCGTTTGCAGCATCGAATTCTCTGGAGAGCGATGGCCGTTCGAGCCATCCACCGACGGGGCAAGTCGCCGATCCAGCGACAAATCTCTCAGGTACCAAGGACAGAGGGGTGAGCGCAATACAAAGCGGCTCGCCCCTATTTCGTTTCTGGAATCCTGTTCAACACCCTCGCCCAAGGGACTGATATGACGCAAAAAACCGTACTCAACGACGTCCATCGCGCAGCCGGCGCCCGCATGGTCGATTTCGGCGGCTGGGACATGCCCGTCAACTACGGCTC
>JANJTW010000180.1 GCA_024710925.1 Rhodocyclaceae bacterium | reverse complement strand
GCTGCTGCCGCTGGCCGTCGGCCTGGCCTCCGCCGAGGCCGTCGCCGAGGTGCTCGACCGGCTGTGGGGCGGCGACGAGACGCTGATCGTCGTCAGTTCGGACCTCTCCCACTACCTGCCCTACGCCGAGGCCTGCGCGATCGACGGCGAGACGGCCGGGCGCATACTCGGCCTCGCCTGCGACATCGGCCACGACGAAGCCTGCGGCGCAACGCCGCTGAACGGCCTGCTGCTCGCCGCGCGCCGGCACGGCCTGACGGCACGGCTGGTCGACCTGTGCAATTCCGGCGACACCGCCGGCGACCGGCGCCGCGTCGTCGGCTACGGCGCCTTCGCCTTCTTCGAGCGCGCCGCGAACGCCGGCGACTCCCCCGGCGAGGCCAGCGCCGACGCCCCCGACGCCGACCCGCCGGCCGGCACGCTACGCGACAGGCAGGCCGCACATGCCCACTGAAACCCTCGGCCAGCGATTGCTGGCGCTGGCCCGCAACGCCATCGAAAGCCACCTGCGCGGCGTGCCGGAAGCGGACGCCGACGATCCGGCGCTGGCCGGCCCCGGCGCCGTCTTCGTCACGCTGCTGCAGGACGGCGCGCTGCGCGGCTGCATCGGCAGCCTGGAGGCTTGGCGGCCGCTCGCCGAGGACGTGCGCGAGAACGCCCGCGCCGCCGCCTTCCGCGATCCGCGTTTCGCGCCGCTCGCCGCCGACGAACTGCCGCGGACGCGCGTCGAGGTATCGCTGCTGACGCCGGCCGAGCCGATCGCCTGTCGCGACGAGGCGGACGCGCTGCGCCAGCTGCGGCCGGGCGTCGATGGCGTCGTCCTCGAATGCGCAGGCCGCCGCGCCACCTTCCTGCCGCAGGTCTGGGAGCAACTGCCGGAGCCGGTGCGTTTCCTCGGCCAGCTGAAGCGCAAGGCCGGACTGCCCGGCGACTTCTGGAGCGACGACGTCCGCCTGTCGCGCTACCGCGTCGAGAAATGGAAGGAAGGCTGATGCCCGTTCCCGAATCGCTCTATCCCGGCCGCTGGTGGCACGCCATCGACGACGGGTCGTCCACGCCGCGCATCCAGTGCGACCTCTGTCCGCGCGACTGCAAGCTGCACGACGGCCAGCGCGGCGCCTGCTTCGTGCGCATGAACCAGGGCGGAAAGATGGTCCTGACCACCTGGGGCCGCTCGTCCGGCTTCTGCCTCGACCCGATCGAGAAGAAGCCGCTGAACCACTTCCACCCGGGCAGTTCGGTGCTCTCCTTCGGCACCGCCGGCTGCAACCTCGCCTGCAAGTTCTGCCAGAACTGGGACATCTCGAAGTCGAAGGACATGGACCGGCTGATGGACGCGGCAACGCCGGCCGCCATCGCCGACGCCGCCGCGCGCTACGGCGCGAAGTCGGTGGCCTACACCTACAACGACCCGGTGGTCTTCGCCGAATACGCGCTCGACACCGCCGCCGCCTGCCGCGAGCGCGGCATCCTCAACGTCGCCGTCACCGCCGGCTACATCCACGCCGCGCCGCGCCGCGAGTTCTACGCGGCGATGGACGCCGCCAACGTCGACCTGAAGGGCTTCACCGACGACTTCTACTTCAGGCTGTGCGGCGGCCACCTGCAGCCGGTGCTCGACACGCTCGCCTACATCCGCCACGAAACCGCCTGCTGGCTGGAGATCACGACGCTGCTGATCCCCGGCCGCAACGACTCGGACGAGGAACTGAAGCAGCTGTCGGCGTGGGTCATGCGGGAACTCGGCCCGGACGTGCCGCTGCACTTCACCGCCTTCCACCCCGACTGGAAGCTGGACGACCTGCCGCCGACGCCGCCGGCGACGCTCACCCGCGCCCGCGCCATCGCCCGCGACGCCGGCCTGCACTACGTCTATACCGGCAACGTGCACGACCGCGAGGGCGGCAGCACGCGCTGCCCGAAATGCGCGACGCTGCTGATCGCCCGCGACTGGTACGAGATCGGCGACTACCGCCTGACCGCCGACGGCGCCTGCCCCGGCTGCGGCGAGCGCATCGCCGGCCGCTTCGGCGCCTTCGGCACGCCCTTCGGTGCCCGCCGCATCCCCGTCCGGCTCGCCGCATGAGCCAGGAGCACCTGACCCGCCACCGCTTTACCGTGCCCGTGCAACGCCAGACGCTGCAGGGCGAACTGGCGCTGCCCTACGTCACGCGCGGCCTGCTCGTCCTCGCCGGTTCCTGCGCGGCGGACGACGATCCGGCGACCGTTACGCTGTGCGCGGCGCTGCATCGCGAACGCTTCGCGACGCTGCACGTGGACCTGCTCTCCAGCCGGGAGTGCCGTTTCGCCGACGCGCGCGACCACCTGCCGCAGCTCACCGAGCGCCTGCTCGCCGTCGTCGGCCAGCTGCGCCAGCAGATCACGCTGGAAACGATGCCGTCACTGCCGATCGGCCTCGTCGCCGACGACGGCATGACGCCGGTCGCCGTCCGCGTCGCCGCCCAGCGCGACCAGGACGTGCGGGCGCTGGTCTGCCACGGCGGGCTGATCGACCTCGCCGGCCTGCAATACCTGAAGATCCTGCAGGCGCCGCTGCTGCTGCTCGCCGACGCCGAGGACGCGCCGGCAATCGCCAACGCCCGGCGCGCGCTGCCGCACCTTCCCGGCGCCTGCCGGCTGGAGACGCTGGACGCAGCGGAGGCGGCGACGCGCGAAGCCCTGCGCATCGCGCGCACCCTCGCCTGGTTCCGCTGCCACCTCGCGCCCTGAGGACGTCGTTCAGACCGCCGCGAGGCCGGGCAGCACCCGCCGCAACTCGTCGCCAAGGGCGGCGGCGGCCGTCCTGACGACGCCCGCATCGCCTTGCCGGACGGCCGTTTCGAGCGCCGCCGCCGCGTCCGCCAGCGCACCGGCGCCGAGGCTGGCGGCGGCGCCCTTGAGGGTATGCGAAAAACGGTAGAGGGCATCGCGGTCGCCGGCGTCGAGCATCGACTGCAATCGCGCCGCGCCGTCGTCGTACTGCTGGCGGAAGATCGCCAGCAGGCGCCGGCAGCTGCCGACGCGTCCCTTCATCCGCAGCAGCAGCGCGGCACCGTCGATGCCGGCGAGCGACGGCAGGGATTCGCCGGCGACCGGCGCCGCTTCGGCCATTGCCGGCACCGCCTCGCCGCCGCCGGCGATGGCGAAGCGGTGCACGACGTGGTAGAGGTCGGCCGCATCGAACGGCTTGGTCAGCACCTCGTTCATGCCGGCGGCGAGGCAGCGCTCGCGGTCGTCGTGGCCGGCGTTGGCGGTCAGCGCAATGATCGGCAGCGCCTGCCAGCGCGGCTCGCCGCGAATCCGCCGGGTCGCCTCGATGCCGTCCATTTCCGGCATCATGATGTCCATCAGGATCAGGTCGAAGTCCTTCTCGGCCAGGCGGCGCAGCGCCTCCGCGCCGTTCTCGACGACTTCGGCGAGCACGCCGGCCTCGCGCAGGATTTCGAGGACGATCTCTTGGTTGAAGCGGTTGTCCTCGGCGAGCAGCACGCGCAGGCCCTGCGGCAGCACCCAGCCGGACGCGTCGCTGCCGGGCGAGAAGGCCGCCAGCCGCTCGCGCAGCGCGTCGCCGGCGACGGCGAGCGGCACCTCGAAGCTGAAGGTCGAGCCGCGTCCGGGCGTGCTCTCCGCCCAGATGCTGCCGCCCATCATCGACACCAGCTCGCGCGAGATGGCCAGCCCGAGGCCGGTGCCACCGTACTTGCGGGCGGTCGAGCTGTCGCCCTGCGAGAACGGCTGGAACAGCTTTTCCTGCTGCGCCGGCGTCATGCCGATGCCGGTATCGGCAACCGCAAAGCGCAGCCGGGCGATGCCGTCGGCGACGCCCTCACCGCTGCAGCGCACCTCGACGCGGCCGGCGCTGGTGAATTTGACCGCGTTGCCGACAAGGTTGGTGAGGATCTGCGTCAGGCGCAGCGGGTCGCCGATCAGGTAGCGCGGCACGCCGGGGTCGCTGGTCAGCGTCAGGCGCAGGCCCTTCTCGCCGGCGAGCTGGCTGGCGAAGGTGGTGACGTTGTCGAGCACCTGGTCGAGGTCGAAGCCGGTTTCCTCCAGCTGCAGTCGCCCGGACTCGATCTTCGAGATGTCGAGGATGTCGTTGATGATGCCGAGCAGCAGGCGCGCCGACAGGTTGATCTTGCGCACGAAATCCTCCTGCCGCGGCGGCAGGCCGCCCTTGAGGGCCAACGCCGACATGCCGATGATGGCGTTCATCGGCGTCCGGATCTCGTGGCTCACCGCCGCCAGGAAGCTGCCCTTGGCCTGGTTCGCGCGCACCGCCTCCTCGCGCGCCCGCACCAGTTCGGCGGTGCGCTCGGCGACCAGCGATTCGAGGTGCGCGCGGTAGCGTGCGACCTCCTCCTCGGCCCGCCGCCGTTCGGTGACGTCGGCGATGATCCAGGTCCGCGTGCCGTCCGGCGCCGCCGGGTCGTTGGCGCGGCCGGTCATCACCGCCGGAAAGAGCGAGCCGTCGCGACGCCGCATCATCATCTCGCGCGCGTAGCTGTCGCCGCGGGCGAAGGCCTGGCGGACCTCGCCGGACACGCTGTGGTAGATCTCGTCGGAAGCGAAGAGGAGCCGCCCCGGCTGGCCGTTGAGCTGGCCGCTCGCGTAGCCGAAGAGCTGCTCCAGCCGGCTGTTGCAGGAAACGATCAGGCGCTGGTGGGTGACCAGGATGCCGACCAGCGCATTGTTCAGCACCGCGTTCTTCTCGGCGAGCAGTGCCCGCGTCTCGTCCTCGGCCAGGCGGCGGTTGAGGATCGCGTCGCGGAAGCGGTAGAGCGCCACCGACAGGCGGCCGATCTCGTCGCCGCGCTCCAGCCCGGACAGGCGGATGTTGGTGTCGCCGCGCTCAAGCTGGTCGAGCGCCTGCAGGATGTCGTTGAAATGGCGGCCGACGCGCAGGAAGACGACGAAGATGACGAGACCGAGCACCAGCGCCAG
>JANJTW010000116.1 GCA_024710925.1 Rhodocyclaceae bacterium | reverse complement strand
AAGCAGCCGACCAGCCGTACCCATTTCTGCAATTCTCGCGTTCGCATCGCCGTCTCCTGTTCGGTCCATACAGGAGTCCAGTGTCGGCTTCCGCAGGCTCAGGGCGTGAGCCATCATCAGCCGATGCGAACAGAGCCTTTCGTTTCGCCGGCGGTGCGCGCGGAGGGAAAAGCGGCGTTTGGCCGCAACAACGCCGCAGCGTGCGGCAGTATGCAGGAAAAAACGGCGCCGGAATCGCTTCCGGCGCCGTTGCGGTGGCCTGTCCGACGGCGTGGCTTAGGCCATCGCCTCGTACAGCGGCAGCGTCAGGAACTCCGGGTATTCCGGGGTCAGCGACATCTTGTCGAAGATCACCGCGGCCTGGTCGTAGGTGGCGGTGTCCTCGCCCTGCGCGGTGACGGTGGCCTTCACCTTGGCCAGCTCTTCCGGAATCATGCCGCGCACCAGTTCGACGGTGACCTTGCGGCCGTCGTCGAGCACGCCCTTCGGCGAGACCACCCACTGCCACACCTGCGAGCGCGAGATCTCGGCGGTGGCGGCGTCTTCCATCAGGTTGTGGATCGGCACGCAGCCGTTGCCGGCGAGCCAGCTGCCGAGGTAGTGGATGCCGACGTTGATGTTGTTGCGCAGGCCGGCTTCGGTGATCGGCTGCTCGGGCTGGAAGTTGAGCCAGTCCTTCGGGCCGAACTTGCCTTCGACCTGCTTCTCCCACTGGTTCGGGCGGTCGCCGAGGACCTTGACGAACTCCTCGTGGGCGATCGCGACGAGGCCCGGGTGCGCGACCCAGCCGCCGTCGAAGCCGTCGTTGGCGTCGCGGGTCTTGTCGTGGCGGATGCCGGCCAGCGCCTTCTCGTTGGCCACCGGATCGTTCTTGATCGGGATCAGCGCCGACATGCCGCCCATCGCCGGCGCGCCGCGCTTGTGGCAGGCCTGCACCAGCGCCAGCGCGTAGGAGCGCATGAACGGCACTTCCATCGTGATCGCGCCGCGCTGGGCGAGGCAGAAGTCCTTGTTCTTCTTGAACTTCTTGATGCACGAGAAGATGTAGTCCCAGCGCCCGGCGTTCAGGCCGGCGGAGTGGTTGCGCAGTTCGTAGAGGATCTCTTCCATCTCGAAGGTGGCGAGGATGGTCTCGACCAGCACGGTGGCCTTGATCGTGCCCTGCGGCAGGCCGACGTGCTCCTGCGCCATGACGAAGATGTCGTTCCACAGGCGGGCTTCGAGGTGCGATTCCATCTTCGGCAGGTAGTAGAACGGGCCGGCGCCGCGGGCGATCTGCTCCTTGGCGTTGTGGAAGAAGACCAGGCCGAAGTCGAAGATGCCGCCGGAGACGCGCTGGCCGTCGACCAGCACGTGCTTTTCGTCGAGGTGCCAGCCGCGCGGGCGGATCTGCAGCGTGGCGATCTGGTCATTCAGCTTGTATTCCTTGCCGGCCTCGTTCTTGAACGACAGTTCGCGGCGGATCGCCTTGTACAGGTTCACCTGGCCCTGGATCTGGTTGTCCCAGTTCGGGCTGTTCGAATCCTCGAAGTCGGTCATGTACGAATCGGCGCCCGAGTTGAAGGCGTTGATGATCATCTTCGCCTCGACCGGGCCGGTGATCTCGGTGCGACGGCGCTCGAGCGCCTTCGGCAGCGGCGCGATCTTCCAGTCGCCTTCGCGGATGGCCTTGGTTTCCGGCAGGAAGTCGGGCATTTCGCCGGCGTCGATGCGCGCCTGGCGGGCGACGCGGGCCTGCAGCAGTTCCTGGCGGCGGGCTTCGAAGGCGCGGTGCAGCTTGGCGACGAAGGCCAGCGCGTCGTGCGTCAGGATGCTTTCGTATTGCGGCTTGATCGGCGCGGTGATCTGCACGCCGGCGGGAAGGTTCAGGGCCATGGCTACTCCTTGTGGTGAAGGTTAAAGGTAGGTCTTGTAAAAATAGATGACGGTCAGCGCGGCGCCAACGACGACGACCAGCCGACGCAGCAACAGCGCCGGCAGGCGGCGGGCGAGCGAGGCGCCGGCGTAGCCGCCGACGGTGGCGGTGGCCAGCATGACCAGCGTGTGCGGCCAGCTGATGGCGCCGGCGACGATGAAGGTGAGCGCGGCGACGGTGTAGTTAACCGCCGAGGCGACGTTCTTCAGCGCGTTCAGCTCCTGCATGTCCTTGAAGCCCTGGATGGCCAGCGCGGCCAGCGTCAGGATGCCGAGGCCGGCGCCGAAGAAGCCGCCGTAGGTGGCGACGACGAGCTGGAACAGCGCGCCGCCGACGCTGCCGGGATTGGCCTCGCCACCGGCCGACAGGCCGAGCTTCCGCTTGATCCCGGCGACGATCTTCTGCACCTGCCCGGAAAACGCAAAGAGCGCGGTGGCGATCAGCAGTAGCCAGGGAATCATCTGCGCGAAGGCGGCGTTCGAGATGGCCAAGAGCAGCAGGCCGCCGCAGACGCCGCCGACCAGCGAGACGCCGATCAGGATCAGCGCCCAGCGGCGGTGGCGCATCGCCTCCCGCCGGTAGGCCCAGGCGCCGGACAGGCTGGCCGGCCACAGCGCGACGGTGTTGCTGGCCGAGGCGGTGATCGGCGGCACGCCGATGGCGAGCAGCGCCGGGAACGAGAAGAAGGTGCCGCCGCCGGCGATCGCGTTCATGCCGCCGGCGAGGAAGGCGCCGGCAGCGATCAGGGCGAAACTGGCAATCGAGGAGGTGTCCATGGGCGCCTGCAGTCTTATATAGGACTGCAGTGTATTGTCGAATCAGCCTTGTGTGAATGCGACAATCGTCGCGTTTATTAGTTACTTTTTGTATAAAGTGAAGGCATGGATACCTTCAAGCAGATTTCCGCCTTCGTCGCCGCCGCCACCCGCGGCAGCCTCTCCGCCGCCGCCCGTGCGGAAGGGGTGACGCCGGCCATCGTCGGCCGTCGGCTGGACGCGCTGGAGGCGCGGCTCGGCGTGCGCCTGATGCTGCGCACGACACGCAAGCTGACGCTGACGTTCGAGGGGCAGGCCTTCCTCGAAGACTGCCAGCGCGTGCTGAACGACCTCGCCAACGCCGAGGCGGCGGTGTCGCTCGGTGGCGTGCGGGCGAGCGGTCACTTGCGCCTCTCCGCCCCGGCCGGCTTCGGCCGCCGCCATGTGGCGCCGCTGGTCGGCAGCTTCATGCAGGCCAACCCGGAGGTGACGGTCAGCCTCGATCTCTCCGACCGCATCGTCGACCTGATCAACGAAGGCATCGACTGCGCCATCCGCATCGGCGAGCTGACCGATTCCAGCCTGGTCAGCGTGCGCCTTGGCGAAATGCGCCGGGTGGTCGTCGCCAGCCCGGCCTATCTGGTGGCGCATGGCGTGCCGCGCAGCCCGGCCGATCTTGCCCGTCACAACTGCTTCTCGCTCGGCCAGCAGCGTGGCTGGGTCTTCCGCGATCCGGACGGCGGCACGGTCGAGTCGTGGAAGGTGAGTGGTCGCTTCGAGTGCAACGACGGTGCCGTGCTGCACGAATGGGCTCTGGCTGGTCGCGGGCTGGCCTGGCGCTCGCTGTGGGAGGTCGGGCAGGACCTGAAGGAGGGGCGACTGACGTCGGTGCTCGATGCCTGGCAGGCGCCGCCGATGGGCATCTACGCGGTCTTCCCGCAGCGCCGGCACATGCCGCTGCGGCTGCGCCTGTTCGTCGATTTCCTGAAGGAGACCTACGGCCGCGCGGCCTATTGGGAAGCGGGCTGAGCGCGCGGCCTCAAGCATCGGCATTTTCGTGACGATGACCTGTCCAAGCGGGCAGGGCATCGTGATTTCCCTTCGCCAGCGGAAAGGAGGCGCGTGTGGACAGCCATCGGCAGCACTGGGGATTGTCGCAGTGGGTCGCTTACCTGCGCGAGAAGGATATTCCGGTCATGCCGCGCTCGCGCGGCCTGATCGGGGGCCTCGACGTCGAGCGGGTCTCGCCGCGGGAAATGGCCGAGATCGCGACAGGCGATCCCTTTCTGGCGCTGCGCCTGCTGCGGCGTGCGCAGCGGCGGCGCAGCGCGGCGCTCGGCCACGATACGACGACGCTGCTCGGCGCCGTGCAGCAGGTCGGGGTCCGCGGCCTGAGCGAGGCCTGTGCCGAAAGTCCGCTGTGCGACGACGAAAATGCCGGTCTTGCCGGCTGCGAGGCACGGGCGGTGCTGTCGGCCCGGATCGCGCGGCATTGGGCGGCGCATCGGGCCGATGTGTCGCCGGAGGAGGTGGCGCTGGCGGCACTGCTCGGCGAGATCGGCGAATTGATGCTGTGGGCGTTCGCTCCCGAACTGCCGGAGCGCGCGCGTTCGGCGCTGCGCCTTGGCCTCGCCGCGCGCAACGCGCAGGCGCAGAGCGATACCGCCGGCTTTACCTTCAAGCAGCTGTCGCTTGGTCTGATCGAGGCCTGGGAACTGCCGCCGCTGATCATGCAGCTGGTCCGCGGTGCCGACACGCCGCGCGCCAACATCGCGCGCATCGCTTCCGATGCCGCCCGCCACATCCTTGCCGATGCGGAAAATCCGGCGCTGCCGGACGATGTCGCCAGCGTCAAGGCCTTCCTGCCGGGCGTGCCCTGGCATGCGCTGCTGGCGCCGCTGCCGATCGCCGACGAATACCGCGTGCAGGTCCTGCAGCGCGTGCTCGAACGGCCGCTCGCCCCGAAATGAAAAAGCCGCACCCTCGCGGGTGCGGCTTTCCCTGGCTTCCGCCTTGCGGCAGAGGAGGACCGCTTAGTGGAACTGCTCTTCCTCGGTCGAGCCGGTGAGAGCCTTGACCGACGACGAACCGCCCTGGATGACGGTGGTGACGTCGTCGAAGTAACCGGTACCGACTTCCTGCTGGTGCGAGACGAAGGTGTAGCCCTGCTCGCGCGCGGCGAATTCCGGTTCCTGAACCATTTCAACGTAGTGCTTCATGCCTTCGCCGCCAGCGTAGGCCTTGGCGAACTGGAAGGTGTTGTACCAGTTGATATGGATACCGGCCAGCGTGATGAACTGGTACTTGTAGCCCAGCGCCGACAGTTCTTCCTGGAAGGAAGCGATCTGCGAGTCGTTGAGGTTCTTCTTCCAGTTGAACGACGGCGAGCAGTTGTAGGACAGCAGCTTGCCCGGGCAGGCTGCCAGCACGGCTTGGGCGAATTCACGGGCAAAGCCGATATCCGGCACGCCGGTTTCGCACCAGACGAGGTCAGCGTACGGGGCGTAAGCGACGCCGCGGGAGATGGATTGCTCCAGACCGTTCTTGACACGGAAGAAGCCTTCCTGGGTACGTTCGCCAGTGAGGAACGGCTTGTCGTTGGCATCGTAGTCGGAGGTGATCAGGCTGGCGGCTTCGGCGTCGGTACGGGCCAGGATCAGGGTCGGAACACCCATGACGTCGGCAGCGAAACGAGCGGAGATCAGCTTCTCGATGGCTTCACGGGTCGGCACGAGCACCTTGCCACCCATGTGGCCGCATTTCTTGGCGGCAGCCAGCTGGTCTTCGAAGTGCACACCGGCGGCGCCGGCGGCGATCATGTTCTTCATCAGTTCGAAGGCGTTCAGCACGCCGCCGAAACCGGCTTCCGCGTCGGCGACGATCGGCAGGAAGTAGTCGATGAAGCCCTTGTCGCCTTCGTTGATGCCGCGCGACCACTGGATTTCGTCAGCGCGCTTGAAGGTGTTGTTGATGCGGCGGACCATCGTCGGCACCGAGTCGTAGGCGTACAGCGACTGGTCCGGGTACATCGTTTCCGAGGTGTTGCCGTCGGCGGCGACCTGCCAGCCCGACAGATAGACGGCTTCGAGGCCGGCCTTGGCCTGCTGCATCGCCTGGCCGGCGGTGATCGCGCCGAAGGCGTTCACGTAGCCCTTCTTGGCACCGCCGTTGACCTTGGCCCACAGCTTGTTGGCGCCGTTTTTGGCCAGCGTGTATTCGATCTGCTGGTGGCCCTGCAGGCGGACCACATCGGCGGCGGAGTAGTTGCGCTTGATGCCCTTCCAGCGGGGGTTCTCGGCCCAATCCTTTTCCAGGGCGGCGATGCGTTGTTCGCGAGTGCTCATGGTCTGTCCTCTATCGGTTGTCGGGTTGAAGAATGCGGCGTCCAGGCGCGTGTTGCGCGATCGCGACCGTTTGGCCGATGGAGAAGAGTATAGAGAGGAATGATTGACAAGACAAGTGTCTTATATAAGACATAAGATTTTTTAAATCCTTTTCCGGTCAATGGGTTATTTTTGGTATTTTGCATTGCGGGATGCGGTTCGTTAGGTGAAACCGACGGTGGTGGGCTCCGGCCATGTGGCGTTCCGGCGCGATGCACCGGATTGGTGCTTCGTCGTCCGCGCGTTCACGAAATCCGGACGCTGCACTTTATGTTTTGCCGTCCGGATTGTTTGTCACGCTCTCTTTTGTAATCAGTCGCTTGCTGGCAAGCGCGTTGCCGATGTCATGGTTCGGGCGGCGGGCTGGCGGTTTTGCCGGCGGCAAGTCGATTCCCTCGGTGCAGTCCCGTTGTTACAATCAGGCCACGGTTGCGCCGGACGCCGGCGATAAAACAAGACGCGGAGGGAGAGATGAAGCTGTTCTGGGAATTCTATGACTGGTTCGAGCGTACCTGCTGGGGCAGTCTGACCCGCAAGCTTTCCAGCTTCCTCCTGCTGTTCATGCTGGATCTCGCCTATGTGGCGATCTACATCTACCAGAGCCGCAAGATCGGCGAAGCCCTGACGGCGGGAAAGGTGGCGCCGGAGGTGCTCGCGCAAGTCCAGTCGGCCTTCGATGGCGGCCTGTGGCTGATGCTCGGGCTGACCGCCGTCGCGCTGATCTGGAACATCGGCCAGATTCTCTACATCCGCTTCCTGATCGTTCGCCCGGTTCGCGCGATCACCACCATCTTCGACGAGATCGGCCGTGGCGAAGGGGACTTCTCCAAGGACCTGCCGGTCTATTCGCACGACGAGTTGCGCGAACTGGCGAACAGCTACAACCGCTTCGCCGACAAGATGCGGCAGATCATCCACGAGGTCCGCAAGAGCAGCGTCAGCATCGCCCGCGAGGCTGTCTTTGTGCGCAAGAACGTCGGCGAGACCTCGGCGAAGGCGGCCCGGCAGGGCGAGATCACGGAGCTGGTGTTTACCGCCAGCAACGAGGCGACGCAGGCCATCCAGGAAGTGTCGGGCGCCACCGACGTCATCTCGCACTCGACCGAAACCAACCTCGAGACGGCGCGCGGATCGCTGAACGAGATGCTCGACATCGTCACCAAGGTGCAGTCGGTGAGCGAGAAGCTGGGGCGTTTCAACGATACCGTCGGCAACCTCAGCCAGCGCTCCGACAGCATTCGCCAGATTGCCGGCCTGATCAAGGAAATCGCCGACCAGACCAACCTGCTGGCGCTGAATGCGGCGATCGAGGCGGCGCGCGCCGGCGAGGCCGGCCGCGGCTTCGCGGTGGTCGCCGACGAGGTGCGCAAGCTCGCCGAGCGGGTGAATGTCGCCACCACCGAGATCAACGACAACATCGGCGGCATGATCAACCTGGTGCGCGAGACGCAGGCCGAGAACGAGGTCATCAATGCCGACATCGGCATGACCCGCGAGGTCGTCGAGCGCTCTTCCGGGCAGTTCCGCAAGATGGTCGAGGATTTCGAGCAGACCAGCGACCAGCTGGCGCAGATCGCGGCGGCGATGGAGGAACTGACGGCGACCAATGGCCAGGTGCACGACAACGTCACGCACATTCACGCGCTGTCGTCGGAAGTGTCGGCGAACATGGCCGGCTCGCAGCAATCGACGGTCGGCCTGTCGGAAGCCACCGAGAGCGTCCAGGAACTGGTGTCGCGCTTCAAGATCGGCCGCGGCGCCTTCGACTACAACGTCGCCAAGACGCGCGAATTCCGCGATGCGATCCAGGAGAAGCTGTCGGAGCTGGCGAAGCGCGGCGTCAATGTCTGGGACCAGAACTACCAGCCGATCCCGAACACCAATCCGCAGAAGTACAACGTCAGCTACCTGCCCGATTTCGAGCGCGAGGTGCAGCCGCTGTTCGAAGCCTCGCTGGCGCAGATGAAGGGCGGCCTCTATTCGATCATCATCGACAACCGTGCCTATATCGGCATCCACAACCTGAAGTATTCGAAGCCGCTGACCGGCGACTACCAGTCGGACCTCGTCGGCAACCGGACGCGCCGGATCTGGACCGACCCGACCGGCCAGCGTGCGGCGAAGAACACGTCGCCGATGCTGCTGCAGACCTACGCCCGCGATACCGGCGAGATCCTCTCCGAGATCAACATGCCGATCGTCGTCGATGGGCGCCCCTGGGGCAACGTCCGCATCGGCCTCGACAGCATGGCGCTGCTCGAAGTCTGAGCGGGGGCGCTTCGCTTGCCTGACCGGACGGCGCCTGCGGGCGCCGTTTTCGTTCCCGCGGGCGGGAATCAGCGCAGCGGTTTCGCCGACACCAGCACGCCATCCTCGTCGGCGTACAGATATTCGCCAGGGTGGAAGGTGACGCCGCCGAAGGTGACGGGCAAGTCGCGCTCGCCGACGTTTCGCTTGATGCTCTTCTGCGGGTGCGTGTCGAGTGCGCGCACGCCGATGTTGATACCGGCGATGTCGCCGGAGTCGCGGATGCAGCCGTAGACGACGACGCCTTCCCAGCCGTTCTGCTGCGCCAGGATCGCCAACTGGTCGCCGACCAGCGCGCAGCGCAGCGAGCCGCCGCCGTCAATGACCAGCACCTTGCCCGTGCCGTCCTCGGCGAAGGCGGTGCGCACCAGCGAGTTGTCCTCGAACAGCTTGAGCGTCGCGATGCGGCCGCTGAAGGCCGGCCGGCCGCCGTAGCGCTTGAACATCGGCGCGACGACGCGCACGGATTTGCCGAGTTTCTCCTCGAACTGGTCGCAGAGGTCGGGGGTCTTGAAGGTCATGGGCGGGCTCCCTGGATCGATAGGCAAAAAAAACAGCCATGCACTCTGGCATGGCTGTGCGTTGCGGCGCAAGCGGGTCAGGCGACCTCGGCGGCTTCTTCCTCGAAGAGCAGCTTGACCTTTTCGTCCGCATCCAGATCGACGGTAACCTTGCCGCCGCTCGCCAGCCGGCCGAAGAGCAGCTCGTCGGCGAGCGCGGCGCGGATCATGTCCTGGATCAGGCGGGCCATCGGCCGGGCGCCCATCAGCGGGTCGAAGCCCTTCTTCGCCAGATGCTCCTTCAACGCGTCGGTAAAGATCGCGTCGACCTTCTTCTCGTGCAGCTGCATTTCCAGCTGCATCAGGAATTTGTCGACGACGCGCAGGATCACCTCGTGGTCGAGCGGCCGGAACGAGACGATGGCGTCCAGCCGGTTGCGGAACTCCGGCGTGAACAGGCGCTTGATCTCGACCATCTCGTCGCCGGCCTTTTTCACGGCAGTGAAGCCCATCGTCGGCTTCTGGATCGCATCCTGGCCGGCGTTGGTGGTCATGATGATGACGACGTTGCGGAAGTCGGCCTTGCGCCCGTTGTTGTCGGTCAGCGTGCCGTGGTCCATCACCTGCAGCAGGATGTTGTAGATGTCCGGATGTGCCTTCTCGATCTCGTCCAGGAGCAGCACGCAGTACGGCTTCTTCGTCACCGCCTCGGTCAACTGGCCGCCCTGGTCGAAGCCGACGTAGCCCGGCGGCGCGCCGATCAGCCGCGATACCGCGTGGCGCTCCATGTATTCCGACATGTCGAAGCGCAGCAGTTCGATGCCCATGCAGTAGGCGAGCTGCTTGGCAACCTCGGTCTTGCCGACGCCGGTCGGGCCGGAGAAGAGGAAGGCGCCGATCGGTTTGCCCGGCGTGCCGAGGCCTGAACGCGCCATCTTGATCGCCTTGGCCAGCGCGTCGATCGCCGCGTCCTGGCCGAAGACGACGGCCTTCAGGTCGCGGTCGAGATTCTTCAGTGCGCCGCGGTCGTCGGCGTTGACGTGCGTCGACGGGATGCGCGCGATCTTGGCGACGATCTCCTCGATATCCTGCTTGCCGATCGTCTTCTTCTGCTTCGACTTCGGCAGGATGCGCTGCGCCGCACCGGCCTCGTCGATGACGTCGATCGCCTTGTCCGGCAGGTGGCGGTCGTTGATGAAGCGGACCGACAGTTCGACCGCCGAGGTCAGCGCCGAGGCCGAGTACTTGATGCCGTGGTGCGCTTCGAAGCGCGGCTTCAGGCCCTTCAGGATCTCGACGGTTTCGGCGACCGACGGTTCGGCGACGTCGATCTTCTGGAAGCGGCGGGACAGCGCATGGTCCTTCTCGAAGATGCCGCGGTACTCGTTGTAGGTCGTTGCGCCGATGCACTTCAGCGTGCCCGACGACAGCGCCGGCTTGAGCAGGTTGGAGGCGTCGAGCGTGCCGCCCGAGGCGGCGCCGGCGCCGATCAGCGTGTGGATCTCGTCGATAAAGAGGATTGCGTTCGGGTTGTCCTGCAGCTGCTTGAGCACGCTCTTCAGGCGCTGCTCGAAGTCGCCGCGATACTTGGTGCCGGCGAGCAGGGCGCCCATGTCCAGCGCGTAGACGTTGGCCTGGGCGAGAATCTCCGGCACCTCGCCCTCGACGACGCGGCGCGCCAAGCCCTCGGCAATTGCCGTCTTGCCGACGCCGGCCTCGCCGACCAGCAGCGGGTTGTTCTTGCGCCGGCGGCACAGCGTCTGGATGACGCGCTCAAGTTCCTTGTCGCGGCCGATCAGCGGGTCGATCTTGCCGGCCAGCGCCAGCGCGTTGAGGTTGAGCGTGAAATTCTCCAGCGGTCCGGCGTTCGCCTGCTGCTCGCCCTCGGTCTCGGCTTCGCCCTCGATCGGCGCTTTCTGCTGCGGCACCTTGCTGATGCCGTGCGAGATGAAGTTGACCACGTCCAGCCGCGTCACGCCCTGCTTCTGCAGGTAGTAGACGGCGTGCGAATCCTTCTCGCCGAAGATGGCGACGAGCACGTTGGCGCCGTTCACTTCCTTCTTGCCCGAGGACTGGACGTGCAGGATGGCGCGCTGGATGACGCGCTGGAAGCCGAGCGTCGGCTGCGTGTCGATCTCGTCCTCGCCGGCGACGGTCGGCGTGTGCTCGGCGATGAACTTGTTCAGGTCGCGGCGCAGCACCTCGATGCTCGCCCCGCAGGCGCGCAGGGCTTCCGCCGCCGACGGGTTGTCCAGCAGCGCCAGCAGCAGATGCTCGACGGTGATGAATTCGTGCCGCTTCTGCCGGGCCTCGACGAAGGCCATGTGCAAGCTGACTTCCAGTTCCTGCGCGATCATTCAGTTTTCCTCCATGACGCAAGCCAGCGGATGCTGGTGCTCGCGGGCAAAGGCCGCAACCTGTTCAACCTTGGTGGCGGCGATGTCGCGGGGGTAAACCCCGGCCAGGCCGCGACCCTCGTTGTGGACTTTGAGCATGATTCGCGTCGCTTGTTCTCGGTCCATGCCAAAAAACTTCTGCAGCACGGTGATCACGAAATCCATCGGCGTGAAATCGTCGTTGAGCAGCAGTACCTTGTAGAGCGGCGGCAGCTTCGCCCGCGTCCGTTGCGCTTCGAGAAGCCCGTCTCCTTGATGCCTTGTCGCCATGGTCTGATTCTAATTGGTCGGCCTGAATGTGCAATAGCGTCGTGCCGTGAGGAAGCTGCTGTGCCGCAGCATCGAAAATGCTTGACGCATTGAATCGAGTCGAGTAAAAAAGCCGCAGTTTGTCTTCAAGTGGTTGCAGCCGTGCGCTTTCTCTCGCAGGATCGCCGGGCAGTCCGATGTTGAAAGCAAACACGCAGTCGGGCAAAAACCCGGATTCAGTCTTTTTTCAAGGAAGTCGCAATATGGCAACTGGTACGGTCAAGTGGTTCAACGACGCCAAGGGTTTCGGTTTCATCACTCCGGATGACGGCAGCGAGGATCTGTTCGCTCACTTCTCCGCCATCACGATGAACGGCTTCAAGACCCTCAAGGAAGGCGAGAAGGTTTCCTTCGACGTGACCCAGGGTCCGAAGGGCAAGCAAGCCTCGAATATCCAGCGCGCCTGATTTCCATCAGGATGCTTGAAGAACCCGCCGCGAGGCGGGTTTTTTTATGGCTGCGCGGCAGCGTCAGGCGGCGCCGACGAGCGCTTCGTCGCTGCGCTGCTCGCCCTTGCTGTCCCGCCAGCTGACGACCAGCTTGTCGCCGACCTTGAGGCCGCGGGCCTTGAAGGCGAGCATCGGATTGCGCGACACCGAGGTGTTCGTCTGCCCCTCGACCAGCGGCTTGCCGTTGGCGGAGACGAGGAAAGTCTGGATGAAATGCGCCGGCACCAGCTTGCCGGTTGCCGGGTCCTTGCGTTGCCCCGTTTCCATCGGGTGCTGGAGGAGGATGCGGATATCGGTGACCTCGCCCTGCTGCGTGGCGCGGATCTTGATCGGTTCGCTCATGGCGGTTCCTTCGGGTTAGCCGGCGCAGCCGCCCAGCGTGACGCGGATTTCGCGCTGCGCGTGCCAGATCTTGCCGTCGGCCGTCCGGACGACGGCGCGTACGCGCATCGTTTCGGCGAGCTTGAGCGGGATGCGCAACTGCGGCAACGCGCCGTTGGCGAAATGGACGCTGGCGGCGAGCGGCATCGGATTTTTTTCGGCGAAGACGGCGATGGTCTGGCTGCCGGGCAGATTGCTGGCGATGTCGACGACGACCTGGGCGCCATTCTCGGCGATGTCGGGGGCGTTGAGAACGAGGTCGCGGCTCTCGGCCGAGGTGGCGGCGCCATAGGCTTTCAGCGCACCGGCGAAGGTGTTGGCGGTGAACGCATCGCGCTGCCATTCGGCGGCAAGCACGCGTACCGGCTTCAGCAGGCCGGCGGCGGCGAGTGCGACGAGCGCCGTCGAGGCGCTGCTGGTGCGCAGGAAGTGGCGGCGGGCGGAAAAATCGGTCATTGCGGTCGCTCTTTCATTCACTCATTGCGCATCCGCGCGCCAGTGCCCGGACTTGCCTCCCTGCTTCTCGAGCAGTCGGACGCCGTCGATGCGCATGCCGCGGTCGACCGCCTTGAGCATGTCGTATACGGTGAGCAGGCCGACGCTGGCGGCGGTCAGCGCTTCCATCTCGACGCCGGTGCGGCCGGTGCATTCGGCGGTGACCTCGATGTGCACGGCGTTGCGTTCGCCGTCGATGGCGAAGTCGGCGGCGACGCGGGTCAGCGCCACCGGGTGGCACAGCGGGATCAGTTCGGCGGTGCGCTTCGACGCCTGGATGGCGGCGACGCGGGCAATGCCGAGGACGTCGCCCTTCTTCGCCGAGCCGCCGGCGACCAGCGCCAGCGTTTCCGGCTGCATGAAGATGCTGCCGGCGGCACGGGCAATACGGTGCGTCTCGCCCTTGGCGGCGACGTCGACCATATGCGCCTGCCCCTCGGCGTCGAAATGGGTCAGCGGATTGGCGGTCATGCGAAGAAACGTAAAGGATGGGAAGGAGGTGCGGACGGGTGCTGCGGGTGCGCTATCATAGCACCATGAACCGACGGCTGCCATTTGGCCATCCTCCCCGCCGCAGCTTCTCCCGCCGGGCCCTCTGCCTGTTCCTGTGCGCCGCGCTGGCGGTGCCGCCGCCGGCGCTCGCCGACAGCCTGCCCGACCTCGGCGAGTCGGCGCGCGCCGACCTCTCGCCGCAGCTCGAACGCCGGATCGGCGAGAGCATCATGAACGACATCCGGCTGCACGAGCCGACCTACGTCGACGACCCGGAAGTGAACGACTATCTCAACCGTCTCGGACAGCGGCTGGCGGCGGCGAGTACGGAGCCCGGCGGTGACTTCCACTTCTTCGCCATCCGCGACAGCCAGGTCAACGCCTTTGCCATGTTCGGCGGCTACATCGGCATCAACACCGGCACCATCCTCACCTCGCAAAGCGAGTCCGAGCTCGCCGGCGTCGTCGCGCACGAAATCTCGCACGTCACGCAGCACCACCTGGCCCGGCAGATTTCCAGCCAGAAGAAGCAGTCGGTGCTGGGCATGATCGCCATGGCGGTGGCGCTGCTCGCCGTGCGCTCCAACTCGCAGGCGGCCGGCGCGGCGATCGCCGGCAGCGAGGCGGCGATCGTCCAGTCGCAGCTCGCCTTCTCGCGCGATTTCGAGCGCGAGGCCGACCGCGTCGGCTACGACATCCTGCAGAAGGCCGGCTTCGACCCGCGCGGCATGTCCGATTTCTTCGAGCGGCTGCAGAAGGCGACGCGCGTCTACGAGAACAATGCGCCGGTCTACATGCGCTCGCACCCGATCACCGTCGAGCGCATCAGCGACATGCAGAACCGCCTGCAGCAGGCGCCGTACCGGCAGGTGCGCGACAGCGTCGACTACCAGCTGGTGCGCGCCAAGCTGCGTGCGCAGCTGGGAACGCCGAAGGAGGCCGTCGCCGACTTCGAGCTTCAACTGCGCGAACGCAAGTTCTCCTCCGAGGTGGCGGCCCGCTACGGCCTGGCCTATGCGCACTTCCGCGCGAAGAACTTCACGGCCGCCGAGCGTGAGCTCGAAACGCTGCGCCGCCAGAAGAACGGCGGTTCGGCGATGGTCGAGGCGCTGGCCGGCGAAATCAAGGCGACCGCCGGCGACATCGCGGCGGCGGCCGCCATCTTCCGCGAAGCGCTGCAGCGCTTCCCGACCTCGCGCGCGCTGGCCTACGGCTACGGCGACGCGCTTTTCTCGCTGCGCGCCTACGACCGCCTCGAAACCTTCCTCGAAGAGCAGCTGCAGTCGTATGCCAGCGATCCGAAGCTGTACGGCCTGCAGGCGAAGACGCACGCGGTGCAAGGGCGCAAGCTGCAGCAGCACCGTGCGCTGGCCGAGATGTACGTGCTGCAGGGGCGCCTGCTGCAGGCGATCGAGCAGTTGCAGTTCGCCCAGCGCGCCGGCGACGGCAACTTCTACGAGCAGTCGGTGGTCGATGCGCGCCTGCGCGAACTGAAGAAGCTGCAGGCCGAAGAGGCGAAGCAGAAGAAATAGCGACTAGCGGGTAGAATACCGCCCTCGTTCATTCCAACCTCAGACTCCGGACTACGCCATGCAGTACGACCGCGAACTCGACGTCAAGGGCCTCAACTGCCCGCTGCCCATCCTGCGCACGAAGAAGGCGCTGGCCGAGATGCAGTCCGGCCAGACGCTGCGCGTCCTCGCCACCGACCCCGGTTCGGTCAAGGACTTCCAGGCCTTTGCCCGGCAGACGGGTAACGAACTGGTGTCGAGCGGCGTCGTCGACAACGTCTACGAATACGTGCTCAAGCGCAAGTAGGCCGGTGCGGCGCGCCGCCACCGTCCCGTTCCCGCCCTTTCTCCCGTTCCGCCCATGTCCGCGCCTTTCGCCCTGCTCGATGCGCCGGGCAGCGACGCCGTGCTGTTTTCCGACCTGCGGCGGACGCTACCGGTCGTCGCCGGCGATCTCGCCGCCCGCTGCGCCGAGGTCGAGTCGGCGGTCGCCGCCGGACTGCATGCGGTGGCCGCGCTCGACTACGAACTCGGCCACGCCGTCGAGCCGGCGGCCGGCGCGGCGCCGGCCGGGCGGCTCGGCTATTTCTGGCTGTTCGCCGCGCGCCGCGAATTGGCTGCCGGCGACGTCGTCTCCTGGCTGGCGGCGCAGGCCGGCGATCCGCCGCGCCCGGCCGCCGTCGCAGATTTTCGTCCGCTGCTCGATGCCGCCGCGCACGCCCGCGCTGTCGGCCGAATCCGCGACTACATCGCCGCCGGCGATTGCTACCAGGTCAACCTGACCTTCCCCTTCGCCGGCGACTGCCTGGGCGATCCGCTGGCGCTCTACGCCCGCCTGCGTGCGGCGCAGCCGGTGGCGCACGGCGGGCTGCTGATGCTGCCGGAGGTCTGTCTCCTGTCCTTCTCGCCGGAACTGTTCGTCGAACGCAGCGGTGGCACAATCCGTTCGCGGCCGATGAAGGGGACGGCGGCGCGCGGCGCCAGCCCGGCGGCCGATGCCGCGGCGCGCGCGGCGCTCGCGGCGTCGGCGAAGGACCGGGCGGAGAACGTGATGATCGTCGACCTGATCCGCAACGACCTCGGCCGCCTCGCCCGGCCGGGCAGCGTGCGGGTGGATGCGCTGTGCGCCGTCGAGACCTATCCGAGCGTGCACCAGATGACGTCGACGGTGTCCGCAGCCAGCGACGCCGGCCTGGCAGCGGTGCTGGCTGCGCTCTTTCCCTGCGGTTCGATCACCGGTGCGCCGAAGGTGCGGGCGATGCAGATCGTCCGCGAACTGGAAGTCGCCCCGCGCGGTCCCTACACCGGCGCCCTCGGCTGGATCGGCGCCGGCGGCGACTTCCGCTTCAGCGTTGCCATCCGCACCTTGCAGGTCGCCGCCGACGGCGGCGTGCGCTATGGCGTCGGCAGCGGCATCGTCTGGGATTCCGAGCCCGCCGCCGAATACGCCGAATGCCTGCTCAAGGCGAGCTTCGTAACCCGCGCCGATCCCGGTTTCCGGCTGATCGAGACGCTGCGGCTGGAGGATGGCGGCTACCCCCTGCTGGCGCTGCATCTCGACCGCCTGCAGGCGTCGGCGGCGACGCTCGGTTTCGCCTGTGACCGGGACGGCGTGGCTGGCGCGCTGCGTGCGCTGGCGACGCGGCAGCCGGCCGGCGTTTTTCGCATCCGCCTGACGCTCGGCCGCGAGGGCGAGGTCGAACTGGCGACGGCGCCGCTGGCGGCGACGCCGGCCGGGATGCGCGCCGTGCTCTCGCCGCAACGGCTCGATTCGCGCAACGGCTGGCTGCGCCACAAGACGACCGTGCGCGACCTCTACGACCGGGAGCTGGCGCGCGTCGGCGCCGATCCGTCGCTGTTCGACGCGATCTTCCTGAACGAGCGGGGGGAGGTTTGCGAAGGCGCGCGCAGCAACGTCTTCGTGCGGCGCGCGCCCGGCGGGCCGCTGCTGACGCCGCCGCTGGCCTGCGGCCTGCTGCCCGGCGTGCTGCGCCGGCAATTGCTGGCTTCCGGCGAAGCGGTCGAGGCGGTGCTGTACGAGTCGGATCTGCGCGCCGCCGCCGAGCTTTGGCTCGGCAACGCGCTGCGCGGCTTGCTGCGGGTGGAACTGCGGGACTAGCCGGCGGGCGCTGCCCGCCGGTGCCCGGCGGCGCTTACTTCCGCAGCCTGCGCAGGTAGATGCCGGCGAGCGTGAACAGCGCGGCGCCCATCGCGTAGAAGAACAGCTTGGCGTCGTAGTGGCGGTACTGGACGGCGACCAGTTGATTGTCCTTCACCGAGTAGCGGACGGCGGTCTCGAAGTACCACGAGGACATCGCCGCCTCCATCTCCCAGTCCTTGCCGGAAACGGTTGACCAGCGCAGCCAGACCTCGCCGTCGTTGAGCTCGCCGTTCGCTTCCTTCGGCGCCAGCGCGATCACCTGTTTGTCCTCGACCGCCTTGGCGATGTCCGCGTACTGCTTCGAGCAGACCTCGCCGTTGGCGCAGACCACCGGCAGGCGCACGCCCGGCTTCCAGACGGTGTCCTTGTCCCACGGCCACGCCTGGATGATCGCGTAGGACCAGGCGCCGGTGAGCAGGCAGAACAGCATCAGCGCCGGGAACAGCCGGGAGATGAAGGGCGTGTTGTCGTCCGACATGGGTTTTCCTTATTTGCCGGCGAGCTTCGCCAGTTGCGGTTTGAGTTTGGCCAGCGTGTCGGCGAAATCGGCGAGGCGCTTCTTTTCCTGCTCGACGACGGCGGCCGGTGCGCGGGCGACGAAGCTCTCGTTGGCGAGCTTGGCGTGGGCCTTCGTGACCTCGTTCTCGATACGGGCGATTTCCTTCGACAGGCGTTCGCGTTCGGCGGCGACGTCGATTTCTACCTTCAGCATCAGCCGGAACTCGCCGGCAACAGCGACCGGTGCCGCTTCGTCGGCCGGGATGTCGGCGACGACCTGCACCTCGGAGAGTTTGGCCAGGCCGGCGATGTACGGGGCGAAGGCCTGCAGCGTCTCGGCATTGCCGGCGGCGATCAGCGGCAGCTTCTGCGCCGGCGAGATGTTCATTTCGCCGCGCAGGTTGCGGCAGGCGTAGACCAGTTCCTTCAGGAGCTTGACCTTCGCTTCGCTCGCCTCGTCGATGCGCTCCGGCTGGGCGACCGGGTACGGCGCCTGCATGATCGAATCGTGCGACTTGCGGCCGGCGATCGGCGCCACCACCTGCCACAGTTCCTCGGTGATGAACGGGATCAGCGGGTGGGCGAGGCGCAGCACGGTTTCCAGAACGCGCGCCAGCGTGCGACGGGTGCCGCGCGCTTCCGCCTCGCTGCCGGTCTGCATGCGCACTTTGGCGAGTTCGAGGTACCAGTCGCAGAACTCGTCCCAGACGAATTCGTAGATCTCGCGGGCGAGCAGGTCGAAGCGGTAGTCGGCGAAGTGCTTCGCCACCTCGGCTTCGGTGCGCTGCAGGCGGCTGACGATCCAGCGGTCGGCGAAACCGAAGTCGAGCTTCGCCTCGCCGCCGACCGGTGCCGAGCAGGCGCCGCCGGCGCCTTGTGCGTGGCCGAGGGCCAGGTCGTGGCCTTCGATGTTCATCAGCACGAAGCGCGTCGCGTTCCACAGCTTGTTGCAGAAGTTTCGGTAGCCCTCGCAGCGGCCGAGGTCGAACTTGATGTCGCGGCCGGGACTGGCGAGCGACAGGAAGGTGAAGCGCAGCGCGTCGGTGCCGAAGGCCGGGATGCCGTTCGGGAACTCCTTGCGCGTGCGCTTCTCGATCTGCTCGGCCTGCTTCGGGTTCATCAGGCCGGTGGTGCGCTTCTTCACCAGATCCTCGATGCCGATGCCGTCGATCAGGTCGATCGGGTCGAGCACGTTGCCCTTCGACTTCGACATCTTCTGGCCTTCCGCGTCGCGGATCAGGCCGTGCACATAGACGTGCTTGAACGGGATCTTGCCGGTGATGTGCTTGGTCATCATGACCATGCGCGCCACCCAGAAGAAGATGATGTCGAAGCCGGTGACCAGCACCGTCGACGGGAGATACAGGTCGAGTGCCGGGTTCGACTTGGCCGGCCATTCCGGCGTCCAGTCGAGCGTCGAGAACGGCCACAGCGCGGAGGAATACCAGGTGTCGAGCACGTCGGGGTCGCGGTTAAGCGCTCCGGCGTAGCCGGCCTTGTCGGCCTGGGCGCGTGCTTCTTCCTCGCTGTGCGCGACGAAGACCTCGCCGTTGACGCCATACCAAGCCGGGATCTGGTGGCCCCACCACAGCTGGCGCGAGATGCACCAGTCCTGGATGTTGTTCAGCCACTGGTTGTAGGTGTTGACCCAGTTCTCCGGGACGAACTTGATCTCGCCGGAGGCGACGCAGTCGAGGGCCTTCTCGGTGATCGACTTGCCGTCGGCGCCGGGTTTCGACATGGCGACGAACCACTGATCGGTCAGCATCGGCTCGATGACGACGCCGGTACGGTCGCCGCGCGGCACCTTGAGCTTGTGCTTGTCCGTCTTCTCCAGCACGCCGAGCGCTTCGAGGTCGGCGACGACGGCCTTGCGGGCGTCGAAGCGGTCCATGCTGCGGTACTTCTCGGGCGCGTTGTCGTTGATCTTCGCGTCGAGCGTCAGGATCGAAATGATCGGTAGGTTGTGGCGCTGGCCGACCGCGTAGTCGTTGAAGTCGTGCGCCGGCGTCACCTTGACGCAGCCGGTGCCGAACTCGAGGTCGACGTAGCTGTCGGCGATGATCGGGATCTCGCGCTCACAGAGCGGCAGCTTCACCGTCTTGCCGATCAGGTGCTTGTAGCGTTCGTCCTCGGGGTGCACCATCACCGCGGTGTCGCCGAGCATCGTTTCCGGACGCGTCGTCGCCACCGTCAGCGAGCCGCTGCCATCGGCCAGCGGGTAGCGGATGTGCCACAGGAAGCCGTCTTCTTCTTCCTGGACGACTTCGAGGTCGGAAACGGCGGTGTGCAGCTTCGGGTCCCAGTTGACCAGCCGCTTGCCGCGGTAGATCAGCCCTTCGTTGTAGAGGCGGACGAAGGTCTCGGTGACGATCTTCGAGAGACCGGCATCCATCGTGAAGCGCTCGCGCGTCCAGTCCGGTGAGGTGCCCAGCCGGCGCATCTGCTTGGTGATGGTGTTGCCCGAGTATTCCTTCCACTCCCAGACCTTCTCCAGGAACTTCTCGCGGCCGAGGTCGTGGCGCGAGATGCCCTGCGCATCGAGCTGGCGCTCGACGACGATCTGCGTGGCGATGCCGGCATGGTCGGTGCCCGGCTGCCACAGCGTGTTGTGGCCGCTCATCCGGTAGTGCCGGGTGAGCGCATCCATGATCGCCTGGTTGAAGCCGTGGCCCATGTGCAGCGTGCCGGTGACGTTCGGCGGCGGCAGCAGGATGCAGAAGGCGTTCGTGTTGGCGGTGTCGAGGCCGGCCTTGAAGTAGCCGTTCTCTTCCCATTGCGGGTACCAGCGGCGCTCGATGTCCGCCGGCTCAAAACTCTTGGCCAGTTCCATAGGAGGGGAGGGGGAGGTGTCTGCGAAAGCCGGCGATTATACCGGATCGGCCGCCGCCGCCGGCCGGCCGCAGCCGAGCAGGAAGGCGGTGGCCTGGCCGGCCGGCAGCGGCTTGCTGTACAGGTAGCCCTGCAGGATGTCGCACCGGTGCGTGGCGAGGAAATCGCGCTGCGCCTCGGTCTCGACGCCTTCGGCGACGACCTTGAGGCCAAGGTTGTGCGCCAGCGCCAGCGTCGCCGCGCTGATCGCCGCGTCGTTCTCGTCGGTCTCGATGTCGCGGACGAAGGCGCGGTCGAGCTTGAGCGTCTGGATCGGCAGCAGCTTCAGGTAGGCGAGCGACGAGTAGCCGGTGCCGAAGTCGTCGATCGCCAGATGCACACCGAGGCCGCGCAGCGCCTGCAGCTGCTTGATCGCCCGCTCCGGATTGTCCATCGCCACCGATTCGGTGACTTCCAGTTCCAGCTCGCCCTCGCCGATGCCGTGCTCGCCCATCGCCGTGCGCACGCGGTCGAGTAGTGCCGGGTCGCGCAACTGGTGTGCGGAGAGGTTGACCGCCATGCGCACGCCGTCGATGCCCTGCGCACGCCAGGCGGCGAGCTGCCAGCAGGCTTCCTGCAGCACCCAGTTGCCGAGCGGTTCGATCAGCCCGGTTTCCTCGGCGATGGGAATGAACTTGAGCGGCGGAATCATGCCGTGCTCGGGGTCGTTCCAGCGGACCAGCGCCTCGACGCCGCAGACCCGCCCGTCGTCGGCGCGGACCTGCGGCTGGTAGTGGAGTTCGAGGCGGTTTTCGGCGAGTGCCCGGCGCAGCCCGCGTTCCAGTTCCAGACGCTCGCCGGCGGCAAGCGTCATCGCCGCCGTGAAGAATTGGTAGTTGCCGCGGCCGCGCCGCTTGGCGTCGTACATCGCGGTGTCGGCGTTCTTCATCAGCTCGTCGGCGGCCTGGCCGTCGACCGGGAAGATGGCGATGCCGAGGCTCGGGCTGGTGTGCAGGACGTGGTGCTCGACCAGGTAGGGCCGGCTCAGCGTTTCGACGATCTTGCCGGCCGTGGCAGCGGCGGCCATGCCTTCCTGCAGGCCGGTGAGGACGATGACGAATTCGTCGCCGCCGAGGCGGGCGATGATGTCGCTCTCGCGCACGCAGGTCTGCAGGCGCTGTGCGACCTCGATCAGCAGCTGGTCGCCGAGGTGGTGGCCGAGCGTGTCGTTGATCAGCTTGAAGTGGTCCATGTCGATGAACATCACCGCCAGCTGCGCGCCTTCGCGGCGCGCCGAGAGCAGCGCCTGTTCGAGCCGGCTTTCCAGGCTGAAGCGGTTGAGCAGGCCGGTCAGCACGTCGTGGTGGGCGAGCTGGTGGATGCGTTCCTCGGCGGCCTTGCGCTCGCTGATGTCGGTGAAGCTGGCGATGTAGTGCGTGATGCCGCCGCCGGCATCGCGGATCACCGAGATGCTCGCCCACTTCGGATAGACCGTGCCGTCCTTGCGGCGGTCGGAGAGCTCGCCCTGCCAGAAGCCGCTTTCGTTCAGGCAGGCCCATAGCGTGTGGAAGGTTTCGCGCGGGGTCAGCCCGGAGGCGAGGATCTTCGGGTTTTGGCCGCGGACGTCGTCGAGGGTGTAGCCGGTGTGGCGGGTGAAGGCCGGGTTGACGGCGACGATCCGGTTCTCGGCGTCGGTGACGATGATTTCCTCGCCGCTGTGCTCGAAAACGCTGGCGTAGAGTTCAAGCGCGTCGGCGGCGATCTTCTCGCGGGTCACGTCCTGGACGGTGCCGTGCGAGAAGGCGGGCGTGCCGTCGTCGGCGTACAGCGTCTCGCAGTTTTCGCGGACGTGCTTGATGCGGCCGTCCGGCATCTGCAGCCGGTGGCTGATGCTGTACGGCGTGCGCAGGCGCAGGGAATCGTCGTAGGCCTGGCGGACCTTCTCCCGGTCGTCCGGATGGACGAGGCCGAGGAAGGCTTCGTAGGAGGCGCCGAACTGCGTCCGGTCGATCTCGAAGATGCGGAAGACCTCGTCCGACCAGTGCAGTTCGCTGCTGCGCAGGTCGAGCGTCCAGCTGCCGAGGCGGGCGATGCGCTGCGCCTCGTTGAGCTGGTCGTTGCTGCTGCGCAGCCGTTCCTCGGCGCGCATCACGCGGCGGCCGAGGATGGCGCCGGCGGCGCTGGCGAAGGCGAGGAAGGCGGCGAGCGTGAGGATGGCCAGCCGGCGTACGTGGTGCGCCGGCGCGAAGGCCTCCGCGGCGTCGATCTTGACGACCATGCCCCAGTGCAGCGCCGGCAGGTAGCGCCAGGCGGCGGCGACCGGCTTGCCGGCGTAGTCGACGGTCAGGCCGCGGTGGTGTTCGCCGGCGAGCGCGCGGCGCAACGGCTCCGGCGCACGCGCCAGCGGCAGGTGCTCGGGTTGCGGCGTACTCCGCGGGCGCAGCAGGTGCGGTGCGGCGAAGACGACCTCGTCGCCCTCCAGCCGGGCGAGGACGATCTCGCCGGTGCGGCCGAGTCCGGTGCGGTCGGCGAGCACGTCGGCGAACGCGTCGATGTTGAGCTGCAGCGCGAGTGCGCCGACCGGGCGGCCGTCGGTGAGGATGGGGGCGACGACGAAGGTGGCGAGCCGGTTGCCGGACGGGGCGTAGGGGCGGAACGGGGTGAGGTCGGCATGCAGCAGCCGCATCGCCTGACGGTAGCCGGCGGCAAGTCCGCTGTCGCGGTACGGGCCGTCGTTGAGGTTGCTGCCGAGATCGGCCTCGCGCGCCAGCGACAGGATGACGTTGCCGCGCTCGTCGATGAGCAGCAGGTCGTGGTAGCGGCCGTGGTGCGAGAGTTCGGCAAGTTCGCTCAGCCAGGCCTTGTAGCGGGGTTCGAGGGCGCGCGTCGCGGGCAGTCCGCCGCGGCGGAAGGCTTCGCTCAGTTCGGCCAGCGCCTGCGGCAGGAATTCGTGCTGGCTGGCGATCCGCGCGTCGATCAGGCGCTCGTCGATGAAATCGTCGATCTCGTCGTCCTTCTTGTCGGCGATCGACGAGACCGTCTGCAGCACGCTGGCGGTCAGCGCCCGCTCGAACGAGGCGACGTAGAGCCAGGAGAGGCCGAGCAGCGGCAGCACGGCAATGAGGATGAAGGCGAGCAGCAGCCGCCGGCGCAGGACGCGGTCGCTCACGGCTGCTGCTCCGAGCGGGCTTCCTGCTCGTGCAGGATGGCCAGCCAGTCGATCACGCTGCGGTAGGCGGGGAAGGGGGTCGGCCGGATGCTGTCCTCGGAGGCGACGATCTGCGCGAACTGGCCGTCCTCGCGTGCCCGGCCGATGCGGAAGGGCTTCCACAGGTGGCGCGTGGCACCGTCGACGGCCATGATGCCGGACGGCGCGGGAATGCTCTGGCGGCCGATGGCGCGGTTTACGTACCCGGTGTCTTCCGTGCCCGCTTCGCGTACGGCCTGCGCCCAGAGGTGGACGCCGGCGTAGGCGGCCTCGATCGGGTCGCTGGTGACGCGGTTGGCGCCGAAGCGCGCCTTGAAGGCGCTGACGAAGCGGCGGTTGGCGTCGTTCGGCAGGCTCTGGAAGTAGCTCCAGGCGGCATAGTGCGAGGGGTGGAAGGCTTCCTTGCCGATTGCCGTCAGCTCGACTTCGGAAACGCTGAAGGAGAGGACCGGCAGGGTGCCGAGGCGGGCGTCGCGCAGCGCGCGGAAGAAGAGCAGGTTGCTCTCGCCGTTGAGGGTGTTGATGACGAGGTCGGGTTGCAGGCGGCGCAGTTCATCGAGCAGTCCGGCGTCGGGTCCGGTACCGAGCGGCAGGTAGCGTTCGCCGAGAATGGTCGCGCCGGCGACGCCGGCGAGATCGCCGACGATGCGGTTGGCGGCGCGCGGAAAGACGTAGTCGGAGCCGATCAGGTAGACGCGCTTGCCGAAATGTTCGAAGGCCCAGCGCGTGCCGGGAATGATCTGCTGGTTCGGGGCGGTGCCGGTATAGACGATGTTCGGCGAGCGCTCCATGCCCTCGTATTGGACCGGGTAGAAGAACAGGTGGTCGTGGCGTTCGACGATCGGCTTGACCGCCTTGCGGCAGGCCGACGTCCAGCAGCCGAAGAGGGCGCTCACCTTCTCGTCGACGATCAGCCGTTCCGCCTCGGTGGCGAAGGTGCCCCAGTCCGAGCGGCCGTCGGCGACGATCAGTTCCACCGGCCGGCCGAGCAGTCCGCCGCCGGCGTTGATTTCCTCGACGGCCAGGCGGACGGCGTCGACCAGCGGCAGTTCGCTGAGTGCCATGGTGCCGCTCAGCGAATGGATGGCGCCGAT
>JANJTW010000083.1 GCA_024710925.1 Rhodocyclaceae bacterium | reverse complement strand
GAACATGAGCCTGCGCAAGCTGACCAAGAACCGGGGCTCGTTCCCAAGCGATGAGGCGCTGATGAAGCTGTTCTATCTGGCGCTGCGCAACATCAGCCAGAAGTGGACGATGCCGATTCGGGATTGGAAAGCCGCGCTCACTCGCTTTACCATCCAGTTCGAGGAACGGATTCCTCAGATGTAATCAGAAACCCCGTTTACACAAAAATTCGGACAGGCCCAGCTTTTCAGCTACGAACGATATCCGCGACGTCAACCTAGGGAGCCTTGATCCAAGCCCGTCCTTCACGCTCGGCGCGCTTGATCTGATCGGCGGTCATCTGTCCCTTGAGGATGTCGAATGCTGCCTTGCCGCGGACGACGCCTCCCTTCTCGGCGATCCAGAGCCACTTGTACGCCTCCACAGGATTCGCCACCACTCCATCCCCGCCGAGTACGTAAAGGACTCCGAGGTCGTTCTGCGCCTCAGCCATATCCTGCTCCGCGGCTTTACGTAGCCATTTTTCCGCCTCGCGCATGTTCTTCGCAACGCCCTCCCCTCGGAAGTGTAGGAGTCCGAGGTTGTACTGCCCGTTCTCGTTGCCCTTCTCCGCGGCAAGCCGGTACCACTTCACGGCTTGCGCGTAATCCTGGGAGAACCCGCCCATCCCCGTCTGGTAGAAATAGCCGAGGTTGCTCTGAGCCGGCGCGTAGCCCTTTTCCGCGGCCATCCGGTGCCATTTGACCGCTTCGGTCAGGTCAAGCGTAACGCCCTTGCCAGATCCGTAGAACACACCCACCGAATCCTGTGCCGCAGCGATCCCTTTGTCCGCCGCTTGCTTGTAATAGAGAAATGCCGTCTTGTGATCCTGCTTAACGCCTTTTCCGACGTCATACATGCCAGCAAGAAAATAGGCCGCGACTGGGTTTCCGTACCCGACCGCCTTTCTGAACCACGCGACGGCCTCCGCCGGGTTCTTCGCAGTTCCCGAGCCTTTCTCGTAGGCTCGTCCGATTACGACAGGGGCGAGCAGGTCGCCCTTGGACGCCTTGTCCTTCCAGTCCCTGAGCGTCGCGGCCGTCATGACGCCCACCGTGACGTCTACGTCATCTGGCTCGAACGCAGAAGCAACGGGGGCAGCCCCCAACACTGTTACTACGGCAAAGGGGGCCATCCACCTCCTTCCGGTTACGTTCATTCCGTCACTCCTTTTCGAATCGCCCCCGCATCCAACGTATCATCTCGACCTCTCGGGCAGGGGGCGATCCGAGCGACCGCGCCATCGGCATGGCGCGCATGATCATTTGTAATGGGAAATCCGGATCGTCATCGAAGTCTGGCTGGTCCGGATCGTTTGCATGCTTGGCTGCGTTGCGAGGGCCGTTCAGGATGCCCAACAAAATCCGCCTGCGCTCGGCATCCGGCAGCGACGGATTGGTGTCGTTCCAATGGAATGCCACGATCTGATCCACAGCAACTGGCAGACCGGCCCGCTCGCACAGCCTGCCGAATATTTCCTCGGCGGCTCCAGCAAGTGTCAGGGACGAGACATGCTCCCCGTCGAGAAACAGCCTGATCGCTGCGTCGAGTTGCCGCACCGCAACCTCCAACTTGGTGATGGTCATGGACCGTCCGCCTTTCTTGGGGTGGGAGCAAATGCCGCGAACGCGAGGGCCGAAAGGATGTCGATCCACGCCCATTCGTCGCGGCGAAAGTGGATGGTTTGGAATGGGTTGAACAAGAGCGCGAGTCCGACAAACCCGACGACCCACAAAATGCGTCCCTCTTGGGACGCTCGCCAACCGCAATAGACGGCTCCCGCGCAGACTGCCCAGCGTAGGAATTGGTAGTAGCCGTATGGCCAATCCGCCAAAGCGGCGAGAAGGAGCACCACAACGCACAGCTGCACCACCCGCCCGGTCGTGAATCCCTTCATCGCCTATGGCACCCGAGCCCCCCGGTTTCCCCATTTTTCATGACGTCTCCCGGTCCAGAACAGGATGACTGTAGCAAGTCCCTAGAAAGGCGCAAGCTGCTAGCAATTTGAAGTTCGTGGTAGCAGTGTCAGCAAAGGCAGGACTAGTGCCTGTGATCTGTTTCGTAGGAAGGGCGTCTAGCTGTTCCAGAAGCCGACATTTGCTTGAAGATGCCATCAGTCAGCATTGGATCGATACCGACTTCGGCCATGACGAGATTACCTGCCCGTGGTATCCTTACGCCCTGATCGCACAAGTGTTACACAAACGATTTCGCCAGATCACGTAACACACTGTTTTTAAAGAGTTAATGTTTGTGGAGACGGAGTCCCGTCCACTCCGCCAAAATTACCGGAAGGCGAACGCGAGTTCGCCTTTTTTGCATCCATTTCGTCAGTCCATCGACAGCCGAGGGCAGAGCACGACATGTTCGACTCCGTACGCAACAACAAGAAGATCGTCCAGGGTTTTCTTTTTCTGATCGCCGCATCCTTTACGCTGTACGGCGTCGATTCCTATGTCCGCGGAACCGATACGAGCAACGAGATCGCCGTCGTCGGCGACAGCAAGATCATGCGTCAGGAGTTCCAGCAGGCCTGGCGCGACCAGATGGACCGGGAGCGCAGCCAGCAGGGCGCCAACTTCCGTCCGGAACGCTTCGATACGCCGGAGACGCGCCTGGCCATCGCCAACGCGCTGGTCGATCGCCGCCTGATCCTGCTTGAGGCGATGAGCGGACGTCTCGGCGCCAGCAATGCGCTGCTCGCCGAAATCATCGGCAGCATGCCGTCGCTGCAGGACGAGAACGGCCGCTTCTCGCAGTCGCGCTACGAGGAAGCCGTTCGCCGGCAGGGCATGACCATCGAGCAGTTCGAGGCGCAACTGCGGCACGACCTGACGATGCAGCAACTCGTTGGCGCCGTCGGCGACACCGGCATCGTTTCCGCCGCCTCGGCGGAGATGCTGCTGCGCATCCAGGCTGAAGAGCGGCAGGTGGCGGAAGTCCGGGTGCTGCCCGAGCCGTTTGCCGGCGAGATCAAGCTCGATGCCGGTGCCGAGAAGAAGTTCTATGACGAGAATTCGCAGGCCTTCCAGATTCCGGAGCGGGTTCGCGCCGAGTACGTCGTCCTGTCGCTCGACAACCTTCTTGCGCAGGCGCGCGTGAGCGAGGCCGAAATCAAGCAGTGGTACGACGGCCATCAGGAAGCCTATCAGCAGGCCGAAGAGCGGCGCGCCAGCCATATCCTGATCACCGTCGCCGCCACGGCAGCCGATGCCGACAAGGCGAAGGCGCAGGCGAAGGCCGAGGAGGTGCTGGGCGAGGTGCGGAAGAATCCGGCCAAGTTTGCCGACCTGGCCCGGCGCCATTCGCAGGATCCTGGCTCCGCAGCGAATGGCGGCGATCTCGGCTTCTTCGGCCGCGGCATGATGGTCAAGCCGTTCGAGGAGTCCGTCTTCGGCCTCAAGGACGGCGAAGTCTCCGGTCTGGTGCAGTCCGACTTCGGCTACCACATCATCAAGCTGACCGGCGTCAAACCCGGGCGCCAGAAGCCGCTCGACGAGGTGCGCGGCGAGATCGAGGGCGAACTCAAACGGCAGGCGGCGCAGCGTCGCTACGCCGAGGTCGCGGAAACCTTCACCAACATGGTCTACGAGCAATCGGACAGTCTGGCGCCGGTCGCCGAAAAATTCGGGTTGAAGATCGAGCAGTCGCAGTTCCTGCCACGCAATCCGCCGCCGCAGGCGCTGCCGTCGCTCGGCCGGCTGGGCAACGAAAAGCTGCTGGCGGCACTCTTCTCGGACGATGCGGTCAAGCACCACCGCAATACCGAAGCGGTCGAGGTCGCCCAGAACGTGCTCGTTTCCGCCCGCGTCGTCGAGCACCAGCCGGCGTCGGTCCGCCCCTTCGACAGCGTTCGCGGCGACATCGAAAAGATGCTGCGCGCCCGCGAGGCTGCCGTTGCCGCGCGTACCCACGGCGAAGCGACGCTGGCGAAGCTTCGCGGCGGCGAGGATAACGTCAAGTGGGCTCTGGTCAAATCGGTGTCGCGACTGCAGGGGCGGCAGGTGCCGGCGGCGGCGATGCAGGCGATCTTCCGTACCGACGCCACGCAACTGCCGGCCTACGCCGGCGTCGAGCTGCCGAACAACGGCGGCTACGCACTGTACAAGATCATTGCCGTCAAGCCGCTCGACAAGATCGATCCGGACAAGCGCCGTGCGCTGCAGGCCGATTACACGGCGATCGTCGCCCAGGAGGATTTCGCCGCCTATCTGGCCGGATTGCGCAAGCGCTACAAGGTCGAGGTCAATACCGGCGCCCTCGTCGAGCGCGAGCGCTGACCGCAAGGCCGGCGTTGCCCGGTCGCTTCCGGGCTGCTGCCGAATGCAAAACGCCGACCGGGAAACCGGTCGGCGTTTTCGTTTCGTGCGTGCGCCGCGTGGTGCCGGGGTGCCCCGGCTCCGGCTCAGGCCGGCAGCGGATCGGCGTTGCCGAGGGCGGTGGTGTTCAGGCCGCCGTCGACGTAGGTGATCTCGCCGGTGATGCCGCTGGCCAGATCGGAGAGCATGAAGGCGGCGACGTTGCCGACTTCCTCGATGGTCACGTTGCGGCGCAGCGGCGCGTGGTGCGCGTTGTAGGCGAGCAGCTTGCCGAAATTGCCGATGCCGGAGGCCGCCAGCGTCTTGATCGGGCCGGCCGAGATGGCGTTGGCGCGGATGCCCTGCGGGCCGAGGCAGAAGGCCAGGTAACGGGTGGCGGCTTCGAGGCTGGCCTTGGCCAGCCCCATCGTGTTGTAGTTCGGCATCGTGCGCTCGGCGCCGAGGTAGGAAAGGGCGAGCAGCGCCGGCTTGTTGCCCTTCAGCAGCAGCGGGCGGGCCGCCTTGGCCAGTGCCGGGTAGCTGTACGACGAGATGTCGTGCGCGATGCGGAAGGCGTCGCGGTTGATGCCTTCGAGGAAGTCGCCCTCGATCGCTTCGCTCGGCGCATAGGCGATCGAGTGCACGAGGCCGTCGAGACCCTCCCAGTGCTTGCCCAGTTCGGCGAACAGGCTGTCGATCTGCGCGTCCTCGGCGACATCGCACGGGAAAACGAGGTCGCTGCCGAATTCGGCGGCGAACTTGGCGACGCGCTCCTGGAAGCGTTCGTTCTGGAAGGTAAAGGCGAGTTTGGCGCCTTCGCGGTGGCAGGCCTTGGCGATGCCGTAGGCGATCGAATGCTTGGACAGCAGTCCGGTGATGAGGATGCGTTTCTCTGCGAGGAATCCCATGGGTGCTCCCTGTTGGTTTGCGCGCATTATAGCGGAAATGACAGCCGCCTCCGACGCTGCGGCCGCCCCGTTTCCGGTCGTCGCGCGAGGTGACTGGGGGCTGTCCATCGGCTAAACTCGCGGCCATGCCGTTGCCTGTCCTGCGCACCCGTCTGCAGTCGCTTTCCCGCATCGCCCTGCTGTCCGTCGCCAGCTTGCTGGCGGCCTGCGGCGATGCGTGGAACGACCCGTATCCGTCCGCGGAGCGGGGGCAGAACACCCTCTACTCGGCTTTCACCGAGCGGCCGAAGCACCTCGATCCGGTGCAGTCCTACACCGAGGACGAGATCACCTTCACCGGCCAGATCTACGAGCCGCCGTTGCAGTACCACTACCTGAAGCGCCCCTACGAGCTGATTCCGGCGACCGCCGCGGCGGTGCCGGTGCCGCGTTACGTCGATGCCGCCGGACGGACGCTGCCGGCCGATGCACCGGCGGAGAAAATCGCCGAGAGCATCTACGAGGTCCGCCTGAAGCCGGGGATCCGCTACCAGCCGCACCCGGCTTTCGCGCTGGACGGGAACGGCCGGCCGCGTTACCTCGGTCTCGACCGCGATAAGCTGGCCGGCATCGAGCGCATTGCCGACTTCGCCCATACCGGCACGCGCGAGCTCGTCGCCGACGATTACATCTACGAGATCAAGCGGCTGGCCCATCCGCGCCTGCATTCGCCGATCTTCGGCATGATGGCCGAGCACATCGTCGGCCTGAAGGAGCTTGGTGCGGTGCTGCAGGCGGCGGCGAAGGACTTGCCGCAGGACGCCTGGCTGGACCTCGACGCCTACCCGCTGTCCGGCGTCGACAAGGTCGACGACCATACCTACCGCGTCCGCCTCAAGGGCAAGTACCCGCAGTTCCTCTACTGGCTGGCGATGCCCTTCTTCGCGCCGGTGCCGCGCGAGGTCGACCGCTTCTACAGTCAGCCGGGCATGGCCGAGAAGAACCTGACGCTCGACTGGTACCCGGTCGGCACCGGGCCGTACATGCTCGTCGAGAACAACCCGAACGCCCGCATGGTGCTCGCCCGCAACCCCAACTTCCGCGGCGAGATCTACCCCTGCGAGGGCGAGGCGGACGATGCCGCCGCCGGCCTGCTCGACGACTGCGGCAAGCCGCTGCCCTTCATCGACCGCGTCGTCTTCTCGCGCGAGAAGGAAGCGATTCCCTATTGGAACAAGTTTCTGCAGGGCTGGTACGACGCCTCCGGCATCAGTTCCGACAGTTTCGACCAGGCCGTGCGCATCAGCGTCGGCGGCGATGTGCAGCTCAGCGAGGAAATGCAGCGGAAGGGCATCCGCCTCCTGACCAGCGTGCGCGCCTCGACCTTCTACATGGGCTTCAACATGCTCGATGCCGTCGTCGGCGGGCTCGACGAGCGCGGTCGCAAGCTGCGCCAGGCGGTGTCGATCGTCCTCGACCAGGAGGAATTCATCTCGATCTTCATGAACGGCCGCGGCATTCCGGCGCAGGGCCCGTTGCCGCCCGGCATCTTCGGCTATGTCGAGGGCGAGGCCGGTATCAACCAGGTGGTCTACGAATGGCGCGACGGCGGCCCGCGCCGGCGCAGCGTCGAGGAGGCGAAGCGCCTGCTCGCCGAGGCCGGCTGGCCGAACGGGCGCGACGCAAAGAGCGGCGAACCGCTGGTGCTCAACCTCGACACCACCGGCGGCGGCATGGGCGACAAGTCGCGCCTCGACTGGCTGACGCGGCAGTTCGCCAGGATCGACATCCAGCTCGTCGTGCGCACGACCGATTTCAACCGCTTCCAGGAAAAACTGCGCAAGGGGGCGGTGCAGATGTACTACCTCGGCTGGAACGCCGACTACCCGGACCCGGAAAACTTCTTCTTCCTGCTGCACGGCCGCGAGAGTGGCGTCGAGAAGGGCGGCGAGAACAAGTCGAACTACCGCAACCCTGAGTTCGACCGTCTCTTCGCCGAGATGAAGAACATGGAGAACTCGCCGCGCCGGCTGGAGATCATCGGCCGCATGAACCGTATCCTGCACGAGGATGCACCGTGGGTGTACGGCTTCCATCCGAAGAGCTACTCGCTCGGCCATGCCTGGCTGAAGAACCGTAAGCCGAGCGACGTCGGCAACAACGGACTGAAGTACCAGCGCCTCGACGTCGCGCTGCGCGAGGCGCAGCGGGCGGCATGGAACCGGCCGGTGCTGTGGCCGGTCGTCGCCGCCCTCGTGCTTGTCGTCGCCGCGCTGCTGCCGGCGATCGCCGCCTATCGCCGGCGGGAACGGGCGGCGGTGCGATGAGCGAAACGGCGATGCAGAACGCGCAGATCGTCATCCGCACCGAGGATGGCCGCGTCCATTACGACATGGCGGAGGCCGGCAATCCCTGCTTCGGCTGCGGCGTCTGCTGCCGGCATTTCCGCGTGTCCTTCTACCACGGCGAAATCGACACGCAGCCCGGTGGTTACGTACCGGCCGAGCTGACGGCTTCAGTGACGCCGTTCCGTGCCTGCATGAAGGGCACCGAGCAGGGCGGCGGCCGCTGCGTCGCGCAGCAGGACGACGGTCGTTGCGGCATCTACGAGAAGCGGCCGTCGGTCTGCCGCGAGTTCCCGGCCTTCATGGCGGACGGCTCGCTTAATCCCGAGTGCGTGCGCCTGCGCAAGCTGTATGGCATCGGTACCGACGATGCCGGCGCCGATAACCCGGCATAATCCGAACCGATGCTTGCCTACATCGTCCGCCGCCTGCTCTACGCGATCCCGATCCTGATCGGGGTGAACCTGCTCACCTTCGCGCTTTTCTTCGTCGTGAACACGCCGGACGACATGGCGCGCATGCAGCTCGGCGTCAAACGGGTGACGCCGGAGGCGATCGAGAAGTGGAAGGCGGAGCGCGGCTACGACAAACCGCTGTTCGTGAATGGCGCTGCCGCTGGCGTCGGCGCCGTTACCGAAACGATCTTCTTCGAGAAGTCGGCACGCATGTTCGCCGGCGATTTCGGCCGCGCCGAGGACGGCCGCGACATCGCCCGCGAGATCCGCACGCGCATGGTGCCGTCGCTGGCCATCGCGCTGCCGACCTTCGTCCTCGGTCTCTTCGTCACCGTCAGCTTCGCGCTGCTGCTCGCCTTCTTCCGCGCGACGCCGCTCGATTTCTGGGGCGTCGTGCTGTGCGTGGCGATGATGTCGATCTCCGGCCTGTTCTACATCATCGGCGGCCAGTACCTGTTCTCGAAGATCTTCCGGCTGGTGCCGATCTCGGGCTTCGGCGAGGGGCTGGATGCGCTGCGCTTCCTGGTGCTGCCGGTGCTGATCGGGGTCGTCTCCGGCATCGGCTCGTCGACGCGCTGGTATCGCACGATCTTCCTCGAAGAGATCAACAAGGACTACGTGCGCACCGCCCGCGCCAAGGGACTGAGCGAGACGGCGGTGCTCTTCGGGCACGTGCTCAGGAACGCGCTGATCCCGATCCTGACCGGCGTCGTCGTCGTCATTCCGCTGCTGTTCATGGGCTCGCTGCTCACCGAATCCTTCTTCGGCATCCCCGGCCTCGGCAGCTACACCATCGACGCGATCAACGCGCAGGACTTCGCCGTGGTGCGGGCGATGGTCTTCATCGGCTCGGTGCTCTACATCGTCGGCCTGATCCTGACCGACATCTCCTACACGCTGGTCGATCCGCGCATCCGCTTCAACTAGGCCATGCAACCCGTCCTCCTCTGGTCCGACCTCTTCATCTGGCTGCTCGTCGCCGCCGGCGTCATCGGCGCCTGGTGGTCGGCGCGGCAGCCGCTGCTGGCGGCGGCCTGGGCGCGCGTCGGCCGCAGCCGGCCGGGGATGGCGGCGGCGACGCTGCTCGCCGCTTTCGCATTGGTCGGCCTGCTCGATTCGCTGCACTACCGGCCGCAACTGCCGGCCAAGGACGGCGAGAAGGCCGCCTACTCGATCGAGGTGCTGTCGGTGCTCGACGCGCTGCTGACGCCCTTGCGCACGCGCGTCGAGAAGACCTATTCGGCGCCGCTGGCGACGCGCGCCTACGCCAAGGAAATGCTGGAGATCCGCCAGCCCGACGGCAGCGTGGTGAAGCAGCGCGACTACCCGCGGCTGCGCCACGGCGGCGCCGCGCTCGGCGACGACGAGGGCCGCGCCGGTGCCGACATCGCCGGCCGCGCGTTGCGTGCGCTGGCCGTCGCCGCGCTCGTCTGGCTGGCGCTGTGCGCGCTGGTCGCCCGCCGCATTGCCGGCCACGGGGCGCCTGCGGCGGCGTCCATCGAACCGGCCGGAGAACCGCTCGCCTTCGGCGCAGCCTGGTGCCGGCTGTGGCGTGGCGACACGGCCTTTGCGTGGAATGCGGTGCTGGCCACGCTCGGCATCGTCCTCGCCATCGCCTGTGTGCTCGCCGGGCTGGCCGGCGAATACCACGTCTTCGGCACCGACAAGGTTGGCCAGGACGTGCTCTATCAGGTGCTGAAGAGCGTGCGCACGGCGTTGGTCATCGGCCTGGTGACGACGCTGGTGACGCTGCCGCTGGCCGTCTTCCTCGGCATCGTCGCCGGCTACTTCCGCGGCTGGATCGACGACCTGATCCAGTACCTCTACACCACGCTCAACTCGATCCCCGGCGTGCTGCTGATCGCCGCCGCCGTGCTGATGATGCAGGTGGTGATCGACACCCATCCGCAGTGGTTCGCCACCGCCGCCGAGCGCGCCGACCTGCGCCTCTTGGCGCTGTGCTTCATCCTCGGCCTGACCAGCTGGACCGGGCTGGCGCGCCTGCTACGCGGCGAGGCGCTGAAGCTGCGCGAGCTGGAATACGTGCAGGCGGCGCAGGCCTTCGGCGTTTCCGACCTGCGCATTCTCGGCCGCCACCTGCTGCCGAACCTGATGCACATCGTCATCATCGCGCTGGTGATGGATTTCTCCGGGCTGGTGCTGGCCGAGGCGGTGCTCTCCTACGTCGGCATCGGCGTCGATCCGACGATGATCAGCTTCGGTACGATGATCAACAACGCGCGCATGGAGCTCGGCCGCGAGCCGGTCGTCTGGTGGTCGCTGACCGCCGCCTTCGCCTTCATGTTCGTGCTCGTGCTCGCCGCCAACCTGCTCGCCGACGCGGTGCGCGACGCCTTCGACCCGAGGATGGCGCGATGA
This sequence comes from Rhodocyclaceae bacterium, assembly GCA_024710925.1. GTDB lineage: Bacteria > Pseudomonadota > Gammaproteobacteria > Burkholderiales > Rhodocyclaceae > Proximibacter. The sequence goes on along the minus strand of JANJTW010000083.1, from coordinate 8,921 downwards.
GCGACAAGCGCGACCTGAATTCAACCCCGCTGCTCGAAGTCAGCAATCTGTCGCTCGGCTTCACCGCCGGCGGCCGCACGCTGGCCGCCGTTTCCGGCCTGTCGTTTGCCGTCGCCGCCGGCGAGACCTACGCGCTGCTCGGCGAATCCGGCTGCGGCAAGTCGGCCAGCGCGCTGGCGCTGATGCGTCTCTTGCCTGCGGCCGGCCGCATCCTCGGCGGCGACGTGTGCTTCGAGGGGCGCGAGCTGTTCGCGCTGCCGGAAACCGAGATGCGCGGCGTGCGCGGCGGCGGCATGGCGATGATCTTCCAGGAGCCGGCGACCAGCCTCAACCCGGTGCTCACCGTCGGCCGCCAGATCGGCGAGGTGCTGGCGCGCCATGCCGGGCTGACCGGCGACGCTGCGCAAAAGCGTGCGGAAAAGCTGCTCGCCGCCGTCGGCATTGCCGACCCGGCGCGGCGGCTGAACGAATACCCGTTTCAGCTCTCCGGCGGCATGAAGCAGCGCGTGATGATCGCCGTCGCGCTCGCCGGCAATCCGCGCCTCCTGGTCGCCGACGAACCGACGACGGCGCTCGACGTCACCATCCAGGCGCAGATCCTCGACCTCTTGCAGGACCTGCAGGCCGAGCGCGAGATGGGCATGCTGCTGATCACGCACGACCTCGGCGTCGTCGCGCGCATGGCGCACCGCGTCGGCGTCATGTACGCCGGCGAGCTGGTCGAGGAGGCCGCGGCGGCGGATTTCTTCGCCACGCCGCGCCATCCCTACACCGAGGCGCTGTTCGCCGCCTTGCCCGACCTGTCGCGGCGCGGTTCGCGCTTGCAGACCATTGCCGGCCAGGTGCCGACGCTCGCCGCGATGCCGGCCGGCTGCCGCTTCGCACCGCGCTGCCCGCATGCCTGGGAGCGTTGCCGCAGCGAATCGCCGGACTGGTCGGTCGCCGGCGACGGTCACCGTGTGCGCTGTCATCTGCTTTCGGAAGCCGATCGCCGGTCACCGGTAGCAACTGTTGTCGCGGAGGCTGCAGCGAGCACGGTGGCAGCATCGGTTGCCGCTGAACCGGTGCTGCAGGTCGCCGACCTGAAAGTCCATTTCCCGATCCGCCGCGGCATCCTGCAGCGCACCGTCGGCCACGTGCGCGCGGTCGATGGCGTCTCGCTCAACCTGACCGCCGGCCGCACGCTGGCGCTGGTCGGCGAATCTGGCTGCGGCAAGACGACGGTGGGCAAGGCGGTGCTGCAGCTGCTGGCGCCGACCGCCGGCAGCGTGCGCCTCGACGGCCGCGAGATCGCCGGCCTGTCGCGCCGCGAACTGCGGCCGCTCCGGCGGCGCATGCAGATGGTCTTCCAGGACCCGTTCGCCTCCCTGAACCCGCGCCTCACCGTCGGCGAGATCATCGCCGAGGGCATGCAGGCGTTGCTTGGCGACGCGCGGAAATCGGCGGCGGAAATGCAGGCGGCGATTGCCGCGCTGCTGGCGCAGGTCGGGCTTGACGCCGGCGCCGTCGACCGCTACCCGCACGAATTCTCCGGCGGCCAGCGCCAGCGCATCGCCATCGCCCGGGCGCTGGCGGTGCAGCCGGAACTGCTGATCTGCGACGAGCCGACCTCGGCGCTCGACGTCTCGGTGCAGGCGCAGATCCTCAACCTGCTCGGCGAACTGCAGGCCTCGCTCGGGCTGGCCTACCTGTTCATCACGCACAATTTCGCCGTCGTCGAGCATCTGGCGCACGAGGTGGCGGTGATGTACCTCGGCCGCATCGTCGAACGCGGCACGGTCGAGGACGTGCTGCGCCAGCCGCAGCATCCCTATACGAAGGCGCTGCTCTCGGCGGTGCCTTCACCGAAGCCAGCCACCGGCGCCGGCGGCAGCATCATCCGCCTGCCGGGGGAAACGCCGTCGCCGTCGAATCCGCCGGCCGGCTGCCATTTCCACCCGCGCTGCGCCTTCGCCACGGCGGAGTGCCGCGAGCGTTATCCGGACGAGCGCGCGCTATCGGCCACGCGCGTCGTCCGCTGCCACCTCTATCGCTGAGGCCCGAGCGGGCGTCAGATATCCCACCAGCTGAGGACGATGCTGGAGACCAGCCCGGCCACGACGAGCAGCGCGATCCAGGCAGCGACGCCGGCGAGCGTGACGACGTTGGACACGTAATGCGCGGTCTGTTCGTCGCGGATGTGCAGCAGCGGCCGCACGCCGTGGCGCAGCAGCGCAATCGAGGCGGCCCAGGCGACGAGCCCGGCGGCGATGACGAACGGCGTGCTCGGCACCAGTAGCGCCAGCGACGACAGCCACAGCGGCACCGGGGCGATTGCCGCCAGCGCATAGGCGCCGTCGTAGCCGGGGTCGTGGTCTCGGCCGAGCGCCATGCGCTGGATCAGCATCGCCATGTAGCCGACCATGGCCAGCTGGATGCCGTAGAAGACGAGGCCGCTGACGAGTAGCTGCATGCCGCTCATCGCCGGTACCGAGAGCGGGAAGATGGCGCCGGGATGCATCAGTTCGGCGTAGGTGTAGAGCGCCGGCGGCAGCAGCGACATCGGCATCACCAGGCTGCGGAAGAACCAGCGGTGCGAGAAGCGCGAGCGGTCGATGTCTTCCCAGCCGCTCTTTTCCGAAACGAGCATTCGGGGAATGTCGGTCATCAGCATGATCAGCCTCCTTTGCCCGCCGCAGAGGCCGCCCTTTTGCCGTCGACGGCGATGGCGGGCTGTATCCGGTTAGACTGCGCGCCGGCGGGGAGTTCCGGGCGCTTTCCGGGTCGGTGCTGCGGGAGGCTGCGCTCAGTCGTTCTGGGCGAGCTGGATGGTCAGTTGTTGGCCGGGCTGCAGCGACTTGCTCGCCGGACCGTTCCAGCGCAGCAGGTCCTGCTGCTCGACCTTGAACTGGCGGGCGATGGAGTAGAGCGTGTCACCGCGCTTGACGGTGTAGCGGGTGACGCGCGGCCGCTTGGCGGCTGCCTTGCCGGTCTGGGCGGTGGCCGTCTTTGTCGCTGCCGGCTTGGTCGGCGCCGCGAGCGCGAGGCGGTTGCCGACGGTGAGGCGGTCGTTCTTCAAACGGTTGATGCGGCGTAGTTCGGCGGCGTCGATGCCGGTCCGGCGCGCGATCGAGGCAAGCGTGTCGCCTTTCTTGACGATCACCGTTCCGCTCTTCGCCGCCGGCGCCGGGTCGGCCGACGGCAGGCGCGGCTGCTCCGGCAGCGCCGCCATGTCGGCGCTGCCGACGCCGGTGCCGGCCGGGACCAGCAGGGTCAGGCCGGCGGTGGTGCGGAGGCGGCCGTTGAGTCCGTTTACGCGCTTCAGGTCGGCCAGCGCAATGCCGAAGCGCGGTGCGACCTTTTCCAGCTTCTCGCCGCTTTTCAGCGTGTAGGTCTGCCACTTCGACAGCGGCTTGTCTTCTTCCTGGTGGTTTTCCAGGTTGGCCTGGAAGGTTTCCAGCTTGTCCGCCGGGATCACCAGCGCCGTATCCGACTTGATCACCGGCCGGTTGTGCGCCGGGTTGAGGGCGACGAATTCGTCGACCGGCATTTCGGCGAGGCGGGCGGCGACCTTGATGTCGATGTTGGCCTTCGGCGTGACGGTGGCGAAGTAGGGGCGGTTCGGCACCGCCGGCAGGTCGAGTTGGGCCAGCAGTTGCCGGTTGCCGAAGATGTTCTTCAGCGCCTGCAGCTTCGGCACGTAGTTGCGCGTCTCGGCCGGCATCGTCAGGCTCAGGTAGTCGGTCGGCAGGCCCTTCGCCTCGTTCTTCTTGATCGCCCGGGCGACGGCGCCCTCACCCCAGTTGTATGAGGCGAGCGCGAGGAACCAGTCGCCGTGCATTTCGTAGATGGTCTGCAGGTAGTCGAGGGCGGCCGAGGTGGCGGCGACGATGTCGCGCCGCTCGTCCACCCACCAGTCCTGCTTCAGGTTGTAGTTCTTGCCCGTGCTCGGGATGAACTGCCAGAGGCCGGAAGCGTGTGCGCGCGAGTAGGCCATCGGGTTGTAGGCGCTCTCGACCATCGGCAGGAAGGCGAGCTCGGTCGGCATGCCGCGGCTTTCCAGCTCTTCGACGATGTGGTGCAGGTAGCGGCTGCTGCGGTCGACCATGCGGCGCAGGTAATCCGGACGGTTCAGGTACCACTGCTGCTGCGAGAGGACCAGGTCGTCGTTGAGGTTCGGCATGCCGAAACCGTTGCGGATGCGCACGAAGAGGTCGTCCGGCGTCGTTGTCAGGTCGATCGCGTGCGGCAGCGCGGGAGGCGGCGTGATCTCGGAGGTCGGCAGGCCGGCTGCCGGCGGGGGCGCATCGGTCGTGGCGAGCGCTTCGGCGGTGGCCGGCGGTTCGTGGCTTTCGGGGAGGGCGGGCGCGGCGAGGGCTGTCGCCGGTGCCAGGACGAGCGGGTCTTCGGCGGCCGAAGTGAGCGGACTCAGGGCAAGCAGGACGAGCGGCAGGACGCGGGTGATTCTGAACGGCATTCGGTCTCCTCGGGCCGTCCTCCGTCCAGCGGGCGGAGGATTCGGTGGCGAACGGCTGGCGGTTCAGCCTGCGAAACCGGCGGATTATAACTTAGGTGAGGGGGTGTCGATGGTGCGGTGCAGCAATCAAGGTCAGCCGCCTTCCGCGAGCAGCGCGTGCCAGATGCGTCCCATCGCCTCGGCGGCGCCGGCGCGGACGACATGGCGGACGCGGGCGCTGACGCCGGTTTCGGCGGGGTTGATCTCGACCGTCGGGATGCCGGCGGCGCTGGCCAGGACGACGGGTTCGGCGATATAGGGGAAGAGGCTGGTGGTGCCGATCGAAAAGACGAGGTCGACGCCGGCGGCCAGCGCGTCGTCCAGCGCGAGCAGGGCGGCGGCCGGCAATGCCTCGCCGAAGAGCACGACGTCGGGCCGGATCGGGGCGAGGCAGCGCGGGCACAGCGGCGGGTCGGCGAGTCCCGCGTAGCTGTCGACGCGCGTCCGGAAGCGGCAGCGGGGACACGACAGGTGGTGCAGGTTGCCGTGGATCTCGATGATCTTGCGGCTGCCGGCGGCGGCATGCAGCCCGTCGACGTTCTGGGTGTAGACGATCGCCTCGCGCGCTTCCCCGTCGAGACGGGCGATCACTTCGTGCGCAAGGTTGGGCCGGGCGCCGCGGCAGTTGCGCTCGATTTCCAGCAGGTACTTCCAGGTCACCTCCGGGCGGGTCGCCATCATCTCCCCCGACAGGGCTTCCTCGATGCTGTAGCCGTCGTCGGTGGTGCGCTCCTCGTAAAGGCCGCCGAGGCCGCGGTAGGTAGGCAGGCCGGAGTCGGCGGAGATGCCGGCGCCGGTGATGAACAGGATGCGCCTGGCGCGGCGAAGTTCGCGGGCGATCTCGGGGTAGGGATTCATCGTTCGCCGAGGTGCCTCACGGCGCCGGCCGCGGCAACGCGATGCACGCTTCGAGGCCGCCGCCGGAGCGGTTGGCGAGCTTCAGCGTGCCGCCCTGCGCGGCGACCAGGTTGGCGGCGATGGCCAGGCCGAGGCCGGTACCGCCGCTCTCGCGCGAGCGCGAGGCTTCCAGGCGGACGAAGGGGCGCAGCACCTCGTCGAGCTTGTCCTCGGCGATGCCCGGGCCGCGGTCGAGGACGCGGACGTGGATGGCGGCGGGCGTCGTTTCCAGGCGGATATCCGCCTCGTGGCCGTACTTCAGCGCGTTGTCCACGAGGTTTTCGATGGCGCGCCGCAAGTCGTTCGGGCGGCATTCGGCGAGAACGCCGGTCGCTCCGGCGTAGCGCACCGGCTGGCCGGCATCGGCGGCGTCGTCGGCGATCGAGGCGAGCAGGGCGCCAACGTCCACGCGCACGGCGGCCTCGCCCGATTCCATGCTGCGTGCCAGCGTCAGCCCTTCGTCGACGAGGCGCTGCATGGCATCGAGGTCGCCGGCGAGTTTCTCGCGCAGCGCCGGATCGTCGCAGGCTTCGAGCCGCAGGCGCATGCGCGTCAGCGGCGTTTTCAGGTCGTGCGTCACGGCGGCGAGAATCTGCGTGCGCTCGGCCATCACCTCGCGTACCCGGTCCTGCATGACGTTGAAGGCCTGCGCCGCCTGCCGGACCTCGGCCGGGCCGCTGGTGTCGAGCGCCGGCTGGCGGAGGTCGCGGCCGAAGGCTTCGGCGGCGGTGGTCATGCGCTGCAGCGGCCGCAAGGCGAGGCGGACGGCGAACCAGCTGACGAGGGCGATGAGGGCGACGAACAGCGTCAGGCTGAGCGGAAAGCGCCATTGCTCGATCTGCGGCGGCGCCCGGCGCTGGCTCTGGTGCACGAGACAGAAGGCGGCGCCGTCGGCGAAGCTGCCGCGCACGGCGAGGGCCGGCGGACCGGGCGGGCCGCCCCCCGGCCCGGGGCGACGCACGATGCGCATGGCGGCATCGAGCCGGACCTTGGCCGACAGGCGCTCTTCCAGCCCGTGCGCGAGGTGCGGTGCCGGCAGCCCGGTGCAGGCGTCGGCCGGCGCCAGGCGCCATTCGTCGCGGCTCAGCTCGTCGAGCGCTTGCCAGCGCCTTTCGGCCGGCAGCAGCGCCAGCAGGTTGAGCAGGTCGGAAACGCGCTGCGCCGTCTCGCGCGCGTGGAAATGCGCGATGACTTCGCGCCGGTCGCGCTGCGCGAGGCCGAAGGTCAGCGCTGCCGCCAGCAGGATGCCGAGCAGCAGCACGAGGAAGATGCGCATCGCCAGCGAAGCGGGCATGCAGCGGGCGAGGGCGGGCGGCAGGGCGGGCATCAGTCCGTTTCCTCGACCGGCGTCGCCAGCACGTAGCCTTCGTTGCGCACGGTCTTGATCAGCGTCGGCGCGCGCGCGTCGTCGCCGAGCTTCTGGCGCAGGCGGCTGATCTGCAGGTCGATCGAGCGGTCGAACGGGTCGGCGTCGCGCCCCTTCGTCAGGTCCATCAACTGATCGCGGTTGAGCACGCGCTGCGGATGTTCGAGGAATATCTGCAGCAAGCGGTATTCGGCGCCGGACAGCGGAACGACGACGGCCTGCGGCGAGGTCAGCTGGCGCAGGCCGCTGTCCAGCGTCCAGCCGGCGAAGCGGTAATGCGGCGCGTGCTTCGCCGGTCGCACGGGCAGGGCGCGCGCGCGGCGCAGGATGTTGCGGATGCGGGCGAGCAGTTCGCGCGGCTCGAAAGGTTTCGGCAGGTAGTCGTCGGCGCCCATCTCGAGGCCGACGACGCGGTCGATCGGCTCGCCGCGCGCAGTGAGCATGAGGATCGGCAGTTGCGCGAAAACCGGCGTCGCGCGCAGGTTGCGGCACAGACTGAGCCCGTCCTCGCCGGGCAGCATGAGATCAAGGATGACGAGGTCGATGCGCGCACCGTCGAGGATCTCGCGCATCTGCCGGCCGTCGGCGGCAAGGCTGAGGCGGAAGCCATTGTTGCGCAGGTAGTCGCCGACCAGTTGCCGAATCTCGCGGTCGTCGTCGACGACGAGGATGTGGGCGTTGTTTTCCATGACCGTCATTGTCGGCGCAGGCGGAGGCGATGTCACGGTGCGTGCCGCCGCGCTTTGTATCGCTGTGTATCGCCGGCCGCTGCGGATACCGTTTGTTACCAATCTTCGCCGGCGGCGACACAAGCCGGATACATCGCCGGCGTTCAATGGGTGCCGTGGACAACGCCACGACAAACCAATGAAGGAGATAGCCATGAAACGAAGCACTCGCATGATCGTCGCCGCCCTCGCCATCCTCGGCATCTCGACCGGCGGATTCGCCTACGCCGCGCGCGGCGACGGCGCTTGCGGCGCGCCGATGATGTCCGGCAAGGCCCCCGGTGAATACATGGGCAAGCGCCTTGAGCGCCTGCACACTGAACTGAAGCTGAGTCCCGAGCAGGAAACCGCCTGGCAGGCGTGGACCGGCGACATGAAGGAGAAGATGACGCAGATGCGCGAAGGCCGTCCCGACGCCACGGCGATGGCCAAGCTGCCGGCACCGGAACGGATGGCGCAGATGCTGGAGCGCCACAAGGAACGGCAGAAGGAGATGGAGGCCGGTCTCGCCTCGCTGCGCGAATTCTACGGCAAGCTCAATCCTGAGCAGCAGAAAGTCTTCGACAGCTTCAAACCGTTCGGTGGCCATCGCCACGGCGGCCCGCGCCGTGGTCCCGAAGGTGGCCCCGGTCGCGGTTGATTCCGGCGTGAAAAGGAAAAACGCCCGGCGATTGCCGGGCGTTTTGTGTTGTGGCGGAGTGGACGGGACTCCGTCTCCACAAACATTAACTATTTAAAAACAGCGTGTTACGTGATCTGGCGAAATCGTTTGTGTAACACTTATGCGTTCAGAACGTCAGGATACCACAGGCTGGTGATCTCGTCATGGCCCAAGCGTTCGACCCAAAGCTGAAATTGGTGTCCGTCAGAAGCGGAATTCCATAATCATGGTTTTACTATAAGCGTTTTTATTTCCCGGTAACAGAATTTAAAGGTTTTATTAGAGCCTCTTGCTGAAGTTCCATTTTGCACATTTTTTCTGCACGCTCTGTAGATGATTTATCTAAATCCTTAATATACTCAGCATATTCATATGTGCATTTGGCAATAAGTAAAGCAGTAGGATTGTTCTGGTTACATTCAGATCGGAGCACCTCAAACACTACACCTTTTTCGTACTCTGAACTCCAAATTTCTCCCTGTTTTTTCTTTGCACATAACATAAGTGCGACTGAATCAGGTTCAGGTGACAATTGTATTACTGAGCTTTCTTTCTTGTCGCACGCAACAGCAACCGCCCCTCCGAGAAGGATTAACACTAAGCTTTTAATGGGTGTCATATTTTAGCCGATATTTATAGACACGGCCCTTAAAACAGCGGATAATTCAATTTATTTGTCATATTTATCCGTGATGGACCAGAAAAAGGAAGCCAGGACGCTGGATCAGCTGTACGCACTGCGCAAGCAGGTTGTCCGCCTGTCACTGGCCGGCA
>JANJTW010000068.1 GCA_024710925.1 Rhodocyclaceae bacterium | reverse complement strand
GCCGCGGCCGGCCGGCCGCTGGCGACGCCGGAGCCCTTCGCCGCCGCCTTCGCCAAGCTGCTCGCCGACGAGTCGCTCGACCCCGCCTTCTCGGCCCTCGCGCTGGCGCTGCCGGGCGAAGGCTACCTGCTCGAACGGATGACGCCGGCCGACCCGGCGCCGCTGCGCGCGGCGCTGATGCACCTGCTGCGCGACCTCGGCCGGCGCTTCCTGAACGAATGGCGGGACCGGCACGCCGCCTGCCGCATCGAAGGCGACTACCGCTACCACCCGGGCGATGCCGGCCGCCGCGCGCTCGCCAACCTCTGCCTGCGCTACCTGTGCGCCGCCGGCACCAACACCGGCCGGCAGCTGGCGATGCAGCAGTTCGACGCGGCCGGCAACATGACCGAATGCCTCGGCGCGCTGGCGGCGCTGGTGCATAGCGCCGCGCCCGAGCGCGATGATGCGCTCGCCGCCTTCCACCGCCGCTATGCCGATGACGCGCTGGTCCTCGACAAGTGGTTCGCGCTGCAGGCCGGCGCCTGGCGCTGGGACGCCGCGGCGGCACCGACGTTCGCCCGCGTGCGTGCGCTGCTCGCCCACCCGGCCTTCGCCGCGACCAACCCGAACAAGGTCTACGCGCTGCTCGGCACCTTCTTCCGCGCCAACCCGGGCGAGTTCCACACGCCCGAGGGGCACGCCTTCTGGGCCGAGCAGATCGTCGCGCTGAACGCGATCAACCCGCAGGTGGCGGCGCGCATGGCGCGCGCGCTCGAACGCTGGCGCGGCTTCGCGCCGGCGCTGCGGGATTCGATGCGCGCCGCGCTGGAAAGGGTGGCGGCGACCGAAGGCCTGTCGCCGGACGTCGCCGAGATCGTCGGCAAGGCACTCGCCTGAGCGATGCGCATCGCGAAGAAATACTCCTGGGGGCGCTTGAGCAAGCGCGACAGCGCTTGCGAAGGAGCCCCTTCGGGGAACGCCTGAAAGGCACGCATCGCGTGCCGCGGGCAAGCCCCTCCGGGTCCGGGCTGAGTCGCGCCTACAGCCCGCGCGCCCAAGCCGGGCGCAGCGGCGCCGCCGCCGGCCGTTCGATCGCTTGGCGCAACTCGCCGAGCAGGCGCGCCTTGTCGGCGCCGAGCGTGCCCTTCAGCGCCAGCCAGTTCGACGCGTGGTCGCTGCGGAACACCGTCCGCTTCAGTTCCAGCCCACCGATGAAGCGCGCCAGTTCGACGAACAGCGCGTGCTGGTCGAGCGGCTGCCAGCCGGGGAAACCGGCGCGGAAGCGCTCCTCGCCGAGCGGGAAGCTGACCACCAGCGTCGACAGGTATTCCGGCTGCGTCGCGTTCATCAGCCGCGCCGAGTGGTCGGCGTGCTGCGCGGACAGCTCCTGCCCGCCCAATCCGTTGAGGATCATCACCGAGCGGCCGATGCCGGCGGCGCCGAGCTTGTCGAGCGCATCGCGCGTCGAGTCGAAGGTCTCGCCCTTGTTCACCGCCGCCAGCACCGCGTCGTCGCCGGACTCGGCGCCGACATAGACCAGCGACAGGCCGGCGGCGGCAAGCGCATCCACCTCCGCCTGCGACTTCTTCTTCAGGTTGCGCGGCAGGCAGTAGCTGGAGATGCGGCGCACGCCCGGCAGGTGCGCGCGGATCGCTTCCAGCACGGCGAGCAGACGCCGCGTCGGCAGCACCGTCGCGTCGCCATCGGCGAGGAAGACGCGCTTCACGTCGCTGCCGAAGCGCTCGCCGCAGCGGCGGATCGTCGTCATCACCTCGTCCTCGTCGCGCGCGCGGAAGACCTTCTGCGGCGCGGTGTACATCTCGCAGAAGGTGCACTTGTTCCACGAGCAGCCGTCGGTGACCGGCAGGATCAGCGACTGCGCCTCGCTCGGCGGGCGGAAGACGGGTTCGACGTAGCGGACAGGGACGGAGAACATCGGAAACGATCCGGGGCTGATGGCACAACCGCCATTGTCCGTGCCGGCGGCGGAAAGCGGAAGACGGCGAACTTTTTCCGCGTACAACTGCCCAACCCCGGTCCCGATCGGGACCCGAACGACATTTCATTCGAACCAGAAAAAAGGAACGCACGATGACCCGCACCGTTACCCTTGGCGGCAACCCCGTCCCGGTGGAAGGCAACTTCCCGCAGGCCGGCCAGCAGGCCCCGGCCTTCTCCCTCGTCGGCAAGGACCTCGCCGACGTCACGCTCGCCGCATACGCCGGCAAGCGCAAGGTGCTCAACATCTTCCCGAGCATCGACACGCCGACCTGCGCCACTTCGGTGCGCAAGTTCAACGAACGCGCGGCGTCGCTGCCGAACACCGTCGTCCTCTGCATCTCGGCCGACCTGCCGTTCGCGCAGGCGCGCTTCTGCGGCGCCGAAGGCCTGAACAACGTCGTCACGCTGTCGACGATGCGCGGCCGCGAGTTCATGCGCGACTACGGCGTCGCCTTCGCCGGCGGTCCGCTCACCGGCGTCACCGCGCGCGCCGTCGTCGTCCTCGACGCCAACGACAAGGTGCTGCACGCCGAGCTTGTGCCGGAAATCAAGCAGGAGCCGGACTACGACGCGGCGCTGAAGGC
>JANJTW010000060.1 GCA_024710925.1 Rhodocyclaceae bacterium | reverse complement strand
GGTCACGTAGAGATGGCGCCCCTGTTCGAGCAGGTAGGTGTCGGGGCCGGTCGCGTAGACCTCGACCTTGAAGCCGGCGCTGGTCGCCGCCGACTGCAGCTTGTGCCGGCGCTGGCAGTCGGGCAGGCGGGAGACGACGATCTCGAGGTCCATTCGCTTCTCCCAGAAGCGGTGCTGCTGGCGGATCAGCGAGATGGCATGGTCGGGTCCGTCGATGACCATGGCGATGCTGTCGTTCACGCAACCGGACAGCGCCGGAACGAGCAGGGCAAGCAGGGCGAGGCGTTTCATCGTCGGCGATTCCTCGGCGCGTGGGTTCAGTCGAGCAGGCTCCAGGCCAGCGTCTCGCCGGCGCGCAGCGGCACCAGCGTCTCGCCCGGCACGTAGGGATAGGCCTCGGGCACCGGCTGCGGCCGCTTCTCCAGCGTGATCGTACCGCCGTTGCGCGGCAGGCGGTAGAAATCGGGGCCGAAGTGGCTGGCGAAACCCTCCAGCCGGTCGAGCGCGCCGGCCGCCTCGAAGGCCTCGGCGTACAGCTCCATCGCCGCATAGGCGGTGTAGCAGCCGGCGCAGCCGCAGGCCGCCTCCTTGGCGCCGCGCGCGTGCGGCGCCGAATCGGTGCCGAGGAAGAACTTCGGGTTGCCGGAAACCGCCGCCGCGACCAGCGCTTGGCGGTGGATCTCGCGCTTCAGCACCGGCAGGCAGTACCAGTGCGGACGGACGCCGCCCTGGAAGATGGCGTTGCGGTTGTAGAGCAGGTGATGGGCGGTGATCGTCGCCGCGACGTTGGCACCGGCGGCGGCGACGAAGTCGGCGGCATCCTTCGTCGTGATGTGCTCCATCACCGTGCGCAGCCCCGGGTGGCGCTTGAGCAGCGGCGACAGCACCTGCTCGATGAACGCCGCCTCGCGGTCGAACAGGTCGACCGCCGGGTCAGTGACTTCGCCATGAACCAGCAGCGGCAGGCCGAGCTTTTCCATCTCGGCGAGCGCCGCGGCGCAGCGTGCGAGGTCGGTGACGCCGGCGTCCGAGTTGGTCGTCGCGCCTGCCGGATAGAGCTTGACCGCCCGGACGAAACCGGAATCGACGGCACGGCGGATCTCGTCGGCCGGCGTGTTGTCGGTCAGGTACAGCGTCATCAGCGGCTCGAAGGCCATGCCGGCGGGCAGCGCGGCGAGGATGCGCTCGCGGTAGGCGGCGGCCTGGGCGACGGTGGTCACCGGCGGCTTCAGGTTGGGCATGACGATGGCGCGCGCGAACTGGCGCGCGGTGTGCGGCAGCACGGCTTTCAGCGCGTCGCCGTCGCGCAGGTGCAGGTGCCAGTCGTCGGGGCGGGTCAGGGTCAGCTTCATGGATTCGCAACTCACGGAGAATCCCGCGATTTTAGGCTATTTGGCCGCCGCCGGCGCACCCGGCCCATCTGCCTGGCAGCACAGGCGCCCCCCGTCGCGCTGCCGTTCGGGAAAACGCCTGCTGGACGCCGCGGCGACGGCGCTCACGCGACGAAGGTCAGGGACAGCCCCGGCAATGCGATCCCGGCCAGCGTCGTCTGCCAGCATTGCCCGGGGCGGGCGGGCCAGGCAGCGGTCACGGTGCCGGTGCTGACGATGTCGCCGGCTTGCAGCGGCGGATGGTCGGGCTGCCGGGCGAGCAGTTCGGCGAGGTGCGCCAGCGCCCGCAGCGGACTGCCGAGCACATTGGCGCCGCGGCCTGTTTCCCGGAATTCGCCGTCGCACGCAAGCTGCAGCGAGAAGCCCGCCAGCGCCGCCACCGGATCAGCCGCCAGCCTGGCCGGCGGCTGCGGCTCGCCGAGCAGCAGGGCTGCATGCAAGGCCCCATCGGCGACGGTATCGGCGGCCTCGAAGCGCCAGCCGGGAAAATGCGACTGGACGATCTCGAAGGCATGCGCCGCCCATTCCAGGCAGTCCAGCATCTCCGCCGGACCGGCGCCGGGGCGTGGCGGCGTGCGGAAGCGGAAGGCGATTTCCGGCTCGATCTTCGCTTCGCACAGCCCGGCGAGGCTGAATTCCCCGGCGTTCTCCGGCAGGCGACGGACCGTGCTCGCGTACAGGTAGCCCCAGACCGGCGCGCGCACCCCGTAGATCGACCACATCTCCGGATTGGAGAAGCCGATCTTGCGCCCGACGGCGACATCGCCATCGGCGACGCGCCACGCATGCAGCTCCCGGAGCACGGCATAGGCGGTCGGCAGATCGAAACCGGCGACGCGCGACGAAAACGGAGCAAGCTGCCCTGCCCCGCGTTGCGCTGCGCGCACCTCCCCGGCGATGTCACGGATTTCCTCGGCGCCGAGCATACGGACCTCTCGTTGCGAATTTGCAGGGATGCTTCGTTCTAGCCGACTCGCCCCGCCACGCCAAGCCCTAGGCGTCGGTTCCGTCGCGCAACGCCAGCGCCCGCGCGTAGAGCGCGTTCTTCGCGGCGCCGGTGATCGCGTGCGCGAGCTTCGCCGCCTGCTTCACCGGCAGGCCGTCGTCGAGCAGCAGCTTCAGCACGCGCTCGGTCTCCGCAGCGTCGTCGCCGGCCGCCGCCGGCGCGTCGACGATCAGCACGAACTCGCCCTTCTGACGGTTGGCGTCGGCCTCCAGCCAGGCCAGCGCCTCGCCGAGCGGGCAGGCGTGGATGGTTTCGAACAGTTTGGTCAGTTCGCGGGCGACGACCAGCCGGCGCCCCGGCCCGAGGACCGAGGCGAGCGCGGCAACGGTTTCCAGGATGCGGTGCGGCGCCTCGTAGAAGACCAGCGCCGCCGGCAGCGCGGCGAGCTCGCGCAGCGTCTCCTCGCGCTGCTTCGCCTTCGCCGGCAGGAAGCCGTGGAACAGCCAGTGCGGCGCCGCGATGCCGGAAGCCGACAGCGCGGCGACGGCGGCGCAGGGGCCGGGCAATGGCACCACCTTGTAGCCGGCCTCGCGCACGCGCGCCACCAGCCGGGCACCGGGGTCGGAGATGGCCGGCGTGCCGGCGTCCGAGATCAGCGCCACCGCCTCGCCGGCGGCGAGTTTTTCGATCACCTGCCGCGCCGCCGCCTCCTCGTTGTGCTCGTGCGCCGCCAGCAGTTTCGCCGGCGAACCGAGGTGGCGCAGCAGCGGCGCCGAGTGCCGGGTGTCCTCGGCGGCGACCCAGGGCACCGCGCGCAGGACGTCGGCGGCGCGCGCCGTCAGGTCGCCGAGGTTTCCCAGCGGCGTCGCCACCACATACAATGCCGCATATGCTTCCATCATTTTTCCGGAGCGGATTATCGATGGCCAACGATACCATGGACGGCGCCCGCGCCGAGGCGCTGGCGGCGCGCTTCCTGGCGGCGCGCGGGCTGCGCGTGCTGACCCGCAACTTCCGCGTGCGCGGCGGCGAGATCGACCTCGTCTGCGACGACGGCGGCACCCTCGTCTTCGTCGAGGTCCGCCTGCGCCGGCGCGGCGATTTCGGCGGTGCCGCCGCCAGCATCACCGCCGCCAAGCGTCGACGGCTGACGCTGGCCGCCCGCCACTACCTGGCGCGCCGGCCGGAGGCGGCGTGCCGCTTCGACTGCGTGCTGCTGTCCGGGCTCGGCGAAGCGGACCTGGTCTGGCTGCGCGACGCCTTCGCCGCCGACGATGCCTGAAGGCGCCGGCCGCCGCCCGCCGGCGCGGCTCGCCCGCGTGCTGGCCGCCGTCCTCGCGCTGGCCGTCCCGCCGGCGACGGCGGAAACCGACGGGCGCATCGAAGTGCTGGTGCAGCAGTCGCCGCTCGCCGGCAGCCAGTATTACGCGCTGTCGTCGGTCTGGAGCGAGATCCGCCCCGGTGACAGACTGTCACTGATCCGCGAGCCGGAAAACCGGCATGATGCGAACGCTGTCCGGGTCGAATGGAACGGCCGCCGGCTCGGCTACGTGCCGCGCGCCGAGAACCGCGCGCTGGCGGCGGCGATGGACCGCGGCGAACGGGTCGAGGCGCGCGTCCGGCGGCTGAAGCGGCACCGCGATCCCTGGCAGCGCGTCGAATTCGAGGTGTATCTGCGCCTCTGATAGAATCGGCCCGACTTTCTCCACACGCCGCAAGTCTTCCCGCATGGACCTCATCGAACGCATCAGCCAGCACTTCCAGGACAGCGCGCAGACCAAGCTCGACGCGATGGCACTGCTCGCCGCCCCCCTTTCCGACGCCGTGCAGACGATGGTCGCCTGCCTGATCAACGACGGCAAGATCCTCGCCTGCGGCAACGGCGGCTCGGCCGGCGACGCGCAGCATTTCGCCGCCGAACTGGTCGGCCGTTTCGAGGCCGAACGCCAGGAGCTGGCCGCCATCGCGCTGACCACCGACAGCTCGATCCTGACCGCGGTCGCCAACGACTACGCCTTCGACGTCGTCTTCGCCAAGCAGGTGCGTGCGCTCGGCCGTCCCGGCGACGTGCTGCTGGCGATCTCGACCTCGGGTAATTCGAAGAACGTGATCGAGGCGATCAGGGCCGCGCACGACAACGACCTCACCGTCGTCGCGCTGACCGGCAAGGGCGGCGGCCAGATCGGCCAGTTGCTGCGCGAGGGCGACATCCATCTCTGCGTGCCGGCCGAGCGCACGGCGCGCATCCAGGAAACCCACCTCCTCGCCATCCACTGCCTGTGCGATGGCATCGACTGTCTGCTGCTGGGAGTTGAAGAATGAAGAAAACGCTGATCGCTGCCCTGCTCGCCGCCCTCGTCGCGCCGGCCCTGTCCGGTTGCGTCGCCGCCGTCGCCACCGGCGCCGCCGCCGGCGCGCTGGCCGTCGTCGACCGCCGCACCTTCGGTGCGCAGACGGAGGACGAAGGGATCGAATGGAAGATCCTCGGCAACCTGATGAACAAGTACGGCGACCGGGTCCACGTCAACCAGACCGCCTTCAACCGCAAGGTGCTGCTCACCGGCGAGGTGCCGGACGAGCAGACGAAATCGGAGATCGAGCGCCTGGTGCGCGGCATCGCCGGCGTCCAGGACGTCTGGAACGAGCTGCAGGTCGCTCCCGTGCGCTCCTTCCAGAACCGCAGCAACGATGCCTTCATCACCTCCAAGGTGAAGGGCCGCTTCGTCGACGGCGGCAAGTTCCGCGCCAACCTGGTCAAGGTCGTCACCGAGGCCGGCGCCGTGCACCTGCTCGGACTGGTGACCCGCGCCGAGGCCGACGCGGCGATCGAGATCGCGCGCACGACGAGCGGCGTCAGGAAGGTGGTCAACCTGATGGAAATCATCACCCCCGAGCGCGCCCGTGCGCTCGACGTGCCGCCGCCGGACGCCGGCGGCACGCAGCAGCCGGCGCCGGTGCAGTAAAGCCTTTCCGCAGCACGCTCCGGCGCAGGCGCCCACCGCAGGCGCTTGCGCCATAGGCCCCCTCGCTTCGCGGGGCGCCGTGCGCGTCGTTCAGACGTGCCCCGAGGGCAGTTCTTCGCAAGCGATTCCGCGCTTTCCCGGGCGCATCCCAAGGGCATTTCTTCGCGGAGCATTGCTGCTCGGCTCAGGCGCACCCCAAGGGCACTTTTTCGCGGAGCATTGCTGCTCCGCTCAGGCAGCGACTGCCCGCCTCAGCCCGCGCATGACGCAGCCGATCGCCGGCAGCTTCATGTACAGCTCCTCGGCGGCATCCCAGTAGTCGCGGTGATAGGCCACCCGCCCGTCGGCGGCGAAGCGCAGATGGGTGACGCCGCGCATCGTCTCCTGCCGCCCGCGGAAGACGGTGGCGCGGAAACTGAAATCCCAGGCCAGCATCGCCGCGTCGCCGCCGACCAGCCGTTCGCCGACGACGAAGCGCGGCTCGCGCACCTGGCGGAACATGTGCACGAAGATGGCCTGCACCGCGGCGACGCCGCGCACCTCGTTGAACGGATCCTTGAAGTACGCGTCGTCGGTATAGAACTCGGGGAAGCGGGCGACGTCGGCCACCGTCAGCGTCTCGTAGAAGGCGACCAGTCGGTCGAGATCCGGGGTCATCGCACACTCCTCATTGGCCGGCGAAGCGCCGCACCAGCGGCAGGTAAAGCCGGGCCGGCAGCAACGCCAGCAGCTTCATGAAGCGCGTGAAGCGCTTCGGAAAATCGATCTCGAAGGCCGTGCCGCGGTAGCCGGCGAGGATCGCCGCGGCCGCCGCCGCCGGGGTCTGCAGCGCCGGCATCGCGAAATCGTTCTGCGCGGTCAGCGGCGTCGCCACGAAGCCGGGGTTGATCAGGCGCACGCCGACGCCGCGCGGCTGCAGGTCGAGCGCCAGCGCCTCGGCGAAGTTGATCAGCGCCGCCTTGGTCGGCCCGTAGGCCAGCGCCTTCGGCAGCCCGCGGTAGCCGGCGACGCTGGCGACGAAGGCGATGTCGCCGCCGCTCGCTTTGCCGCCATTTTCGCCCGTCTGCGCCAGCAGCCGCGGCACGACGGCGGACGCGAAGGCGAAGGCGCCGACCAAGTTCACGTCGATCATCCGCCGCGCCGCCGCGAGATCGATCGCCCAGGCGCGCATCGGCACGTAGTCGCCGGCGACGTAGATCGCCGAATCGATGCCGCCCCAAGTTTCGACCAGCGTCGCCGCCGCCCGTTCGAGTGCCTCCGCGTCGGTCGCGTCGAGCGGCAGCAACACGGCCTGCGGCGCCTCACCGAAGGCCTGCTGCAAGCGGCCGGCACTGCGCGCCGAGACAGCGACGCGAGCGCCGGCGGCAAGCAGCGCCTGCGCCAGCGCGGCGCCGATGCCGGTCGAGGCGCCGACGACCCACACCCGCCGGCTGCACCAGTCGCTCACCGGCCGGTTCATGGCGAACGCCGAGTGAAGGACAGTGTCACTTCGCCGAGGCGGAAGCCCCATTTGCTCATGAACGAGCGGTTAAGCATCACCCTGTCGTCGATGAGGAACATCCAGTCATCGAAGTCGACGTTGTACACCTTGCCGTCGACCGGCAGCGCCAGCACGTAGCGCCAGCGCAACGCGTTGCCGGCGGCTTCGCCTTGCGCCTCGCCGACGACATCGTCGGCACGCCCGGCGTAGCGGCCGTCGGGCTGGCGGGTGATCGTCCATACACGGCGCGAAGTGGTGCCGTCGGACCAGCTGAAGCGCTCGTCGAGGGTACCCACATCTCCCTGCCAGGAGGCGTCGATGACCACCGTGAAGCGCTTGACGACCTCGCCCGAGCGGTCCTGGAACATGCCCCAGGCGTCGATGGTGCCGTCAAAGTAGCGGCGCAGGTCGAGTTCCGGCCGCTCGGCGCGGTAGCGGGAAACGTCGGGGCCGGCGCAGCCGGCAAGGCCGATGCCGATGGCGGCGAGCAGTGCGGCCCAGCGTCGGGTAATGGCGTTCATGCGGACACCTCCAGTTGGTCGCGCCAGCGCCAGGCAAGGGCGGCGGCCAGCAGCTTGAAGAAGAGCGGCAGCAGCGCGTAGACCAGGGTCAGCGCGAGCATGCCTTCGCCGCTGCCCGGCTGGTAGCCGAGCGCGGCGAGCAGCGGCAGCGCCAGACCGGCGGCGAGTGCGAGGTTGAGCTTGGCGACGAGGTTCCACCAGCCGAAGTAGGCGCCGGCGCCGGCCGTCGCCTCGCGGCTTTCGGCGATGTCGGCGAGCAGCGCCGGCGGCAGCGCAAGGTCGGCGCCGAGCGCGATGCCGGTGAGCAGACAGACGGCGGCGAAGGCCCACACCGCACCTTCGCCGAGCGTCGCCGCGCCGGCGAAGGCGGCGACGGCCAGCGCCATCGCCAGCAGCCAGGCGCGCACGCGGCCGATGCGCCGGGCCAGCGCCACCCACAGCGGCAGGCCGGCGATGCCGGCGGCGAAGTAGAGGGCGAGGAAGGCGCCGCTCCACGCTTCGGCGCGCAGCACGTCGGCGACGAAGAAGAGGACCAGCGTCGCCGGCAGCGCGGCGGCGATGCCGTTGGCGACGAAGACGGCGAGCAGGCGGACGAAGCGCGGGTCGGCCAGCGCCCGGCGCAGCCCGGGCGTGCCGGCAGGACTGAAGCGGGCGACCGGCTCCGGCGTGCGCGCCAGCGTCAGCAGCGCCGCCAGCGCGAGCAGCGGCAGGAACAACCAGGCCAGCCGCGACAGCCCGGTCGCCGCATCGGCGGCGAGCAGCAGCGGCAGGATCGACGCGAGGATGACACCGGCCAGGCCGAAGCCCTCGCGGCCGGCGGTGAGCAGCGTGCGCTCGCCGCTGTCGCGGCCGAGCTCGGCACCCCATGCCTGGTAGGCGATGCTGGCCAGGCTGAAACCGAAGCAGGTGGCGAGCAGCGAGGCCAGCAGCCAGGGCGCGGCACCGCTCGCCGGCGGGTGCAGCAACGCCAGCATGCCGCAGGCGAGGAAAGGCAGCGCCAGCAGGATCAGCCGCCGCCGGCTGGCCGCGCGGTCGCTCCAGCGGCCGAGCAGCGGGTCGATGCCGGCGTCGGCGAGGCGGGCGGCGAGCAGCAGCGCGCCGAGCAGCGCCAGGTCGACGCCGGCCTCGGCGTAGAGGCGCGGCACATGCACGTAGAGCGGCAGCGCCGCCATCGCCAGCGGCAGGCCGAAGACGCCGTAGACCAGCCAGTGGCCGGCGGCGTGCGGCGACCTTGCAGCCGCCGGCAGCGCCATCGGCAAGGTGCGCTGACCGGCGCTCATCGCGGCGCCTCCGCGTCGGCGCCGCGCAGCAGCGCCGCGCGCACCTCGGGCGCACTGGTGCGCGGGTCGAGCCAGATGGCGAAGAAGCGGCGCGCGAATTCGGCGTCGCGCACCTCGCCGAGCTCGCGCTGGTGGTGGAAGAAGCGGGCGCCGCGGCCCGGCGCGAAGACGCCGGTGAGCACGTCGCCCTTCTTCACGTCGGGAAAGAGGCGGCGCATCTCGGCGGCCCAGCGTTCCAGTTCCGCGTCGCCGGCGCCGAGCTTGCGCATCTCGTCCACGCTGGCGGCGACGATGCGTTCGCCGGGAATGTCGCGGCGGTATTCGAGCGCCAGCGCCAGCGGCACTCCGCCGGAGACGGCCGCCACCGCTTCGCCGGGGACCGACGCCACCGGTTCGCCGGCGACCCACAGCGTCGCCCGGTAGAGGGCGAGGCCGAACCAGCGCATCTCGCCGCTGCCCCATTGCCGCCATGCTGCGCCGGGCGACTCGGCACGCACCGCGTCGGGCAGCGCTGCCGCTTGGCCGGCGACCAGCGCGAGGAGGATGAGCCAGCGTCGCATCGCCTTATCTCCAATCTATCTCCGGAATCAGCGGGCGTGCGCCAGCTCGAACTGGCGGACGTCGGTGCAGCCGCTGCGGAAACCCGCCTCGCAGTAGGCGAGGTAGAAACGCCACAGACGGCGGAAGCGCTCGTCGAAGCCGAGGCGGGCGATCTCCGGCCAGGCGCGGTCGAAGGCGACGAGCCAGCCGGCCAGCGTGCGCGCGTAGCCGTCGCCGAAGGCGAAGTCGTCGCGCACGGCGAGCCCGGCGCGGGCGGCCTGGCGAGCGAACACCGTCGGCGACGGCAGCATGCCGCCGGGGACGATCTGCTGCTGGATGAAATCGGTGCCGCGGCGGTAACGGGCGAACAGGTCGTCACGGATGGTGATGCTCTGGATCAGCGCCTTGCCGCCCGGCTTCAGCCGGCGGGCGACGGTGTCGAAGTAGGTCGGCCACCAGCGCTCGCCGACCGCCTCGAACATCTCGATCGAGACGATGTGGTCGTACGCGCCGTCGAGGTCGCGGTAGTCGCGCAGTTCCAGCGTCACCCGGTCGTCGACGCCGGCCGCGCGCTGCCGCGCCTGCGCACAGGCCAGCTGCGCCGGCGACAGCGTGACGCCGTGCACGACGGCGCCGGCTTCCTTCGCCGCAATCTCGGCGAAGCCGCCCCAGCCGCAGCCGATTTCGAGGATGCGCTGGCCCGGCCGCACGCCGAGGCGCCGCAGGATGCGCCGGTACTTGGCCTGCTGCGCCGCCTCCGGCGAGGTCGTTTCCGCCCCCCAGATTCCTGCCGAATAGCTCATCGTCGAATCGAGCCAGTGCGCGTAGAAATCGTTGCCGAGGTCGTAGTGGGCCATGATGTTGCGCCGCGAACCGCGCCGCGTATTGGCGTTCAGCAGATGGCGCAGGCGCGCCGCGATGAGGCGCGGCAGGCTGCCGTAGACTGCGCGCGCCAGCGTCTGCCGGTTGTCGGCGAACAGCGTCAGCAGGCGCGCCAGGTCCGGGCTGTCCCAGCCGCCGTCGATGTAGGACTCGGCCAGCCCGATGTCGCCGCGGGCAAGCACGGCGTCGAACAGGTCGAGGTCGTGCACCGCCATCGCCGCCACCGGCACGCCCTGACCGAAAGCCAGGTTGTCGCCGCCGGGCAGGCGCAGGTCGAGCGAGCCGCCGCGCAGCGCGTCGAGCAGCTGGCAGACGGTGGCGGCGGAGCGCGGCAGCGCGGCGCCGAAGCTGGCCGCGCGTGGCGCGCGCAGCGTCGTGTCGAGGGAATTCATCGCGTGGTCTCCTCAAGCGGGGGTTGCGGTTTGGTGTGGAAGGGAACGCGCTTGATCCACAGGCGCAGTGCCTGCCAGTGGATGCGGGCGATGACGCCGACGCTCTGCCACGGGTAGGCGAAGAACGCGCGCAGCAGCGCGGCGCTCGAAACCGGCTGCGTGGCGCCGGAAATCGCGGTGTGCAAAAGGTCTCCGTCGTCATCGGCGTGGATGATGGCAACCGACTCGTGGTTGCCGTCGGCACTCGCCGGATTGAAGCGGAAGCGATAGTGGCCGCGCACCGCCATGAACGGCGAAACGTGGAAGACCTTGCGCGCGACCAGCGTCGTGCGCCGATCGATGCAGCTGCCGTCGGCCGGCGCCAGCAGGTAGTTGTGGTGCTCGCCGAAGGTGTTGTTCACCTCGGCCAGCACGGCGCGCAGGCCGCCGTCACGGTCGTGGCAAAACCAGAAGCTGACCGGGTTGAAGACGTAGCCGAGCACGCGCGGGAAGGTCTGCAGCCAGATCTCGCCGTCGGCGGCGATGCCCTCGCGGGCGAGCAGCGCGCGGATCCACGGCAGCAGCGGCGAACCGTCGCGCGGACCGTGGTCGGCCTCGTGCACTGCGAGCAGGTTGAAACGGTTGATGCCGAACAGCGGCTGCGCCGCGGCAGCGAGTCCAGCGGGGTCGGTCAGGCGCAGGTGGGCGTAGAACACCGGGTAGCGGAAGGCGTGCGCCGCCGGCCGCAGCCGCCGGTGCATGACCTCGCCGAAGCCGATGCGCAGCAGGCTCACGATGCCACCGCCTCGACCAGCGCATCGGCTGCCGCCGTCTGCCACGGTGCCGTGCAACCGAGCGCGGCAGCGACGCCGAGGCCGGCGCGCAGGCCGTCCTCGTGGAAGCCGTAGCCACCCCAGGCGCCGCAGAACCACAGCCGATCGACGCCCTGGATGCGCTTGAGTTCGGCCTGCGCGGCGATTGCCGGCCCGTCGAAGAGCGGGTGGGCGTAGTCGAACTCGGCGATGACCTTGCTGTCCGCGGGTTCGCGGCGCGGATTGAGCGTGACCATCACCGGCGTCGAGAAAGGCAGTGGCTGCAGCCGGTTGATCAGGTAGGAGACGGAGACTGGCTGGCTACCGTCGTCGTCGCTGCCGCCGGCACCGTAGTTCCACGCCGACCACAGCGCGCGGTCGCGCGGCAGCAGCGCGGCGTCGGTGTGCAGCACGGCGCGGTTCGGCTGGTAGCGGATGGCGCCGAGCAGGCGGCGCTCGTCGGCGGTGGCGGCGTCACCGAGCAGCGCCAGTGCCTGGTCGCTGTGGCAGGCGAGCACGACCTGGTCATAGAAGTCGATGCCGTCGCCGAAATCGAGGACGACGCCGTTGGCGCAGCGCTCGACGGCGCGCACCGGGGTCGCGCAGCGGACACGGCCACGCGCCTCGATGTCGGCGACCAGCCGGCGCACGTATTCGCGCCCGCCGCCCTTGACGGTGCGCCACAGCGGCCGGTCAAAGACCTGCAGCAGGCCGTGGTTGCTGCAGAAGCGAACGAAGGTGGCGAGCGGGTAATCGAGCATCGCCGCTGCCGGGCAGGACCAGATCGCCGCCGCCATCGGCAGCAGGTACCAGTCGGCGAAGGCCGCCGAGTAGCCGTTGCGCGCGAGATAATCGCGCAGCGTCGTCGCGTCGTCCGGGGGCGCCGCCAGCCAGGCGACGCTGTCGCGGTTGAAGCGCAGGATGTCGCCGAGCATGCGCCAGAATTTCGGGCGGAACAGGTTCCGCTTCTGGCCGAAGACGGTGGCGAGGCTGGAGCCGGCCCATTCGAGGTCGGGCGATTCGAGGCTGACCGAAAACGACATCTCGGTCTCGACGCTGTCGACGCCGAGGTGCGCGAAGAGCGCGCAGAGGTTCGGGTAGGTCTGGCGGTTGAAGACGAGGAAGCCGGTGTCGACCGGATGCGTCATGCCGTCCACGGTGACGTCGACGGTGTTGGTATGGCCGCCGGGCGTTGCCCCCGCCTCGAACAGCGTCACGTCGTGGCGCTGCGACAGCAGCCAGGCGGCGGAGAGGCCGGAGATACCGCCGCCGATGACGGCGATGCGGTGCTTGGGGGTGCGCATGTCCATGGTCTCGGTCTCGCTCGCTCGGCCGCTCAGTCGTTCCGGCCGCTGATTTCGGCATAGGCCGAGTGGTTGTGGATCGACTCGAAGTTCTCCGACTTCACCGTCCATTCGGCGATGCGCGGTTCGGCCATCAGGCGCAGCGCGATGTCGCGGACGAGATCCTCGACGAACTTCGGGTTGTCGTAGGCGCGCTCGGTCACCCACTTCTCGTCCGGCCGCTTGAGCAGGCCGAACACCTCGCACGAGGCCTCGTCCTCGGCGATGCGGATCAGCTCCTCGATCGTCATCTCGGCGCGCAGCAGCGCCGAGATGGTGATGTGCGAGCGCTGGTTGTGGGCGCCGTAGTCGGAAATCTGCTTCGAGCACGGGCAGAGACTGGTCACCGGCGCGACGATCTCCAGTTGCAGCGACGGATGGCGCCCCTCCTCCCGGGCGACGACGATGCGCGCGTCGTAGTCGAGCAGGCTGGCGACGCCGGACACCGGTGCCCGCTTGCTGACGAACCACGGAAAGGCGAATTCGATGCGCCCGCTGGCGGCATCGAGGCGCAGCAGCATTTCGTCGACCAGGCGCAACAGCCCGGCGACCGACAGCGGCGGCCGACCGGCTTCGAGCAGCTCGACGAAGCGCGACATGTGCGTGCCCTTCACCGCCGGCGGCAAACCGACCGACATCGCCACCTCGGCGACGGTGTGGCGCACGCTGCCGTCAGCGGCGAACAGCGCCAGCGGGTAGCGCAGGCCGCGCACGCCGACCTGGTGGATGGCCAGGCGGCGTTCGTCGGGCGTGGCCTGCACGTCGGGCAGCGCGGCGGCAAGGTGGAACAGGCGGTCGGGGGCGTTCATGGGCGGTCTCCGTGGTTGGGTTCAGCGGCGGGCGAGGAATTCGTCGATCTTGGCGAGCATCTTCTTGTCGTCGGGATCGGTGAAGCTCGAATAGGCGACGACTTCCTTGCCGCTGCGGTCGATCAGGTACTTGTAGAAATTCCACTTCGGCGTCGTGCCGGAAGCGGCGATCAGCTGCGCGTAGAAGGGATTCTTCCTGTCGCCCTTGACCGTCGTCTTGGCGAACATCGGGAACTCGACGCCGTAGGTCAGCCGGCAGAAGTCGGCGATTTCCTGGTTCGACCCCGGCTCCTGCTCGCCGAAGTCGTTGGTCGGGAAGCCGACGACGACGAGGCCGCGATCCTTGAGGCGCGAATAGAGCTTCTCCAGCCCGTCGTACTGCTTGGTGAAGCCGCAGTAGCTGGCGGTGTTCACCACCAGCAGCACCTTGCCCTTCCACTCGCACAGCGACTGCGGCTTCTCGTCCTGCAGGCGCGGGAAGCTGTGGTCGAGCAGCGGCGGGCAGCCGGCGTCGGCGACGGCCGGGGCGGCGAGGGCGAACAGCAGCGCAGCGGCGAGGGCACGGCTGCGGCGAAGGATGCGGCGAAGGATGCGGACGAAGGCGGGCATGACGGTCTCCTTGGACGGATGGTCGGGATGCCGCGACGGGCGAGCGCTGGCGACGAACGAACGCGGCAGTTTGTCTTGGACAGAGACCCCGGCAATTCGATCCGGCCGCTGGCCGGCGACGCCCGCCAAAGGCGCTGGCGCGGGCGCAGTCCGGCAGTCGGCGCCCGCGCCAGCGGAAGCCGACGCCCCAGCCGGGCGGGCGGTGGCACAGGTTTCGCCGGGGAAGCGGGAGCACGGCAACTTGTTCATGTTTTGTCCTAGACAAATAACGACCTTGTGGCTAAGATAGCCATCAAGATTCGTGTTGTCAACCATTTGTCCAGGACAAAATGAATAGCACCGCCTTCACCATCGGCGCCGTCGAGCGCGACACCGGACTGGCCAAGGACACGCTGCGCGTCTGGGAGCGCCGCTACGGTTTTCCGCAGCCGCTGCGCGACGCCAACGGCGAGCGCCTCTACCCGGTCGAGCAGGTCGAGCGCCTGCGCCTGATCAAGCGCCTGCTCGACCAGGGCTTCCGCCCCGGCCGCCTGCTCGCCGCCGGCGATGAGGAACTGGCCGCGCTCGCCGCGGCACCGGCGGAAGCGCCCGCGGCGCCGGCCGACGCCGCGCTGCGCGAGATCCTCGAGCGGGTGAAGGCCAACGACGTGGCGGGACTGCGCGCCACGTTGAACCAGACGATGCACCGGCAGGGATTGCAGTACTTCGTGCTCGACACCGTGCCGCGGCTCAACGAGGCGGTCGGCGAGGCGTGGATGCGCGGCGAGTTCCAGGTCTTCGAAGAACATCTCTACACCGAGCAGATGCAGTCGCTGCTGCGTCAGGCAATCGCCGCGCTGCCCGCCGGCCGCGGCTCGCCGCGCGTCGTGCTGACGACGGTGCCGGACGAGCAGCACGTCCTCGGCCTGCTCATGAGCGAGTGCCTGCTGACGCTGGAAGGCGCCACCTGCATCTCGCTCGGTACGCAGACACCGCTCGCCGACCTACCGAAGGCGGCCGCCGCGCACGCCGCCGACATCGTCGCGCTGTCCTTCTCGGCGGCCTTCCCGGTGCGCCAGATCGTGCCGCTGCTCGACCGCCTGCGCGCGCTACTGCCGCCGGAAACGGCGCTGTGGGCCGGCGGCGCCGGCTGCCTGCGGCTGGCGCCGCCGGCCGGCGTGCTGCTCGTCGGCCCGCTCGGTGCCGCGCTCGACGCGCTCGCCGAATGGCGGGTCGCCCACCCGGCCGGCTGAAGCCCCCCGCCGGCAAACGCCAGCGCGCCGCGCCGGGTACTCCGGTCGCCGCGACGGCGGGCAGCCCGCCCCGTTCCGCGCACTGCCGCCGGGGACGGCCGCCGCCCGGCGGTCGATGCGGGTAGAATCGGGCGCTTTCCGATCCACCGCCGCCCGACCATGTCCGCCTACCCCGCTCCCGCCTTCGAAGCCAAGATCTGTCCGCCCGACCGCCTCGCCGAGGGGGGCGCCCGCCTGCCGCGGCCGCTGGTGTTCACCAACGGCTGCTTCGACATCCTGCACCGCGGCCACGCCACCTACCTGGCGCAGGCGCGCGCGCTCGGCGCGGCGCTCATCGTCGCGCTGAACAGCGACGCCTCAGTGAAGCGGCTGGGCAAGGGCGACGACCGCCCGGTAAACAAACTGGAGGACCGGCTGGCGGTGATGGCGGCGCTCGGCTGCGTGGATCTGGTGACCTGGTTCGACGAGGACACGCCGCTCGCGCGCATCCTCGACTGCCGGCCGGACGTGCTGGTCAAGGGCGGCGACTGGCCGGTCGAGCGCATCGTCGGCGCACCGGAGGTGCAGGGCTGGGGCGGCCGCGTGCATTCGATCCCGTTCATCCACGAGAAATCGACGACGGCGCTGCTGGAAAAAATCCGCCGGCTCTGACGCACGCGGCACCCGGTCAGTCCCGGGTCAGCGACGACCGTTATAAAGGAAGCGTGACGCCCTTGCGGTGCGCCGGCCCTCTCCTCCTCCTCCGCCGGAACGCCTTGCGGACGAGGGCGTCACCCCTCCCCCCGTTTCAGAGAACGATCTGCGTGCCGAGTTCGACGACGCGGTTCGACGGAATCCGGAAGAAGGCCGTCGCGCTGCCGGCGTTGCGGAACATGGCGATGAACAGCTTCGTCCGCCACAGGCTCATTGCCGAACCGAAGCGCGGAATCAGCGTTTCGCGGCCGAGGAAGAACGAGGTATCCATCATCTCCACCGCCAGCCCGGCCGGCGCGCACAGCGCCAGCGCCGCCGGGATGTCCGGTTCGTCCTTGAAGCCGTACTGCACGATCACCCGGTAGAAGTCGCCCTGCAGCTTGTGCACCTCGACGCGGTCGATCTCCGGCACGTAGGGCACGTCGAAGACCTGCACCGAGACAAGGACGACGCGCTCGTGCAGCACCTTGTTGTGCATCAGGTTGTGCATCAGCGCGTGCGGCACGCCGTTCGGGTCGGCGTTCATGAACACCGCGGTGCCCGGCACGCGCGTCGGCAGGCCGGCGAGCAGCGCGTCGATGAAGGCGTCAAGGTGGATGTCCTCGCCCTGCAGGCGCTCGCGCAGCAATTCGCGGCCGCGCTTCCAGGTCGTCATCAGCACGAAGACGCCGGCGCCGGCGACGAGCGGGAACCAGCCGCCGTCGGGAATCTTCAGCACGTTGGCGGCGAGGAAGACCAGTTCGACCGCAAGGAAGGCGGAAAACAGCGCCGCCGCGCGCGCCCAGCCCCACTTCCAGACCTTGGCGACGACGACGGTGGCGAGCAGCGAGGTGATCACCATGTCGCCGGTGACGGCGATGCCGTAGGCGGCGGCGAGGTTGTGCGAGGACTTGAAGCCGAGGACGAGGATGGCGACTGCGGCGAACAGCCCCCAGTTCACCGCCGGCAGGTAGATCTGCCCCTGCGCCTTCTCCGACGTATGCTGGACTTCCATGCGCGGCATGAAGCCGAGCTGCATGGCCTGGCGCGAGATCGAGAAGGCGCCGGAGATCACCGCCTGCGAGGCGATGATCGTCGCCACCGTGGCCAGCCCGACCAGCGGCAGCAAGGCCCAGTCCGGCGCCGACAGGTAGAACGGATTCTTCGCCGCCGCCGGCTCGGACAGGATCAGCGCGCCCTGGCCGAAATAGTTGAGGACCAGCGCCGGCAGCACGAAACCGTACCAGGCGAGCTGGATCGGCTTGCGGCCAAAGTGGCCCATGTCGGCGTAGAGCGCCTCGGCGCCGGTGACGGCGAGCACGACGTTGCCCATCGCCACCAGCGCCATGGCGTGGTTGGCGGCCAGGAACTCGATCGCGTACAGCGGGTTCAGCGCCAGCAGCACGTGCGGGTTGTCGACGATGTTCAGGAGGCCGAGCGTCGCCAGCGTCGAGAACCAGACCAGCATCACCGGCGCGAACAGCGCGCCAATGCGCGCCGTGCCGCGCTTCTGCACGAAGAACAGCGCGAAGAGGACGAGCAGCGTGAGCGGAATCACGAACGAATGCAGCGCCGGCGCCACGATCTCCAGCCCCTCGACGGCGGAGAGCACCGAGATCGCAGGCGTCACCATGCCGTCGCCGTAGAACATCGCGGCGCCGAGGATGCCGATGACGGTGATGACCTGCAGCCGGCGCGGGTTGTCCTGCGCGTCGTGCAGCGCCAGCGCGATCAGCGCCATGATGCCGCCCTCGCCGCGGTTGTCGGCGCGCAGGATGATCGCCACGTACTTCAGCGAGACGACGACGATCAGCGCCCAGAAGAAGGCCGACAGGCTGCCGAGCACGTTGTCGTCGGTGAGCGGGATCGGGTGGTTGCCGGCGAAGACTTCCTTCATCGCGTACAGCGGGCTGGTGCCGATGTCGCCGAAGACGATGCCGAGCGCGGCCAGCGCCAGCAGCGGCACGGCGTTTCCGGCGGCGGACGGGGCGCTCACGGGCGGACTCCGCGCACGCTCAGTCGCGACCGCCGCCGCGGCCGTGTCGGAAAAGGATGTCGATGCCCATGAAAGCTCCCGCCTGCCGGCAAATTGTTGCGCTGCGGCAATTGTGCCCCAATCCCCTGAGCCCGTGGGCATATGTCGGCGCCGGGGCCGGCCGGCGAAAACGACCTGCTATCATCAAGGCATGAACGGGAACGCCCTCCCCGCCCCGCCCCGCGGGCCGGCCGGCCCCACCGCCGGCTGGTGGCGGATGCTGCACGTCGCCGCCCTGCTGCTCGCCGCCAGCCTGTCGCCGGCGGCGTGGACACGGGCGACGCGGCGCGCCGTCGCCGACCAGGTGTGCCTGACCGCGCTGCGCACGCTGCCCTGGTTCACGCTGCTCTCCGGCCTGCTCAGCCTGGTCCTCGTGCATATCGTCGTTGTCACCGCGCAAAGCTACGGGCTGACGCAGTTCGCGCTCGGCACCGTCATCCGCGTCCTCGTCGTCGAACTGCTGCCGCTCGCCGCCGCCCTTTTCGTCGCGCTGCACGGCGGCCTCGCCGACGCGGCACCGGCGGCCGACGCCGAAGACGAAACGCCGGCCGTCACCGGTGCCATCCCGCGCGCGCTGCTGGCGCAGGTCGTCGCCCGCGCCGTCGCCGTCGTCGCGCTGGCGACGCTCGCCGGCGGCATCGCGCTGCTCCTCGCCTACCTCGGCGTCTACGGCTTCACGCCGTGGGGCATCGCCGCCTTCACGCGCACCGTCGGCCAGGTCTTCGACCCCATCGTGCTGATGTCGCTCGGCCTGAAGACCGCCCTCTTCGCCGTGGCCGTCGCCACCGTGCCGGCGGCCTGCGACCCGGAGCGTGCCGCTGACGCCCGTGCCGGTGAGGCGGCGGCCGGCGCCACGCTGCACGCCACGGTCCGCCTCTTCGCCGTGCTCATCGCCGTCGAAACCCTGTCGCTGGTCGCCGAGTTCTTCTGAGAGCCCCGCCATGAAGAAACCGAACATCCCGATCCCGCACGCCGAATTCAAGGCCGCCGCGCTGGTCGCCGGCACTGCCGCGCTGATCGTCGCCTTCGTCCTCTACGTGCTGAGCGCGCGCGGCTTTTTCGAGGACACGCAGCGGCTGGTGCTGGTCACCGACAACTCGGAGGGCATCCGCTCGGGCATGGACCTGAGCTTCTCCGGCTTCCCCGTCGGCCGCGTCAACCGCGTCGAACTGGCCGACGACGGCAACGTCCGCATCCTGATCGACGTGCCGACCAAGGACGCCCGCTGGCTGCGCGAATCGAGCGTGTTCACGCTGGAGCGCAGCCTGGTCGGCGACACCCGCCTGCGCGCCTTCTCGGCCATCCTCGCCGATCCGCCGCTGGCCGACGGCGCCGAGCGGCCGGTGCTGCGCGGCGACGCCGGCGAGCAGATCCCGCAGGTGATGGCGGCGGCGAAGGCGCTGCTGGAGAACCTTGAACGGATGACGGCGGCGGATGCACCGCTGAACGCCGCGCTCGGCCACCTGCAGTCGGTCACCGCCCGCATGCAGGGGCGCTACGGCGCGCTCGCCGGCGTCCTCGGCAGCGACGACAACGCGCAGAAGGTGATCGCCGCCATCGACCGCAGCAACGCGCTGCTGGCGAAAGCCGACGCGCGCCTCTTCGGCGCCGGCGGCGTCGTCGACGGTTCGCAGGCGGCGGTGGCCGAATTGCACGGCCTGCTGCGCGAGGTGCGCGACAGCCTGCGCCGGGTCGACGCCATCCTCGCCGACGCCCAGGTCGTCGCCGCCAGCGCGCGCGGCGCCTCGGCCGACCTCGGTGCCCTGCGCAGCGAGGTCGAGGCCAGCGTGCGCAAGGCCGGCCGGCTGATCGACGAAATCAACGCCAAATGGCCGTTCGCCCGCGACACGGAGATCAAGCTGCCATGAACGCCCGCCGCGCAGACGCCAGCCACCGCACCGCCTCCCCGACGCGCCGCAGCGCCACGACGCTGCTGCTCGCGGCCTTGCTCGCCGGCTGCGCCGGCGGGCCGCCGGCGCCCGACTGGCAGACCGCCGCGCATGCCGCGCTGGCCGCCTACCGCAGCGCCTACCTGAAGGGCGAGACGCGCGTCGCCGACGCCGAATTCGCCCGCGCCCGCGGCGAACTGGCGCGCACCGGCCGCGCCGACCTCGTCGCCCGCGCCGAGCTGACGCGCTGCGCCGTCCGTCTCGCCAGCCTCGACGACGCCGACGGCGGCGACTGCCCCGGCTTCGCGGCGCTCGCCGCCGACGCCGGCGCGGCCGAGCGCGCCTATGCCGACTTCCTCGCCGGCCGCGCCACCGATCCCGGGCAGCTGCCGGCGGACTACCGCGGCTTCGCCACCGGGGGGGCCGGCGAAGCCGCCCTCGCCGAAATCGCCGCGCCGCTGCCGCGACTGATCGCCGCCGGTGCGCTGCTGCGCAGCGGCCGCCTGTCGCCGGCCGGCGTCGCCCTGTCCGTAGACACCGCCGCCGGCGAAGGCTGGCGGCGGCCGCTGCTCGCCTGGCTTGGCGTGCAGGCACGGCTGGCCGAGGCACGCGGCGACCGGAGCACGGCCGAACACGCCCGCCGCCGTGCGGCGCTGGTTGCCGGCGAACGCTGACGAAGCCGGCCGCACAATGAAAAACGGCCTGCAATGCAGGCCGTTCTTGCGTCGGGCGACCGCGCCGTTCAGAACGGAATGTCGTCGTCCATGTCGTCGAAGCTCGGCTTCTTCGCCGCGGAGGGCTTGGCGCCGCCGTAGGACGGGGCCGGCGCGCTGTCGCCGCCGCCGTAGGACGGCTCGCCCTGGCCCTGGCGGCCGCCGAGCATCTTCATCTCTTCCGCCTCGATCTCGGTCGTGTAGCGCTCCTGGCCGTCCTTGTCCTGCCACTTGCGGGTGCGGATGCGGCCTTCGATATAGACCTGCGAGCCCTTCTTCAGGTACTGGCCGGCGACCTCGGCGAGGCGGCGGAAAAGCACCACGCGGTGCCATTCGGTGGCTTCCTTGCGCTCGCCGCTGGCCTTGTCCTTCCAGGTGTCGGTGGTCGCTAGGCGGATGTTGGTCACCGGGTCGCCGGAGGGCAGGTAGCGCGTTTCGGGATCGGCACCGAGGTTGCCGACGAGGATCACTTTGTTGACCGAAGCCATCGTTTGTCTCCCTCCAGAGGGGTTGTCTTCAATTGGGTTGCGGGGCGGTTTGCGGCTTCTTCGCGCGCACCGGCAGCGGCGCCATGGTCAGGCCGAGGCCGAGCCAGGCCAGCGTCAGCAGGCCGCAGGCGGCGTAGACCGCGTCGGCGCCGTAGCGCTGCGCCAGGAAGCCGCCGAGGAAGCCGCCGGCGGCGAGGCCCAGCGCCTGCGTCGTATTATATATGCCGAGCGCGAGGCCCTTGGCCTGCGGCGGCGCGATGCGCGAGATCATCGACGGCAGCGAGGCTTCGAGGATGTTGAAGCCGGCGAAGAAGAGGAACAGGAAGAAGGCGAGCGACCAGACGCCTTCGCCGAACAGCCAGAAGCCAAGCTGCGTCAGCAGGATGGTGACGATGGCGCCGTTGAACACTTCCTTGGTCTTGTGCTTCCTCTCGGCGACGACGATCGCCGGGATCATCAGCACGAACGACAGCAGCAGCGCCGGCAGATAGACCTTCCAGTGGTCCGGCAGCGCCAGGCCGCCGAAGTTGACCAGCGCCAGCGGGATGACGACGAACATCGCCATCTGCGCCAGGTGCAGCGTGAAGATGCCGAAATTGAGGCGCAGCAGTTCCGGGTCGAAGGCAATGCGGGAGAACGGAATCGGGCCGGCTTCGTGGTGTTCGGGCGGCGGCGGCTCGGGCACGACGTAGAGGACGAGCAGGATGGCGGCGAGCGCCAGCGTGCCAGTCATCGAGAACAGCCCGCCCATGCCGATCGCGGCATAGAGGACCGGCGCCAGCACCAGCGACAGCGCGAACACGAGGCCGATCGACGAGCCGATCATCGCCATCACCTTGGTCCGGTGCTGCTCGCGGGTGAGGTCGGCGGCGAGCGCGGTGACCGCCGCCGAGATCGCGCCGGCCCCCTGCAGGATGCGGCCGGCGATCACCCAGTAGATGTCCGGCGCCAGCGCGGCGACGAAGCTGCCGATGGCGAAGATGACCAGGCCGATGACGATCACCCGCTTGCGGCCGAACTTGTCGGAGGCAGCGCCGAAGGCGATCTGCAGCAGCGACTGGGTCAGGCCGTAGGCACCGATGGCGATGCCGACCAGCGTCAGGTCGCTGCCGCCGGGAATGCCCTGGGCGTGCACGGCGAACACCGGCAGGATCAGGAAGAGGCCGAGCATGCGCAGCGCAAAGATGGCGGCGAGGCTGGCGCCGGCGCGCTTTTCGTCGCGCGTCATCGGGTCGGCCGAGGGTGAAAACATGGGTGTTGGGCGAGATTGGTTCATGCTGGGAAGGGGCGTATATTAGCAGGTTTGCTTTCAGGCCTCAGACCCTCCCCAATGGAAGAAATCCGCATCCGCGGCGCGCGCACCCACAACCTCAAGAACATCAGCCTCGACCTGCCGCGCGACAAGCTCATCGTGATCACCGGCCTGTCCGGTTCCGGCAAGTCCTCGCTCGCCTTCGATACCCTCTACGCCGAGGGCCAGCGGCGCTACGTCGAGTCGCTGTCGGCCTACGCCCGCCAGTTCCTGCAGCTGATGGAAAAGCCGGACGTCGACCTGATCGAGGGCCTGTCGCCAGCCATTTCCATCGAGCAGAAGGCGACCAGCCACAACCCGCGCTCGACCGTCGGCACCGTCACCGAGATCCACGACTACCTGCGCCTGTTGTTCGCCCGCGCCGGCACGCCGTATTGCCCGGAGCACAACCAGGCGCTGGAAGCGCAGACCGTGTCGCAGATGGTCGACCACGTGCTGGCGCTGCCGGAAGAAACCAAGCTGATGATCCTGGCGCCGGTGGTGGCCAACCGCAAGGGCGAACAGCTCGACCTGTTTGCCGAGCTGCGTGCGCAGGGCTTCGTCCGCCTACGCGTCGATGGCAAGATCTACGAGATCGACGCGCTGCCGAAGCTGGCCAAGTCGCAGAAGCACACCATTGACGTCGTCGTCGACCGTCTCAAGGTGCGCGAGGACATGCGCCAGCGCCTTGCCGAATCCTTCGAGACCGCGCTGCGCCACGCCGAGGGCCGCGCCATCGCGCTGGAGATGGATTCGAACACCGAGCACCTGTTCTCGGCCAAGTTCGCCTGCCCGGTCTGCTCGTACGCGCTGCAGGAGCTGGAGCCGCGCCTCTTCTCGTTCAACAACCCGATGGGCGCCTGCCCGAAGTGCGACGGCCTCGGCGTCATCCAGTTCTTCGATCCGAAACGCGTCGTCGCGCATCCCGACCTGTCGCTCGCCGCCGGTGCCATCCGCGGCTGGGACCGGCGCAACCAGTTCTATTTCCAGCTGCTCGGCTCGCTCGCCGCGCACTTCAAGTTCGATATCGACACGCCGTGGAACGAGCTGCCCGAGGACATCCGGCAGCTGGTGCTGTTCGGCTCCGGCCGGCAGACGATCCCGTTCAGCTACCTGAACGAGCGCGGCCGGCCGACGATCCGCGAACATACCTTCGAGGGCATCGTGCACAACCTCGAACGGCGTTACAAGGAAACCGATTCGGTGGCGGTGCGCGAGGAACTCTCCAAGTTCATCAGCGATTCGGTCTGCCCGACCTGCGAAGGCACCCGTCTGCGCCTCGAAGCCCGCAACGTGAGAATCGGTGGCGCGACGCTGCACCAGATCAGCCGCATGCCGCTCGGCGAGGCGCGCGACTTCTTCCTCGACCTGAAGATGAGCGGGCACAAGGCGCAGGTCGCCGAAAAGATCCTCAAGGAAATCACCAGCCGCCTGCAGTTCCTGATCAACGTCGGTCTCGACTATCTGTCGCTCGACCGCTCGGCGGAGACGCTCTCCGGCGGCGAGGCGCAGCGCATCCGGCTGGCCTCGCAGATCGGCTCGGGTCTGACCGGCGTCATGTACGTGCTCGACGAGCCGTCGATCGGCCTGCACCAGCGCGACAACGACCGCCTGCTGCAGACGCTGAAACAACTGCGCGACATCGGCAACACGGTGATCGTCGTCGAGCACGACGAGGACGCCATCCGCAGCGCCGACTACGTCGTCGACATCGGCCCCGGCGCCGGCGTGCACGGCGGCGCCATCGTCGCCGAAGGCACGCCGCAGCAGGTCGAAAGCAATCCCGCGTCGATGACCGGCGACTACCTTTCCGGCCGGCGCAAGATTGCCGTTCCCGAGGCGCGGCGCAAATTCGACAAGAAGAAGACGCTGCAGGTCATCGGCGCCACCGGCAACAACCTCAAGGAAGTCTCGCTGGAACTGCCGGTCGGCCTCTTTACCTGCATCACCGGCGTCTCCGGCTCGGGCAAGTCGACGCTGATCAACGACACGCTCTACGCCGCCGCCGCCAAGCACCTCTACGGCTCGACCACCGAGCCGGCGGCGCACGAGGAGATCATCGGCCTCGACCACTTCGACAAGGTGATCAACGTCGACCAGAGCCCGATCGGCCGCACGCCGCGCTCCAACCCGGCCACCTACACCGGCCTGCTGACGCCGATCCGCGAGCTGTTCGCCGGCGTGCCCGAGTCGCGCACGCGCGGCTACGGCCCCGGCCGCTTCTCGTTCAACGTCAAGGGCGGACGCTGCGAGGCCTGCCAGGGCGACGGCGTGATCAAGGTCGAGATGCACTTCCTGCCCGACATCTACGTTCCCTGCGACGTCTGCCACGGCAAGCGCTACAACCGCGAGACGCTGGAGGTGCAGTACAAGGGCAGGAACATCTACGACATTCTGCAGATGACGGTCGAGCAGGCGCGCGAATTCTTCGACGCGGTGCCGGTCGTCGCGCGCAAATTGCAGACTCTGGTCGATGTCGGCCTGTCGTACATCACCCTCGGCCAGAGCGCGACGACGCTCTCCGGCGGCGAAGCGCAACGGGTGAAACTCGCGCTCGAACTCTCCAAGCGCGACACCGGCCGCACGCTGTACATCCTCGACGAGCCGACCACCGGCCTGCACTTCCAGGACATCGAACTGCTGCTGTCGGTGTTGCACCGCCTCGCCGACCACGGCAACACCGTCGTCGTCATCGAGCACAACCTCGACGTCATCAAGACCGCCGACTGGCTGGTCGACCTCGGTCCCGAAGGCGGCGGCGGCGGCGGCCGCATCATCGCCAGCGGCACGCCGGAGGCGGTGGTCAAGGTGGCCGACAGCCATACCGGGCACTTCCTGAAGCCGTTGCTGAAGCGCCAGAAGAAATGAGCCATCAGTTCCCGCTCGACCTGCCGGCCAGCGCCTCCGTTCTCGAAGAGGCGGGACTGGCGACGGCCGCGGCGGGGGAGCGGGGGGCGGTATTCACCCGCCGCGAGGTGGCCGAGTTCATTCTCGATCTGGTCGGTTACACCGAAGATCAGCCGCTTGAGACCTACCGCCTGCTGGAACCCGCCTGCGGCCACGGCGACTTCCTGTTGCCGGCACTGGCGCGGCTGCTACGGGTCGCCGCACGAAAGCAGCTATCCCCGGCTGCACTGCTCCCCTGCATCGCGGCCATCGAAATCCACGCGGACAGTCTGCACGAAACCCGCTCCCGGGCGGCCGAACTGTTGTCGGCGAACGGCATCGCCGGCGACGATGCGGCACTTCTGCTCGACCGCTGGCTGAGGCCCGAAGACTTCCTGCTCGCCGACATTCCCGGATCGTTCTCGCACGTCGTCGGCAACCCGCCCTACTTGCGCTCGGAAAGCATTCCGCCGCGGCTGATGGCCGAGTACCGCGCGCGCTACGCGACCATTTTCGACCGCGCCGATCTCTACATCCCGTTCTTCGAACGCGGTCTGAAACTGCTCGCACCGGGGGGAAAGCTCGGCTACATCTGTTCCGACCGCTGGATGAAGAACCGCTACGGCGCCCCGTTGCGCGCACTGGTCGCACGCGACTACCACCTCGCCTGCTATGTGGACATGGTCGACACGCCGGCCTTCACGGCCGATGTCATCGCCTATCCGGCCATCACCGTCATCGAGCGTGCACCGGGCGTGATCACCCGCATCGCCCACCGCCCGGAAATCGATGCGCCAACGCTACAGGCGCTGGCCGCCAGCCTGACTGCGTGCCAGCCATCGTCGCCCCGCATCGAAGCCGAAGCCATTGCCTGTGGCAGCGAACCCTGGGTGCTCGACGCCTCGGTGCAGACGCGACTCGTCCGGCGACTGGAGGCCGGCCTGCCGACCCTGGCCGAAGCCGGCTGTACGGTCGGCATCGGTGTTGCAACCGGCGCCGACCGTGTCTTCATCGGCAGCGACGAAGCGCTCGATGTCGAGCCGGAACGCAAGCTGCCGCTGGTCACCACCCGTGACATCGCCAGCGGCACTATCCGCTGGCAGGGGAAAATGGTGCTCAACCCGTTCGAGAATGACGGCTCGCTTGCCGACCTCGAACGCTACCCGCGCTTTGCCGCCTATCTTTCGCGCCACGCGGAAACGATCACCGGGCGCCATGTGGCGCGCGCCAATCCCCGCGCCTGGTATCGCACGATCGACAAAATCGACCCGCGTCTGACAACGACGCCGAAGCTGCTCATTCCCGACATCAAGGGGAATGCCCACATCGTTCTCGACGAAGGCGCTTACTACCCGCACCACAATCTGTACTACATCACGTCGACGGACTGGCCGCTTCCCGTGCTGCAGGCCGTCTTGAGCGCAGGGATCGCCAAGCTGTTCGTCACCGCCTACTCGGTCCGGATGCGCGGCGGCCATCTGCGCTTCCAGGCGCAGTATCTGCGGCGAATCCGGATTCCGCACTGGCGGGATCTGACTACGGGTCTGCAGACCGGAATTTCCACCGCCATCGCCGGCAAGGACGCAGTCGCCGTACAGGCATTCGTGTCCGACATCTATGGACTCAACACCGAGGAACGGGAGCTGATGTACTCCCTGCAGGAGCTCTGACATGCCGCTCGATCTGGCCGATTACGAGACAAAGACGCGCGCCGCGGTTCGCCATTTCTGGAAGGCACGCGCCGGCGCCAAGGCGTCGCAGGAACTGCGCGGCGCAAAGGACACCGGCGAACGCGCCAGCGTCACCGCCGGCAAGAACATGAACGGTTTTCTCGACCTGATTGCCGATCTGGTCAAGGCCAACGGCCTCCCCCGAGCCGACATCCATCTCGCCCGACGCGTCGTCACACTGCCCGGCCATTTCCGCCCGACGAAGCTGTGGGACGTGTTGGTCATGCTCGACGGCCGCCTCATCGCCGCCATCGAACTCAAGAGTCAAGTCGGCCCGTCGTTCGGCAATAACAGCAACAACCGTACGGAGGAAGCGCTCGGCACCGCCATCGACTTCTGGACCGCCTACCGCGAACACGCCTTCGGCGAGGTGGCGCGGCC
Organism: Rhodocyclaceae bacterium; assembly: GCA_024710925.1. Lineage (GTDB taxonomy): Bacteria > Pseudomonadota > Gammaproteobacteria > Burkholderiales > Rhodocyclaceae > Proximibacter. The sequence continues at coordinate 2,595 of JANJTW010000060.1, read as the reverse complement.
CTTTCTCGGCTGGTTGATCCTGCTCGAGGATTGCGAGGCATCGCGCAAGCCGGTGATAGAAAAATCGCCTCACTTCCCGGTCTTTCCCGAATTCCGGGGAGCCTCGTACGCCGACCGCTACGACATCCTCTGCCGCAAACTGATGGAAGAGCGCCTCTATACCTCGGCCTCATTGCTGCTCTCGCCACGCACTGGCGTACGCGGCGGCGCCTGGTCGTCGTTGTCCGAACTGACCAGCATCGACCGTTTTGTCGCCGCCTTCGCCGGACATATCGCCACCGAAGCCGCGAGGACCAAGGCATGAGCGCCATCGAGCAGTTCAAGGGCAAGCAGGGCCTGCAGCGCCTGATCAACGCGCTTGGCTACTCGCGCGACGGGCTGGCCTCGGCGTGGAAGCACGAGGCCGCCTTCCGCGAGGAAGTGCTGCTAGCGGCCGTCGCCGTACCGCTCGGCCTGTGGCTAGGCCACGGCGGCGTCGAGAAGGCGCTGCTGGTCGGCTGCATCCTGCTCGTGCTCGTCGTCGAACTCTTGAACTCCGCCGTCGAGGCGGTGGTCGACCGGGTGTCGGACGAGCACCACGAACTCTCCAAGCGCGCCAAGGACATCGGCAGTGCTGCCGTGCTGCTGACGCTGACGCTGGCCGCCGCCGTCTGGGCACTGGTGCTCGTCCCGCACTACCTCTAACCAAAGCTTTTACCGCAGGAACCCCGCATGCGCACCGACACGCCGCAGACCATCCGTCGCGCCGACTACCAGCCGCTGGCCTGGACCGTCACCGACGTCGACCTCCACTTCGCGCTCGATCCGGCGAACACGCTGGTCAGCAGCCGGTTGACGCTGAAGCGCAACCCGAAGGCGCCGGCCGGGCCGCTGGTGCTGCTCGGCGACGAACTGGAACTGGTGTCGCTGCGGATCGACGGCAAGGCGCCCGCCACCGCGCGCATCACCGACACGCGCATCGAAGTCGACCTCGACGGCGACACCGCGACCGCCGAGATCGTCACCCGCATCGCACCGGCGAAGAACACCGCGCTGTCGGGCCTGTACACCTCGCGCGGCGGCTTCTTCACGCAGTGCGAGGCGGAAGGCTTCCGCCGCATCACCTGGTTCCCGGACCGGCCGGACGCGATGGCGCGCTTCACGGTGACGCTGGAGGCGGACAAGGCGAAGTACCCGGTGCTGCTCTCGAACGGCAACCTGGTCGGCCACGGCGACCTGGATAGCGCCCCCCCGGGCCGCCACTTCGCCCGCTGGCAAGACCCGTTCCCGAAGCCCTGCTACCTGTTCGCGCTGGTCGCCGCCGACCTCGCGGTGAACGAGCGGAAGATCAATACGATGTCCGGCCGCGAGGTGCTGCTGCAGATCTGGACCGAAGCCGATGCTCTCGACCGCACCGAACACGCGATGGAATCGCTGGTGCGCGCGATCCGCTGGGACGAGGAACGCTTCGGGCTGGAGCTCGACCTCGAACGCTTCATGGTCGTTGCCGTCTCCGACTTCAACATGGGGGCGATGGAGAACAAGGGCCTCAACATCTTCAACTCGAAGCTGCTGCTGGCGACGCCGGACACCGCCACCGACGTCGATTACGAGAACATCGAGGCGGTCGTCGCGCACGAGTATTTCCACAACTGGACCGGCAACCGCGTCACCTGCCGCGACTGGTTCCAGCTGACGCTGAAGGAAGGCCTGACCGTCTTCCGCGACCAGGAATTCACCGCCGACATGCTCGCCGCCGATGGCGGCGACAGCGCGCGCGCGGTGAAGCGCATCGACGACGTGCGCGTGCTGCGCGCCGCGCAGTTCCCGGAGGACGCCGGGCCGATGGCGCACCCGATCCGCCCGGACAGCTACCAGGAGATCAACAACTTCTACACGGCGACGGTGTACGAAAAGGGCGCCGAGGTCATCCGCATGCTGCAGCCCCTGCTCGGCCGCGACGGATTCCGCAAGGGCATGGACCTCTACTTCGAACGCCACGACGGGCAGGCGGTGACCTGCGACGATTTCGTCGCGGCGATGGCCGACGCCAACGGCCGCGACCTGACGCAGTTCCTGCGCTGGTATTCGCGCCCGGGCACACCGGTGGTCAAGGCCAGCGGCACTTGGAATGCGACGGCGAAGACCTTCACGCTGACGCTGGCGCAGCAATCGAATGGCGAAGCGCTGACCATCCCGGTCGCCGTCGGCCTGATCGGCGCCGACGGCCGCGACCTGCCGGGCACCGGCCGCCTGCTCGAACTCGACGCCACCGAGAAGACCTGGACCTTCGACAACGTCGGCGAACGGCCGGTGCCGTCGCTGCTGCGCGGCTTCTCGGCGCCGGTGATCCTCGACTTCGCCGAGGACGACGCGACGCTCGCCTTCCGCATGGCGCACGACGCCGACCCGTTCAACCGCTGGGACGCGGCGCAGCGCTTCCTGGAACGCACCGTGCTGAACCTCGCCGCCGACGCCGCGGCCGGCCGGCCGCTGGCGACGCCGGAGCCCTTCGCCGCCGCCTTCGCCAAGCTGCTCGCCGACGAGTCGCTCGACCCCGCCTTCTCGGCCCTCGCGCTGGCGCTGCCGGGCGAAGGCTACCTGCTCGAACGGATG
>JANJTW010000010.1 GCA_024710925.1 Rhodocyclaceae bacterium | reverse complement strand
CTGGCGCGCGCTGCGGTCGAACAGCAGCACGTCGTGCGCGTCCTCGATCTGGCGCACGCGGTCGGTCAGCGAGACCTGGTAGCTGTGCTCGGCCGATGTGACCGGCAGGGTCACCGAGTAGCCCTTGGCCGGGTAGATGGTCAGGTCCACGCCCAGCTCGCGGGCGAAGCCGCGGCTGAACGAACCCAGGCATAGCAGGTAGCGATCAGCCTTGAGACGCTGAACCACGCCGTTTGCATCGGCGATGATGACTTCGTCGATCTCGCCGCCCTTGCGCTCCAGGCCCAGCAGCCGGGTTTCGTAGCGGAACTTCACACCGGCCGCCGCGCAGCGCGCGGCCAGGGCCTGGGTGAAGCGGTGGGCATCACCGGACTCGTCGCTGGGTGTCATGCTGCCGCCGACGATCTTCGCGCGACACTGGGCCAGGGCCGGCTCGATCGCTACGCATTCATCGGGCGTCTTCATGTCCAACTCGCAACCCTGTTCGCGCATGATGCGAGCCGGCTCCTGTGCGGCCTCGTACTCGGCCTCGCTGGTGTAGAAGTGCAGGATGCCCTTGTCCAGCTGATCGTATTGCAGGCCCAGCTGGGCCCGCAGATCGCGCAGCTTGGCGCGGCTGTAAAGGCCCAGGCTGACGATGTTGCGGATGTTGTGCGCGGTGCGGCCCGGCGTGCATTCGCGCAGGAAACGCAGGCTCCAGCAGAGCAATGCCGGATCGGGGCGCAAGCGGAAGAGCAGCGGGGCGTCCTCGCGGCCGAGCCATTTCAGCGCTTTCGGCAGCGCCTGCGGGTTGGCCCAGGGCTCGGCGTGCGAAACCGAAATCTGGCCGCCGTTGGCGAAGCTGGTCTCCAGCCCGGCGCCGGGCTGGCGGTCGACGACGGTGACGGCGTGGCCGGCGCGGGCGAGGTACCAGGCGCTGGCGACGCCGACGACGCCGGCGCCGAGGACGAGAACCCTCAAGCCCTCAGGCCTCCCGTAGGGCCGCCCCAAGGGAGGCCTGCGCCCCCAGGGGGGGCAGCGAACGAAGTGAGCGTGGGGGTCGTTTCATCTCACTCCCCGCGCACCCGCGCGATGCGGACCACTTCCTCGATATGGCGCAGGCTGCGCATCACCCGCGCCAGATGGATGCGGTTGCCGACCTGCAGCGTGAACTGCAGGGTCGTATACAGGCCCGGCGTTTTCTCTTCCATGCTGACGTTCTCGATGTTCGAACCGGCCTCGGCGATCGCCGCCGCCATCTTCGCCAGCACGCCGCGCGCGTTTTTCGCGGTGACGCGGATGCGCGCGTCGAACAGCTTGCCTTCGGCCGGCTGCCACTCGACGTCGATCCACTTCTGCGGCTCGCTGCTGCGCGACTTGCGGATCTGCGGGCAATCGTGGGCATGCACGACCAGCCCCTGCCCCTTGCGGATCGAGCCGACGATCGGGTCGCCGGGAATCGGCAGGCAGCATGGCGCCAGCTGGATGGCCATGCCTTCGGTACCGCGAATGGTCACCGTCGACAGTTGCGGCAGCTCCTCCGGCAGCGCACCGTCCTTGGCCAGCAGGCGGCGGGCGACGACGCCGGCGATGCGCTTGCCGAGGCCGATGTCGGTGTAGATCTCCTTCATCGAGCGGTTGCCGGAATCGCGCACCAGCTCCTCCCAGCTTGCCGTCGGCACCGCCGCCGGCGACACGCCGAGGTGCTGCAGCTCCTGGTTGAGGAGGTTCTCGCCGAGCTGCGCCGACTCCTCGTGCTGCATCGTCTTCAGGAAGTGGCGGATTTTGCTGCGCGCGCGGCCGGTGCGCACGTAGCCGAGCCAGGCCGGATTCGGGTTGGCGTGGGCGGCGGTGATGACTTCCACCTGGTCGCCGTTCTTCAGCTCGGTCCGCAACGGCATCAGCTCGTGGTTGATGCGCGCGGCAACGCAACGGTTGCCGATGTCGGTGTGCACCATGTAGGCGAAGTCCACCGCGGTGGCGCCGCGCGGCAGTTCCATGATCTGCCCCTTCGGCGTAAACACGTAGACCTCGTCGGGGAAGAGGTCGGTCTTGACGTGTTCGAGGAACTCGGCCGAATCGCGCGTGCCGCTCTGCAGTTCGAGCAGCGACTGCAGCCACTTCGAGGTCTTCTGCTGCAGGTCGGCGCCGCTCTGCTCGGTATCCTTGTAGATCCAGTGCGAGGCGACGCCCTCCTGGGCGACGTGGTGCATCTCCTCGGTACGGATCTGCACTTCGACCGGCGTCCCGTACGGCCCGATCAGCGTCGTGTGCAGCGACTGGTAGCCGTTGACCTTGGGGATCGCGATGTAGTCCTTGAACTTGCCGGGCACCGGCTTGTACAGCGCATGCAGCGCGCCGAGCGCCAGGTAACAGGTCGGCACGTCCTTGACGACGACGCGGAAACCGTAGATGTCGAGCACCTGCGAGAAGGTCAGGCGCTTCTCCTCCATCTTGCGGTAGATCGAATAGAGGCTCTTCTCGCGACCGAAGACCTGGGCGCCGATGCCGGCCTCCTGCATCTTGCCGGTGACGCTTTCCAGGATGCGCGACAGCAATTCGCGCCGGTTGCCGCGCGCCGCCTTCAGCGCGCGCGCGATGACGCGGGCGCGCATCGGGTGGATCAACGTGAACGAGAGGTCCTGCAGCTCGCGGAAGACCTTGTTCAGGCCGAGCCGGTTGGCGATCGGCGCGTAGATCTCCAGCGTCTCGGTGGCGATGCGGCGGCGCTTGTCGAGGCGCACGTGCGACATCGTCTGCAGGTTGTGCAGGCGGTCGGCGAGCTTGATCAGCACGACGCGCAGATCGCGCGCCATCGCCATCAGCATCTTGCGGAAGTTCTCCGCCTGCGCTTCCTGGTGCGACTGGAACTCGATCTTGTCGAGCTTCGAGAGGCCGTCGACCAGCTCGGCGACCTGCTTGCCGAAACGGCGCGCGATCTCGGCCTTGGTGACGGCGGTGTCCTCCATCACGTCGTGCAGCAGTGCGGCGATCACCGCCTGCGCGTCCATCCGCCATTCGGCGAGGGCGCCGGCAACGGCCAGCGGATGCGTGATGTAGGGTTCGCCCGAGTAGCGGGTCTGCCCGCTGTGCGCCGCTTCGGCGAATGCGTAAGCGTCGCGGATCAGTGCGACTTCGTCGGGCTGAAGGTAATTGAGGCTGTCGATGAAGACCCGGTAGGCCGGGTCCTCAGTGTCGGGAATACGTTCGGGCAAGGCAGCCGCGGCGGAGGCAGGTCCGGTGTCCATCGGGGCGCACCTTGCTTCCGTCCGCGGCGGGCGGTCAGGCCTGACCGCGGTTGAGCACTTCCACGCCGAACTTGCCGAGCGCCATTTCGCGCAGTGCGATCACCGTCGGCTTGTCCTTGTCCGGCTCGACCAGGGGCGTCGCGCCGGAAGCCAGCTGGCGGGCGCGGTAGGTCGCCGCCAGGGTCATCTGGAAGCGGTTGGGAATACGTTTCAGACAGTCGTCTACGGTTACACGGGCCATGCTCTTACCTATCGATCAATGAAGCAAATCTGCGAACAAACCAGGATGGCGGGCGCGCTGGCTGTCGAGACGGAGCCGCGACGCGCGCACCACGGAGAGCAGGTCGGCAAGGGCCAACTGCAACTCGTCATTGATAATAACATAGTCAAATTCAGCCACATGCCGCATCTCGTCGCGCGCCGCCGCCAGCCGGCGGGCGATCACCTCGGCGCTGTCCGTGCCGCGGCCGGTCAGGCGCCGCTCCAGTTCGGCTGCCGACGGGGGCAGCACGAAGATGCCGATCGCCGACGGAAACTGCCGGCGGACCTGCTGCGCCCCCTGCCAGTCGATTTCCAGCAGCACGTCGCGGCCGACCGCCATCTCGGCCTCGATCCACGGCCGCGAAGTGCCGTAGCAGTTGCCATGCACCTCCGCCCATTCGAGGAAGTCGCCACGTTCGACCATGGCGCGGAAGGTGCCCATGTCGATGAAATTGTATTCCCGGCCGTCCTGCTCGCCCGGGCGCGGCGCCCGCGTCGTGTACGAAATGGACAGGCGGATGCCGGAATCGTTCGCCAGCAGCATGCGCACCAGCGTCGTCTTGCCGGCGCCGGACGGGGCGCTGACGATGTAGAGATGGCCGGACACGTCGCTCCTCCTCATTCCAGGTTCTGCACCTGCTCGCGCATCTGCTCGATCAGCAGCTTCAGGTCCATCGCCGTCTGCGACACCTCACTGACCACCGACTTCGAGCCGAGCGTGTTCGCCTCGCGGTTGAGCTCCTGCATCAGGAAGTCGAGGCGTTTGCCGACGGCGCCGCCCTGCTTGAGCACGCGCTCGACCTCGTCGAGGTGGGTGACCAGGCGCGCCAGCTCCTCGGCGACGTCGATGCGCGCGGCGAAAACGACGACCTCCTGACGGATGCGCTCATCGTCGGCGCTGCCGATGGCATCGACCAGGCGCTGCTTCAGACGCTCCTGAAAGGCCGCCTGCGCTGCCGGGATATGCGGGGCGACGGCGGCAACCAGTTCGCGCATGCGGACGACGCGCTCAAGGATGATCGCACGCAGCTTTTCGCCCTCGCGCGCGCGGCTGGCGGCGAAGTCGTCGAGGGCGGCGCGGGCGGTGTCGAGGACGGCGGCGGCCAGCGCCTCCGGGTCCAGCGCCTCGTCGCCGAGAATGCCGGGCCAGCGCAGCACTTCGCCGACGCCGAGCGGGCGCGCCTCCGGCAGCCGGTCACGGACCTGCCGGTCGAGCGCGGCGAGCTGCGCGAGCAGCTCGCCGTTCAGTTCCGGCTGACGCGCCGAGCGCGCGGCGGCCATGAAATAGACGCGACACTCGACCTTGCCGCGGCCGACGCGGGCGGCAATCGCCTCGCGCAGCGCCGGCTCGCTCTGGCGCAATTCCTCGCAGACGCGGAAATGAATGTCGAGAAAGCGCGAATTGACGCTCTTCAGTTCCAGGCTCAACGAGCCGGCATCGAGGTCGCGGGTTTTCGCCGCATAACCGGTCATGCTCTGAATCATGGGAATCCACCGAAACGGGAGGGAGCGGAGCGGCGCCCGATGCGCCTTTACACACCCCGGCCAAACCCTGAAAATGTCCGCAAACCGACATCATAGCCTCCACCCAGATGGCGCAACAAGCCAACCACGCGCTTCCCCAGGGATACCGGATCGACCAGTACAGCATCGAACGGCAGCTGTCGCTCGGCGGCTTCTCGATCGTGTACCTGGCGACCGACGACGCCGGCCGGCGCGTGGCGATCAAGGAGTACCTGCCGAACAGCCTCGCCCTGCGCGGCGAAGGCGAGATCACGCCGAACATTTCGCAGGAACACCTCGGCGCCTTCCGCTACGGCATGAAATGCTTCTTCGAGGAAGGGCGGGCGCTGGCCAGGCTGTCGCACCCGAACGTCGTGCGCGTGCTCAACTTCTTCCGCGCCAACGAAACCGTGTACATGGTCATGGATTACGAGGAAGGCAGCACGCTGCAGGAGTACATCCAGCGCCGGCAGAAGCCGGTCTCCGAGAACTTCCTGCGCAACGTGTTCACGCGCGTGCTGAACGGCCTGCGCGAAGTGCACACGCACAAGCTGCTGCACCTCGACCTGAAACCCTCGAACATCTACCTGCGCGGCGACGGCACGCCGATGCTGATCGACTTCGGCGCCGCCCGGCAGACGCTGGCGCTCGACACGCCTATGCTGAAGCCGATGTACACCCCCGGCTTCGCCTCGCCCGAGCACTATCTGCGCGAGGACCTCGGCCCGTGGAGCGATATCTACAGCATCGGCGCCTCGATGTACGCCTGCATCGCGCTAGCGGCGCCGCAGGCCGCCGACCTGCGCGGCGAAAAGGACCAGATGGTGCCGGCCATGGTGCGCTGGGAGGGCAAGTACTCGGACCAGCTGCTGGAAACGATCGACTGGTGCCTGTGCCTCAACCACCTGTATCGTCCGCAGAGCGTCTTCGCGCTGCAGAAGGCGCTGACCGAGGCGCCATCGCCGCCGGCCGTCGACGCCCGGCCGCCGGCCGCCGCGCGGCGTTCGTGGCTCAGCCAGCTGGTCGGCAAGCTGAGAGGAAGCACAAGCGAATGAAATTCACCATTTATCAGGAAAGCCGGCAGGGCAAGCGGCGCAACAACGAGGACCGCATCGCCTACTGCTACTCGCGCGACGCGCTGCTGATGATCGTCGCCGACGGCATGGGTGGCCACTACTACGGCGAGATCGCCTCGCAGATCGCCGCGCAGACGCTGACCGAGGCCTTCCAGAACGAGGCCCGGCCGGCGCTCGCCGATCCCTTCCTGTTCCTGCAGCGCGGCATGACCAACGCGCACCACGCCATCCTCGACTTCGCCGCCGACCACCGGCTCGAGGATTCGCCGCGCACGACCTGCGTCGCCTGCATCGTCCAGGACAACATCGCCTACTGGGCGCACGCCGGCGACTCGCGCCTCTACCTGATGCGCGACGGCCGCCTGGCGGCGCAGACGCGCGACCATTCGCGGGTGCGCGCGCTGCTCGAACAGGGGGTGATCACCGAGGCGCAGATGGCCAGCCACCCCGAGCGCAACAAGGTGTATAGCTGCCTCGGCGGACCGCTGCCGCCGGAAATCGAGCTGTCGCGGAAGACGCCGCTGGAAACCGGCGACGTCCTTCTGTTGTCAACCGACGGCTTCTGGGGACCGCTGCCGCCGGAGCTGATCGCCGCCTCGCTGCGCCAGGCCAACCTGATGCAGGCCGTGCCGGCGCTGATGGCACAGGCCGAGGAACGCGGCGGCCCGCACTGCGACAACCTGTCGGTCGTCGCCGTGCGCTGGGAGGACAGCTACGTCGAACCGGCGCAGAGCACGGTGTCCACAAAGACCATGGGGCTCGACGAGGTGACGACGCGGCTCGACGCGTTCGGCCGCAATCCGGCCTACAAGCTCGACCTCACCGACGACGAGATCGAGAAGGCGATCGAAGAGATCCGCTCGACGATCGAGAAATATTCGACCAAATAACAGGAAACGACGATGCGCCCCAGCCAGAGAACTCCCGACCAGCTCCGCCCGCTCGCCATCGAGCGCAATTTCGCCCGCCACGCCGAGGGCTCGGCACTGATCCGCATGGGCGACACCCACGTCCTGTGCACCGCCAGCGTCGAGGAGTCGGTCCCCTCGTTCCTGCGCGGCAAGGGCCAGGGCTGGGTCACCGCCGAATACGGCATGCTGCCGCGGTCGACGCACACGCGCACCGCGCGCGAGGCGGCGAAGGGCAAGCAGACCGGGCGTACGCAGGAGATCCAGCGGCTGATCGGCCGCTCGCTGCGCGCCGTGGTCGACCTGAAGGCGCTCGGCGAACGCCAGATCACCCTCGACTGCGACGTGCTGCAGGCCGACGGCGGCACCCGCTGCGCATCGATCACCGGCGCCTGGGTGGCGCTCTACGATGCCTGCGAGAAGCTTGTCGCCGCCGGCAAGATCGCCGAGAACCCGGTGCGCGACCACGTCGCCGCCGTTTCCGTCGGCATCTACCGCGGCACGCCGGTGCTCGACCTCGACTACCCGGAAGACTCCGACTGCGAGACCGACATGAACGTGGTCATGACCGGCGCCGGCGGCATCGTCGAAATCCAGGGCACGGCGGAGGGCGAGCCCTTCACCCGCGCGCAGATGGAGCGACTGGTCGATCTCGCCGCCGCCGGCATCGCGCAGCTCGTCGGAGCGCAGCGTGCGGCACGGGAATGAGCCGCGCGGCGGGCGGCCGCTGAGCAAGGAGGAAGAGGAGCTGCGGCTGCAGAAGCTGATGGCCGACCTCGAATCCTCGATCGCCAATTTCGACGCGAACCTCTCCGACGCCGGCAATGACCGGCCGCCGACCTACACCCGCTTCGTCCCGCTCGACGACTACCCGGAAATCGACGCGAACGCGCGCCGCGAGGTCGAGCCGGTGACGCGCCCGGCCGCCGCCCCGACGGCGCCGCCGGGCGCCGCCACGCCGCTGCTGCGCGAGATCGCGGCGACGGCGGCGGAGCAGGCCGGAGGCGCCAGAAGCGAAGCCGAGCGCCGGCGCGACACGGCCTTCGTCATCGGCCACGCGCTGCAGCGACTGGCCGACTACCTGCAGCAACTGGCCGGCCAGCTCGACGCTCTGCAGCCGGAAATCGCCACCGCCTTCGTCGTCGACGGCGCGCACCGGTTCGCCGGCGTGCGCTGGCAGGAAGGGAACACCCGCTATGCGACGCGCAGCCTGTCGGAGCGCTCGCTGATCGAACGGCTGACGCTGCGCGTGCGCTATGCCGCCCGGCCGCTCGCCTTCGTCATTCCGGAAGCGGCGATGCGCCGCCTCGAAAACGAGTTCTACCTGAGCAACCTCGCCTGGCACGACGGCGGCGCAGTCGAGCTGCCGGGACCGGTGGCCGGCCGGCGCATCGAAATTGAGGGCACGATCCCGGTGCAGCTCGCGTTCAGTGCCGACGTCGAAAACAACCGCATCCTGCTTCGCTGCCGCAACCTCGGCGGACTCGGCCTGACGGCCTACGCCATCGCCCCCGAGGCGGTCGGCGACGAACTGATGGACGGCCTCGGTCGCTGCCTGCTCGGGCAAAACGCCCGGCCGCCGGCGGCCTGCCGCCCGATTCCCTTCAACACTCCGGACAGCAAGGCATGACCCGTCTCGTACTCGCCTCGAACAACGCCAAGAAACTGAAGGAACTCGACGCCATCCTGGCGCCGCTCGGCTGGCAGCTGATCCCGCAGGGCGAACTCGGCGTTCCGGAAGCCGAGGAGCCGCACGTCACCTTCGTCGAGAACGCGCTGGCCAAGGCCCGGCACGCCGCGCGCCTGACCGGGCTGCCGGCGCTGGCCGACGATTCCGGCCTCTGCGTCGCCGCGCTCGGCGGCGCGCCGGGCGTGCAGTCGGCGCGCTATGCCGGCGAGCCGAAGTCCGACGCGCGCAACAACGAGAAGCTGCTCGCCGCACTGGCGCCGCACGCCGACCGCTCGGCGCACTTCGTCTCGGTGATCGTCTTCGTCCGCCACGCCGACGACCCGCAGCCGCTGATCGCCGAGGGCGAATGGCACGGCGAGATCGTCGCCGACGCGCGCGGCGGCGGCGGCTTCGGCTACGACCCGCTGTTCTTCGTGCCGGAATTCGGCCAGACCGCCGCCGAGCTCGACGCGGCGGTGAAGAACGCCGTCTCGCACCGCGCGCAGGCGCTGCAGTCGCTCGTCGCCCGCTTCGCCCGCGGCGCCTGAGGAGCGGCCGGTGGCGCGCGTCATCCCGATCGCCCAGGCCGGCCGGCCGACTGCCGCCGGCTCGCTGGAATTCCGCTCGCAGCCGCCGCTGTCGCTCTACGTCCATGTGCCGTGGTGCGTGCAGAAGTGCCCGTACTGCGACTTCAATTCGCACACGGCGCCGACGGCGATTCCCGAGGCGGCCTACGTCGACGCGCTGGTCGCCGACCTGGAATCCGCGCTGCCGCTGGTCTGGGGACGACGCGTCGTCAGCGTCTTCATCGGCGGCGGCACGCCCAGCCTGCTTTCCGGCGAAGCGGTCGACACGCTGCTGACGGCGGTGCGCTCGCGCCTGCAACTGCTGCCGGATGCCGAGATCACGCTCGAAGCCAACCCCGGCACCGCCGAGGCGGCGCGCTTCGCCGCCTACCGCGCGGCCGGCGTCACCCGGCTGTCGCTCGGCATCCAGAGTTTCGACGACCGCCACCTGCGCGCCCTCGGCCGCATCCACGACGGCGACGAGGCGCGCCGGGCGATCGAACTCGCCGCGCAGCACTTCGAGCGCTTCAACCTCGACCTGATGTACGGCCTGCCCGGGCAGACGCTGGCCGAGGCTTTGGTCGACCTCGACACCGCGCTGTCCTTCGCGCCGCCGCATCTCTCCTGCTACCAGCTGACGCTCGAACCGAACACCCGCTTCGCCGCCGATCCGCCCGATCTGCCCGAGGCGGATGCCTGCGCCGACATGCAGGAAGCCATCGAGACCCGGCTCGCCGGCGCCGGCTACCGGCACTACGAGACCTCGGCCTTCGCCCGCCCCGGCTACCAGTGCCAGCACAACCTCAACTACTGGCTGTTCGGCGACTACCTCGGCATCGGCGCCGGCGCCCACGGCAAGCTGACGATGCACGACCGCGTGCTGCGCCAGATGCGCTGGAAGCAGCCGACGCAGTACCTGCAGCAGGCGACGGCCGGGCAGCCGGTGCATGAGGAACACACCGTCGCCGCCGGCGAGCTGCCCTTCGAATTCATGATGAACGCGCTGCGCCTGGTCGACGGCTTCGACCCGGCGCTGTTCGAGGCACGCACGACGGCACCGCTGCTCGCCATCGAAAGCGAGCTGCGCCGCGCCGAGGCGGACGGCCTGATCGAGCGCTCGCCGCAGCGCATCGCGCCGACGCTGCGCGGCCAGCGCTACCTCAACGAACTGCTGCGCCGCTTCCTGCCCGCCTAAGCCCTAAGCCGCCGCGGACAAAAAAATGGCCGGCGTCCTTGCGGGTACGCCGGCCTGAGAGGGGTTTTCCTTACGCTCAGTAAACGTCGTTCTGCGTGTTGTAGACGTTGAACTTGCCGGTCGGCGTAATCAGGCGCGGATCCTTGATGACGGCCTTCAGCTTGCGCGTCTTGTCATCGACGACGACGATCGCCGATTCCTCGCCGGCGCCGCTCCACACCGAGAACCAGACCTCGTCGCCGGCCTTGTTGTATTCCGGCTGGACGACGCGCTTGGCGCCCGGCTTGACGCCGGCCCATTCGCCGATCGGCAGCAGTTCGAAGCCCTTGTCGAGGTTGTCGATGTCGAAGACGGCGATGGCCTGCGAGATGCCCGGCTCCGGGTTGAGCGGTGCGTCGACCCACAGGTTCTTCGACTTCGGATGCGTCTTCAGGAAGAGCTGGCCGCCGCCGGCCGCCTTCAGCGTCTGCACGACCTTCCACGCCTGCTTCGGGTGCTTCTTCGGATCGGTACCGATCAGCGACACCGTCTCGTCGCCGAGGTGGCCGGTCGCCCAGACCGGACCGAACTTCGGATGCACGAAGTTGGCGCCGCGCCCCGGGTGCGGGGTCTTGCCGACTTCGACGACGGCGGCGAGCTTCGACTCCTTGGTGTCGATGACGGCAATCTTGTCGGAAGCGTTGGCCGCATCCATGAAGTAGCGGCCGGAGGCCTCCATGCCGCCGTCGTGCAGGAAGCGCGGCGTCTTGATCATCGTCACCTTGAGGTTTTCGAGGTCGGTGTAGTTGACCATGTGCACGACGCCGGTTTCCTTGGCGTTCACCAGGAACTCGGGCTTATGGTGCGAGGAGACGATGGCGGCGACGCGCGGCTCCGGGTGGTACTCATGGGTATCCGAGGTCATGCCGCGCGTGCCGACGACCTTCAGCGGCTTCAGCGTGTCGCCCTGCATGATGACGTACTGCGGCGGCCAGTAGGTACCGGCGATCGCATATTTGTCCTCGTAGCCCTTGTATTTGGATGTCTCGACCGAGCGCGCCTCCAGCCCGACCTTGATCTCGGCGACCGGCGCCGGCTTCTCCATCCACAGGTCGATCATCACGATGCGCGCATCGCGGCCGATGACGAACAGGTAGCGGCCGGACTTCGACATGCGCGAGATGTGCACCGCGTAGCCGGTCTCGATGATGTCCACGATCTTCTTCGAGGCGCCGTCGATCAACGCGATCTTGCCGGCGTCGCGCAGCGTCACCGAGAACAGGTTGGCGAGGTCGAGCTTGTTCAGCTGCTTCGTCGGGCGCTTCTCCGGCGGCACCATCACCTTCCACGACGCTTCCATCTCCTTGATGCCGAATTCCGGCGGCGTCGGCGGCTCGTGCTGGACGTAGCGCGTCATGATGTCGACTTCCTGCTCGGACAGCGTGCCCGAGGTGCCCCAGTTCGGCATGCCGCCCGGCGACCCGTAGGCGATGAAGGTGCGCAGGTACTCGGAACCGCGGTCGAGCGTGATGTCGGTGGTCAGCGGCTTGCCGGTGGCGCCCTTCCTGAGCACGCCGTGGCAGCCGGCGCAGCGCTCGAAGTAGATCTTCTTGCCGATCTCGAATTCGGCCTTGGTCATTGGCGGCGACTTCGGGTTGATCGTCTGCACCAGGTCGGCTTCCTGCACCGGCGACGGGCCGCCGGCCTGCATCTTGCCCTTGGCGACGTCCGGATGCGGCCCCTTTGCGGCATCCGCGGCGAAGGCGCCGCCGACGATCAGGCTCATCGCGGCGGCGACGGGCAGGGCCAGCCTGCCGATGGTTGGTACTCGTTTCATTGACGCATCTCCCTTATGAATGACCAGAAAAATTGACGCAGCAGCTTAAGTACGAAGCCGCGGAATCGTATCACTACGTGACATCACATTGTGATGGATTACCAGGGATTTGCGCCGGGTCTTGCTGCAGATCAAATTTCGCCATCGCCGCGGACGGACGGGGAAACCGCGACAAAATGTCCCAGCCGCGGCGGACAAATGCGACAAACTGCCCCACCCCGCCACCTTGCGCATGCCAACCGGCCAGACAATCCCATTGAATAAAAATGGTTTTATTTTCTGGCATGAAAGATGCACGTAGTTCCAATGGCATTTGTCCTCAGAGCCATCTGCCATCGACAACCAAGGAGGGAAACCATGCAAATGAACAGGCGGCAGTTCTTCAAGATCTGCTCCGCCGGGCTGGGGGGGTCGTCCATCGCCGTGATGGGCTTCTCGCCGACCGCAGCCCTGGCTGAGGTGCGGACCTTCAAGCTCGCGCGCGCCACCGAGACCCGGAACATCTGTCCGTACTGCTCGGTGTCCTGCGGCGTGCTCATCTACTCGACCGGCGACAAGTCCAAGAACGCCCAGGGCGAGATCATCCACATCGAAGGCGACCCGGATAACCCCGTCAACCGCGGCACGCTGTGCCCGAAGGGCGCCGGCCTGCGCGACATGGTGCAGAGCCAGAACCGGCTGAAGTATCCGGAAGTGCGCGAGGCCGGCTCGAAGGAGTGGAAGCGCATCTCCTGGGACGAAGCCATCGAGCGCATCGCCAAGCACATGAAGGCCGACCGCGACAAGAACTTCATGGCCCAGAACGCCAACGGCGTCACCGTGAACCGCTGGCCGACCTTCGGTTTCCTGGCCTCGTCCGCGGCTTCCAACGAGGCCGGTTACCTGACCGTCAAGACGCTCCGCGCACTTGGTGTAACGCAACTCGACACCCAGGCCCGCATTTGACACGCTCCCACGGTGGCCAGTCTGGCTCCGAGTTTCGGGCGTGGTGCGATGACCAACCACTGGGTGGACATCAAGAACGCTGACGTCGTTTTCGTCATGGGCGGCAACCCCGCCGAGGCGCACCCCTGCGGCTTCAAGTGGGTGATCGAGGCGAAGAAGAACCGCAAGGCGAAGCTGGTCGTCGTCGACCCGCGCTTCAACCGCACGGCGGCCGTCGCCGACTTCTACGCACCGGTGCGCGCCGGCTCCGACATCGCCTTTTTCGGCGGCGTCATCAACTACCTGCTGGCCAACGACAAGATCCATCACGATTACGTGAAGGCGTACACCAACGCGTCCTTCCTGATCGACGAGGGCTTCAAGTTCGAGGACGGCATCTTCTCCGGTTACGACGAGGCGAAGCGCAGCTACGCCAAGGACAGCTGGAAATACCAGTTCGACAAGGACGGCTTCGCCAAGGTCGACGAGACCCTGCAGGACCCGAACTGCGTCTTCCAGCTGATGAAGAAACACTATTCGCGCTACACGCCGGAAACCGTCGAGAAGGTCTGCGGCACGCCGAAGGACGCCTTCCTCAAGGTCTGCGAGTACATCGCCTCGACGGCTGCGCCGGACAGGACGATGAGCTACCTGTATGCGCTCGGCCTCACCGAGCACTCGGTCGGCTCGCAGAACATCCGCTGCATGGCCATCGTCCAGCTCCTGCTCGGCAACATGGGCATGGCCGGCGGCGGCATCAACGCGCTGCGCGGGCACGCCAACGTCCAGGGCATCACCGACATGTGCCTGTACGCGCAGACGCTGCCGGGCTACCTGTCGGCGCCGACCGACGCCGATCCGGACCGCGCCACCTACCTGACGAAGCGCACGCCGAAGGCCCTGCGCCCCGGCCAGATGAACTTCCCGCAGAACTTCCCGAAGTGGTTCACCAGCCTGTGCAAGGCCTGGTACGGGAACGCCGCGACCGCCGACAACGACTTCGCCTACGACTGGCTGCCGAAGCTCGGCGGCGCCTCGGACGTGCTGTCGATCTTCCACGCGATGCACGAAGGGAAGATGAGCGGCTTCGTCTGCCAGGGCTTCAATCCGCTGGCGTCGGTGCCGAACAAGAAGAAGGTCGGCGACGCGCTGGCGAAGCTGAAGTACCTGGTGGTGATGGACCCGCTGGCCACCGACACCTCGGAGTTCTGGAAACCGCACGGCGAGTTCAACGAGGTCGATCCGGCGAAGATCGAGACCGAGGTCTTCCGCCTGCCGGCCAACCTCTTCGCCGAGCACGCCGGCACCTTCACCAACTCCGGCCGCGTCGTGCAGTGGCGCTGGAAGGCGGCGGACGGTCCGGGCGAGTCGCGGGACGACACCGAGATCATGGCGGCGCTGTTCCTCAAGCTGAAGGCGATGTACGCCAAGGACGGCGGCGCGCTGCCCGAGCCGATCATGAACCTGACCTGGGCCTACACCCAGCCGGCGAAGCCCTCGCCCGAGGAACTGCTGCGCGAGATCAACGGCAAGGCACTGAGCGAACTGACCGACCCGAAGGACCCGACCAAGGTCCTGTTCAAGGCCGGCGAGCAGCTGCCCAGTTTCGCCTTCCTGCGCGACGACGGCTCGACCGCCTGCGGCAACTGGATCTACTGCGGCTCCTGGTCGCAGGCCGGCAACAACACCGCCCGGCGCGACAACAGCGATCCGTCCGGCCTCGGCCAGACGCTGAACTGGGGCTTCGCCTGGCCGGTCAACCGGCGCATCCTGTACAACCGCGCCTCGGCCGACCTCGCCGGCAAGCCGTGGGACCCGAAGCGGCCGGTACTGCGCTGGACCGGCACCGCCTGGGGCGGCAACGACGTTCCGGACATGCGCCCGGACGCCGCGCCGGACCAGAACGTGATGCCGTTCATCATGAACCCGGAAGGCGTCGGCCGCCTGTTCAGCCGCGA
>JANJTW010000262.1 GCA_024710925.1 Rhodocyclaceae bacterium | reverse complement strand
GATGATGCCGGTGGACAAGCTGCCGCCGGCATCCGTGATCACGACGATGGGACTGGGCTTCATCTCGTCGATGTTCGACAACATCCCGCTGACCGCGCTGGCGATCAAGCAGGGCGGCTACGACTGGGGCTTCCTCGCCTACGCCGTCGGCTACGGCGGTTCGATGCTGTGGTTCGGCTCGTCGGCCGGCGTCGCCGTCGCCAGCCTCTTCCCGGAAGCGCGCTCGGTCGGCCAGTGGCTGCGCCACGGCTGGTTCATCCCGGTCGGCTACGTCGCCGGCTACGCGGCGATGGCCTTCATCCTCGGCTGGCATCCGCACTAGACCTGCGGCCGGCCACCAAGCAAAACGCCCGCTGCCAAGCGGGCGTTTTGCTTTGGGCTGCCGCCGGGCGCGCGCCGCGCACCCGCCCGCCCCCGGCACCTCTCCTAGCGCGCGCTGCGCCGGCCGCCGATGGCGGCGGCGGCCATCGTCGCGATGAAGACGGCAATGCACAGCGCGTTGCCGGCGGCCCCCCAGGCGCGCAGTTCCGGCTCGCCGGCGAGGTCGCCGCCGACGCGCAGCAGCAGCGAGGCATGCAGGACCAGCAGCGGCAGGTAGAAGCGCGGGCGGTACGGCAGGTTCACGCGGACGATGGCGGGGAAGATGATCGGCGCGTGACCGAAGACCATCGCCAGCACGAAGCCGACGAAGAGGGCATGCAGCGCCGCATCCATGAGCAGCGGCAGCGGCGGCTGCACGAGCAGCAGCGCGCCGCCGGCAAGCAGCCAGAAATAGCCGGAGAGCAGGCAGACGGCGATGAAGCGCGTCAGCCCCGCCTGACGCACGGTGCGCCGGGCGACATCCTGGCGCAGCAGCCACAGCGCCAGCGCGACGAGCGTGGCACCGAACAGGCGCAGGCCGTCGGCGCTCGTCCAGGTCAGCGCGACCGCCAGCAGCAGCGCGCCGACGATGCTGACGAAGACGCCGCGGGCGGCCGGCGACGGCGGCAGGAAGCGCGACAGTTCGAGCCGCTCGCCGGCGATGGTGAGCACCAGGAAGCCGGCCCAGCCGGCAGTGGCGGCGCCCCAGGCGTCGGCCAGCCAGGCCAGCGGCGCGACGGCGGCCAGCGCGGAAGCGAGCACCAGCACGCGCGTGTGCAGCGCCGGCTGCCGCCGCGCCGCATGCAGCGTCGCCAGCGTCAGCAGCGCACCGGCGACGGCGAGCAGCGGCAACGCCACCGCCGGCACGCCGGCGATCAGCAACAGGCCGCCGGCGCCGGCGGCGAGCGGCGACAGGAAGGCCCACCGGCGGCCGTGCGCGACGGCCCGTTCGAGGCCGATCACCGTGCCGAAGAAGGCGGCGGCCATCAGCGGCCCGTGGCTGGCGGCGAGCGCCGGCGCCGGCAGCGGCACCGCCCAGCCGGCGCGCAGCAGGCCGGCGGCAACGCCGGCGACGAGCGAGAGCATGCCGAGGATCAGCAGCGGCACGCGGCCGGCCACCGGCAGCCCGCCCGTCGTCGGCGTCGTCATCGTTCAGTCGCCCCAGCCGAAATGCGCGCGCGCCGTCTCGCTCATCCGCTCCGGTCCCCACGGCGGCTCCCACACCAGATCGACGGCGAGCGCGCAGTCGGCCGGCAGGACGGCGGCGACCGCCTGCCGTGCCTCGTCGAGGATCAGGTCGCCCATCGGACAGGTCGGCGAGGTCATCGTCAGCGCGACGCGGACGCCGCCGGCATCGGCCTCGATGCCGTAGACGAGGCCAAGGTCGACGATGTTCATGCCGGCCTCGGGGTCGATGACGCTGCGCAGGGCCGCGCGGACCCGCTCGGCGGTCGGGGACGGGTCGGTTTCGTGCATGTCGGGGAAGGCGGCCGGCAGCTAGTCGCGCCAGGCCGCCGCGACGCACGGCGAGCGGGCGTCGATGCGGACGCCGAACTGTTCGACGGCGCGGCGGCAGAAGGCAACGCCGGCATCGTCGATCAGCGTCACGCCGGAGAGGTCGATCTCGGCGACGCCGACGCGCTCGACGCCGTGCATGAAATCGTTGCGGTGATTCGCCGTCAGCGCGCCGCAGACGCGCATCACCTTGCCGCCGGCGAGTTCGTGGATGGAGATGATGCCGGCCTGTCCAGTCTCGATGGCCCGGTTGATCGCATCCTCGATCAGGTGCTGGCTCATCGGACCGGCCTGGAAGCGGGCGCCGTAGAGGCCGGCGCCGACGCGGCTGGCGACGACCGCCGGCAGGTCGATCAGCGGCGATTCGAAGACGTGGAATTCGCAGCCGATCGTCTCGCCGACCGTTAGCGGCAGTTCGGTGCGGAACATCAGGCCGCCGAGCGAGAGGTTTTCCAGCGCCCCGCGGGCGCGGGCACCGCGGTGGCCGATCTTCATCGGCAGGGCTTCGTCGAAGCGGATGCGCTGGTGGCGCCGTTTTTCAAGCATGTCGTCGTTCCGTGGCTGCGGCCGGCCCGCTTTCCCGCAGGCCCAGAAGTGCGGCAATATTACCAAATCATCGCCCCGCCCCCTGCCCCATGCCGCGCCACACCCGCTTCCCGCTTCTCCGCCGCGGCCTGGCCGCCGCCCTCGCCCTGACCCTCGCGCTCGCCGTCGACGTCGCCGCCGCCGCGCTGCCGGCGCCGGTCGCCGCCGCGCTGCGCGACGGCGGCGTACCGCCGGCCAGCGCTGCCTTCTTCGTCCAGCGCGTCGACGCCGAGCGGCCGCTGCTCGCGCACAATGCCGGCCGGCCGATGAACCCGGCCTCGGCGATGAAGCTGGTGACCACCTATGCGGCGCTCGAACTGCTCGGCCCGGCGCACGCCTGGACAACCGAGGTGCTCGCCGACGCGCCGGCCGACGACGGACGCCTGGCCGGCAACCTCTACCTGCGCGGCAGCGGCGACCCGGGGCTCGACCTCGAACGCTTCTCGCAACTCCTGCGCCGCCTGAAGAACCGTGGCATCGCCGAAATCGACGGCGACCTGGTTCTCGACCGCAGCGCCTTCCAGCTGCCGCCGCACGACCCCGCCGCCTTCGACAAGCAGCCGCTGCGCGCCTACAACGCCGGCCCCGACGCGCTGCTGATCGACCACAAGAGCCTGCGCATCGCGCTCGTCCCCGACATCGCCGCGCGCCAGGTGCGGGCGGTGGCCGAGAACCCGGCCGACGGCGTGCGCATCGACGGCCGCCTCGCCCTCGACGACGCGCCCTGCGGCGGCTGGCGCGAGCGTCTGCAGATCGGCGTCGACGACGGCACGGTGACGCTCGCCGGCAGCTACTCCGGCCAGTGCGGGGAAAAGACGCTGCACCTCGCGCCGTGGCCGGCCGACCGGCAGGTCGAGCAGCTCTTCCGCGCGCTCTGGCGCGAACTGGGCGGCCGTTTCGCCGGCCGCGTGCGTGCCGGCGAAACGCCGGCCGGCGCCCGCCTGCTCTTCGCGCATGAATCGCCACCGCTGGCCGAGATCGTGCGCGACGTGAACAAGTGGAGCAACAACGTCACCGCCCGCCAGATCTTCCTGTCGCTCGCCGCCAGCCGGCCGGCGACGCCGGCGGCGGCGCGCGACGCGGTCGGCCGCTGGCTGGCGGCGAAGGGCATCGTCGGCAGCGTGGTGGACAACGGCTCCGGGCTGTCGCAGGAAGAACGCCTGAGCGCCGAGGGACTCGGCCGCCTGCTGCTGGCGGCCTGGCACAGCCCGGTGATGCCGGAACTGGTCGCCTCGCTGCCGATCGCCGGCGCCGACGGCACGCTGAAGAAGCGTTTGAAGGATGGCCCGGCCGCCGGCCGCGCCCACCTGAAGACAGGCTACCTCGACGGCGTGCGCGCCATCGCCGGCTACGTGCTCGACGCCAGCGGCCGGCGCTGGGTCGTCGTCGGCTTCATCAACGATACGCGCATGAAGAACGGCGCCGCCCCGCTCGACGCGCTGGTACGCTGGGTGGCCGAGCGCTGATCCCGGGTGGCCACCGCCGCCGGCCCCTCCGGCAGGCACCGACGGCACGTCCTGGCAAGCGCTTGTGCACGGACGCAGGCGTACCCGAAGGGCACTTCCTCGTGATGCGCGTTGCGCTGCGCGGGCGTACCCCGAAGGGACTTCTTCGCGAAACGCGTTGCGTTGCGCTCAGGCGCACCCCGGGAGTACTTCTTCGCAAACGCGTTGCGTTGCGCTCAGGCGCCCCGCGCGCGGCGCACGGTGACGCTCTCGCCGCCGATGCCCCAGTTGTCGGTGTCGACTTCGTCGATGACGACGACGGTGGTCGCCGGGTTCTTGTCCAGCACGTCCTTGAGCAGCGCGGTGACGCCCTCGATCAGGCGGGCCTTCTGCTCGGCGGAGGCGCCTTCGCGGGTGATCTTGATGTTGACGTAGGGCATGGCGTTTCTCCGGCAATGAATCAGGCGTGGTGCGCCGGGCGCAGCACCTCGATCCTGAACTCGTCCTCGTAGGGCGGCACGTTGCATTCGACGACGTCGCCCGGCGCCACCTGCAGGCGGACGCCGACGATGTCGGCGGCGATCGGCAGCAGGGCGCAGCAACGGTCGGCGAGCACCGCCGCGCGGATCACCGGCACCCGGCGCTGCGACAGGTAGCCGAGCACGCGGGCGAGCGAATGCCCCTGATAGAGCACATCGTCGACGACAAGGATGGTGGCGCCGGCGACGTCGAGCGCGGCGAACTCGGCGCTCTCGGTGAGCTGGGTGTCCGGGTGCAGCAGCGTCAGGTCGTCGCCGTAGCGCTTGAGCTTGAGGCCGTGGCGCGGCACGTCGAGGCCGAAATCGGCCAGCAGCCGGCGCTGCAGCATCTCGGCGAGCGGCGCGCCGCGGCGCAGGATGCCGAGCAGCATCGGCTTGTCGGCGCCGGCAAGCAGCGCCGCCGCTGCCGCCGCCATGCGGTCGAGCACCGCGTCGAGGGCAGCGGTGTCGTAAAGGCAGAAACGTTCGCCCGCTGGCTTCTCTTCCATGCCCATCTCCTCGCGGCCCGGCGCGCCGGGCCGGCCTTCAGGCGGCGATCGGCTGGCCGGCGTTCAGCGCCAGCCAGCCGCGGACGACGCGGTAGATCAGCCAGACGGTGACGAGGCCGGCGACGATCAGCGCCGGGATCAGGCCGATGATGGTGAACGCCAGCACGATGGCGACCAGCACCCACAGCGCGGCGAACCAGAAGGTGCGGATCTGCCAGCGGAAGTGACTGTCGAGCCAGGTGCCGGCGACGGCGCCGCGCTTGATGTAGTTGAGGATGACGGCAATGATCGACGGCCAGCCGATGAGGAAGGCGCCGATCACGCTGACCGCGCCGAAGATGCCGGTGAGCACCGAGAAGGCGTGCAGCGCGTAGATGACGTGGCACCAGGCGCGGGCACCGTCGAGGTTGGGGTCGTCGTTCATCACTCTCCTTTCGTGCTGGCCACGGCTGCACGCCGCCACTCCGGGGCTACAGCCCGAGCTGCTGCCACAGCGCATCGACGCGGCGCTTCACCGCTTCGTCCATGACGATGGTACGCCCCCATTCGCGATCCGTCTCGCCCGCCCACTTGTTGGTCGCGTCGAGGCCCATCTTGCTGCCCAGCCCGGCCACCGGCGACGCGAAGTCGAGGTAGTCGATCGGCGTGTTCTCGGCGATCAGCGTGTCGCGCGCGGCGTCGACGCGCGTGGTCATCGCCCAGATCACTTCCTTCCAGTCGCGCACGTCGATGTCGTCATCCACCACGATGATGAACTTGGTGTACATGAACTGGCGGAGGAAGCTCCAGATGCCGAACATCACGCGCTTGGCGTGCCCCGGGTACTGCTTCCGGATGCTGACCGTCGCCAGCCGGTACGAGCAGCCCTCCGGCGGCAGGTAGAAGTCGACGATTTCCGGAAACTGCTTCTGCAGGATCGGCACGAACACTTCGTTCAGCGCGACGCCCAGCATCGCCGGCTCGTCCGGCGGCTTGCCGGTGTAGGTGCTGTGGTAGATCGGGTCGCGGCGCAGGGTGATGCGCTCGACGGTGAATACCGGGAATTCGGCCTGCTCGTTGTAGTAGCCGGTATGGTCGCCGTAGGGGCCTTCGAGCGCGGTCTCTCCCGGATGGATCACCCCCTCCAGCACGATCTCGCTTGATGCCGGCACCTGCAGGTCGCTGCCGATGGCCTTGACCAGTTCGGTGCGCGAACCGCGCAGCAGGCCGGCGAACTGGTATTCGGACAGCGTGTCGGGCACCGGCGTCACGGCGCCGAGAATGGTCGCCGGGTCGGCGCCGAGGGCCACCGCCACCGGATACGGCTGGCCGGGAAACTTCGCGCAGTGGTCGCGGAAGTCGAGCGCGCCGCCGCGGTGCGCCAGCCAGCGCATGATCAGCTTGTTCGGTCCCAGGAGTTGCTGGCGGTAGATGCCGAGGTTCTGCCGCGGCTTGTTCGGGCCGCGCGTGATGGTCAGGCCCCAGGTCACCAGCGGCGCCACGTCGCCGGGCCAGCAGTGCTGGATCGGCAGGCGCGACAGGTCGACGTCCTTGCCTTCCCACACCACTTCCTGGCACGGCGCCGACGAGCGCACCTTCGGCGCCATGGCCAGCACCTGCTTCAGCATCGGCAGCTTGTCCCAGGCGTCCTTCAAGCCTTTCGGCGGCTCCGGCTCCTTCAGGTAGGCCAGCGTCCGGCCGACTTCGCGCAGCGCCTCCAGGCTGTCCTGCCCCATGCCGAGCGCGACGCGGCGCGGCGTGCCGAAGAGGTTGCCGAGCACCGGCATGTCGTGCCCCTTCACCCGCTCGAAGAGGATCGCCGGGCCGCCCTGGCGCAGCACGCGGTCGCAGATTTCGGTCATCTCCAGCTTCGGATCGACCTCGACGGCGACGCGCTTCAGTTCGCCCTGCTTTTCCAGTTGCGCGATGAAGTCGCGCAGGTCGTCGTATTTCATTGCCGGGCTCCGGGCGGACGAGGCATCACCGCCTCAGCGCGCGCTCAGGTAATGGCCGACGAGGCCGGCGAACACCGCCGCCCCGAGCCAGTTGTTGTGCAGGAAGGCCTTGAAGCATTTCGCCGGTTCGCGCGTGCGGATCAGCGTGTAGTGGTAGACGGCGATGCCGGCGGCGATGGCCAGCCCGGCGTAATAGAAGATGCCGAGGCGCAGGCCGTAGCCGACGACGGCGAGCAGCGCCAGCGCGATCGCGTAGCAGGCCATCACCGCCGCCACGTCGTAACGGCCGAAGGTGATCGCCGAGGTCTTGATGCCGATCTTCAGGTCGTCCTCGCGGTCGACCATCGCGTATTCGGTGTCGTAGGCGACCGCCCAGAAGACGTTGGCAACGAGCAGCAGCCAGGCCACCGGCGGCACCTCGCCGGTGTTCGCGGCGTAGGCCATCGGGATGCCGAAGCCGAAGGCGACGCCGAGGTAGGCCTGCGGGATGGCGAGGAAGCGCTTGGTGAACGGGTACGACGCGGCGAGGAACAGCGCCGGCACCGAGAGCCCGAGCACCAGCCAGTTCCGCAGCGGCAGGATGAGCAGGAAGGCGGCGAGCACGAGCGCCGCGAAGAGGATCATCGCCTCCTTCGTCGACACCTGGCGCGCGGCGAGCGGCCGGTTCTTGGTGCGCTCGACGTGCGGGTCGAAGTCGCGGTCGGCGAAATCGTTGATGACGCAGCCGGCCGAGCGCATCAGCACGGTGCCGAGGATGAAGATCCACGCCACCAGCCAGTGCGGCGTGCCGGCGGCCGAGAGCCACAACCCCCACAGCGTCGGCCAGAGGAGCAGCAGGATGCCGATCGGCTTGTCCAGCCGCATCAGTTTTTCGTAGAGGTCCAGCCTTTCGCGGACCCGGGCGAGGCGGAGTTCCATGGGGGCGGATTCTACCCCGCTTTGCCGCCGCGGGCCGCCGGCCGGCGCCGCTAGTCGGGACGCTCGGCGGCGGCGAACAGGCGCGCCCAGGCGGCGAAGTCGTCGGCGGCCATCGGCTTCGCCAGCAGGTAGCCCTGCACGCTGTCGCAGCCGATGCGTTCGAGCACGCCGATCTGCCCCTCGTGCTCGGCGCCCTCGGCGATCGTGCGCAGGCCGAGGGCGCCGGCCATGGCGACGATGGCGGTGACGATCGCCGCATCCTCGCTGCGGCAGTCGATTTCCTCGACGAAGCTGCGGTCGATCTTCAGGCTGTCGATCGGCAGCCGGCGCAGCTGGCCGAGCGACGAATAGCCGACGCCGAAATCGTCCACGGCGATACCGACGCCGCCGTCGCGCAGGCGGGCGAGGACGGAGAGGGTGTCGATGCCGTCGGCGGTCAGCGCCGACTCGGTGATTTCCAGTTCGAGGCGGGCGGCGGCGATGCCGTGGCGGGCGAGCGCCGCTTCCACCGTCTCGGCGAAGCCCGGCAGCAGTTCGGCGGCGGAGACGTTGACGGCGACGCGCGGCACATGCAGGCCGTCGGCATCCCAGGCGGCGAGTTGCGCCAGCGCCTTGTCGAGCACCTGCCGGCCGAGGTCGACGATCAGCCCGCGGCCCTCGGCGACGGGAATGAAGCGGTCCGGCGGCAGCAGGCCGAAGTGCGGGTGGCGCCAGCGCACCAGCGCCTCGGCGCCGCGCAGCCCGCCGCCGCCGAGCGCCGCCTGCGGCTGGAAGTGCAGGAACAGTTCGTCGCGGCGCAGCGCGTCGCGCAAGTCGTTGTCGAGGGCCAGCAATTCCTCGGCGTGCTCGTTCAGCCGGCTGCTGAAGACGCAGGCGCGCGAGCCGCCGGCCTGCTTCGCCTGATACATGGCGAGGTCGGCGTGGCGGATCAGTTCCTCGCCGCTCTGCCCGTGCTCGGGAAAGAGCGCGATGCCGACGCTGCAGTCGATGTGCAGGCGGTGGCCGCGGATTTCGTCCGGCACGGCGAGCGCGGCGATGATCTTCTCGGCGACCTGCGTCGCCTCCGCCGCCGCCAGTTCGGGCAGGACGACGGCGAATTCGTCGCCGCCGAGCCGCGCCACCGTGTCGGCGGCGCGCAGCACGCCAGACAGCCGCTCGGCGGTGCGCACCAGCGCGCCGTCGCCGACCTCGTGGCCAAGCGTGTCGTTGATCAGCTTGAAGCGGTCGAGATCGACGAAGAGCACGGCCAGCGGCCGCTCGTGCCGGGCGGCAGCGCGCACCAGCTGCTCCAGACGGTCGTGCAGCGCGGCGCGGTTCGGCATCGCCGTCAGCGGATCGCGCGTCGCCAGATGCATCATGTGCGCCTCGGCCTCGTAGCGGCGCTTCACCTCCGCCTCCAGGTGCAGCACGCGCCGGCGCAGGTCGATCTCGCTCAGCGCGGCGCCGGCCAGCGTCTTCAATGCCCGACGTTGCGCCGCGCTGAGCACGCGCGGCCGGCGGTCGGCAACGGCGAGGGTGCCGAGGGCATCGCCCGAGGGCAGCACCAGCGGCACGCCGGCATAGAAAACGACGTGCGGATCGCCGCGCACCAGCGGGTTGTCGAAGAAGCGGCGGTCGAGGCGGGCGTCCGGCACTTCCATCAGTTCTTCGCCGAGGATGGCGTGCGTGCACAGCGAGACGGTGCGCGAGGTTTCGCCGAGGGCGAGGCCGTGGCCGGCGAGGAACCACTGGCGCTCGCGGTCGACCAGCGAGATGAAGGCGAGCGGCGCGCCGACGATCTCCGCAGCGAGCCGGGCGATGTCGCTGAACGCCTCCTGCCAGGGGGTGTCGAGCAGATGCACCGACTGCAGCGCGAGCAGCCGCCGCTCCTCGTTCTCCGGCAGCGGCGGCAGCCAGGCGGCCAGCCGCGCGAGGCAGCCTTCGAGCTCGTCGGTCTTGTCGAAGCAGGCGCTGGCGCCGCGTTGCCGGCAGGCCTCGCGCAGCGCCGGGTCGAGATCGTTGCCGAGGACGAGGACGCGCGTCGCCGGACCGTCGCGCTGCAGGCCGTCGAGCACGCGCAGGCCGCTGCCCGGCGCCAGCGCGACGTCGAGCAGCACCGCATCCGGGCGCTGCTCGCGGATCAGCGCCAGCGCCTCGGCCTCGCCGGCGGCGACGCCGGCGACGTGAAAGCGCGGCTCGGCTGCGAGCCGGCGCAGGAGCTGGCTGCGGACGAGCTCCGAATCTTCGACGATGACGATGTTCATGCGGCAGACCCCGGCGGATGACGATGGCGTCAGTCTGCGTCGCCGGCGGGAGGCCGGGCAGCGGCGGCGGGCGCGGCGGCGGCGAGGGTTCGGCCGATTGCGGCGTAGGGATTGCCCTACGCGCTGCCGCCGTCGAGGCCGTGGCGGATGCAGTAGCGGGCGAGTTCGACGTTGCCGTCGACGCCGAGCTTGTCGAGGATGCGGGCGCGGTAGGTGGTGATCGTTTTCGGCGACAGGTGCATCGTCGCTGCGATGTCGGCGACGCGGTGGCCGGCGGCGAGCTGCAGCATGACGCGGTACTCCTGCGGCGACAGCGCCTCGTGCGGCGCGCCGGCCGGCAGGTCGCCGGTGAGCAGGCCGGCCAGCTGCTCGGCGAGCGAGGCGGTGATGTAGCGGCCGCCGGCGAGCACGCGTTCGAGGGCCGTCACCAGTTCGTCGGCGGCGCGATCCTTGGCCAGGTAGCCGGCGGCGCCGAGCTGCAGCACGCGCGTCGCGTAGCTCGCCTCGGCGTTCAGGCTGACCACCAGCAGGGGCAGCGCCGGCGCCGCGCGACGCAGCTGCGAGACGCTTTCCAGGCCTTCCGCGTCGGGCAGATTGAGGTCGACCAGCGCCGCCTGGAAGTCGCCGCCGCGGCAGGCGCGCAGCGCCTCGGCCAGCGTCGCGGCTTCGACGATTCCGGCTTCCGGCCAGCGCCGGGCGATCAGCTGGCGGAGACCGAGGCGGAAGATCGGATGGTCTTCAAGGAGCAGGATCTTCTTCATCGTGCCCCGCATTTTGCCCCGCCGCGCGCGGGGACGGCAACGGCATGGCGATGCCGACGCGCACGCCGCCGCCGGGCGCCGCGCCGACGCGGACCGTGCCGCCGAGCAGCGCCGCCCGCTCCTGCATGCCGACGATGCCGAGGGCGCCGGCGCGCACCGGCGCGGTAGCGAGCCCGCCGCCGTCGTCGTCGACCTCGATGCGGTAGACGCCGCCGTCGGCACCGCCGCGGATGGCGACGCGGCGCGCGCCGGCGTGGCGCAGGATGTTGCTGCATGCCTCCTGCAGGATGCGGAAGACGGCGAGCGATTCCGCCTCGCCGAGCGCCTCGCCGCCGGCGAGCGCGACCTCGCAGTCGATGCCGGCCGGCGCGAACAGGCGGTCGGCGAGATGCGTCACCGCCGCCGGCAGGCCGAGGTCGTCGAGCAGCGGCGGCCGCAGTTCGCCGGCGATCCGCCGCGCCGTCGCCACGCCCATGTCGATGGCCTGCTCCAGTACCGCGGCCTGATCGGCCGGCAGCGCGTTCGCCGGCAGGCCGCGGACGATCATGCGGATCGCCGAGAAGACCTGTCCGATCTGATCGTGCACCTCGCGCGACAGGCGCCGCCGCTCGGCCTCGACGCCGCGTTCGAGCTCGCCGGCGAAGCCGGCGATGCGGTCGCGCGCCGCCGACAGCTCCGCGGTGCGCTCGCGCACGCGGGCGTCGAGCGTGCGGTTGATGACCTGCAGTTCGTCGGCGAGGCGGATGCGCAGCTGCCGCTCGCGCAGCAGCAGGGCGGTGGCGAGCAGCACCAGCGCCACCGCCACGCCGGCGGTCAGCCAGTCGGAGCGATAGGCCTCGGCACGCAGGCGTTCGACCGCCGCATCCAGCTCGGCGAGGCGGCGGTCGATGCCGGCGTCGAGTTCGGCGAAGCGGCCGCGGATCGCATCCATGCTCGCCTTGCCTTCGGCCAGCAGCGCCTGCTCGGCGGCAGCGTCGCGGCCGCGCTGCCGGCGCTGCGCGACGAGCCGCTCGGCAATGTCGAGGCGGCGGGCCAGCTCGGCGTCGAGCGCCGGCCAGTCGACACCGTCGGCGAGCACTTCGCCGACCGCCGCACGCAGCGCCGCATAGCTCGCCGGCAGCGCCGCGCGCGCCGCACGGTAGGGTTCGAGGTGGCTGTCGTGGCCGGTCAGCAGGTAGCCGCGCATGCCGCCCTCGACGTCCTTGAACAGCGACAGCGTGTGCTCGGCGTGCAGGCTGGCGGCACGCGCCCGGCCGCGCGTGTCGGCCATCTCGTTGAGCGCGGCCAGGCTGCGCTGGGCGTTGAGCGCCGAGGCGAGGATGAGGACGAGGGCGGCCGCGAGCGCGGCGAGCGCCGGCAACAGCCAGGAGCGGGAGGAGGTGAGCGGGCCGGAGTCCATGACGGGCGATTCTAGCGCGCCCGGGCGGCGCTCAGGAGGGGTCGCCGGCGCCGTCGCGGTAGAAGTCGCGCAGCGAGCTGTAGCGTTCGGCGCGCACCGCGCGCACCTGGCCGATGGCGCGCTCGACCGGCACGCCGAGGTTGACCAGCGTTTCGGCGGCGACCATCAGGCTGCCTTCGAGCACTTCCGGGATGACCTCGGTGGCGCCGGCGCGCTTCAGCCGCGGGATCGCCGAATCGTCCGGCGCGCGGATGATCACCGGCACGTCCGGCCGCACCTGGCGGACGAGATGCAGCACGCGCTCGGCGGCATGCACGTCGAGGAAGGCGATGACCACGGCGCGCGCGCGGTCGAGGCCGGCGGCCTTGAGCACCTCCGGCCGGTCCGGATTACCGAAGACGACGCGGCCGCCCTCGGGAACGGCGTGCTTCGTCTGCTGCGGGCTGACGTCGAGGGCGAGGAAGGGGATCTTCTCGCCGGCGAGGAATTCGCCGATCTGGCGGCCGGTGCGGCCGTAGCCGCAGAGGATGACGTGGCTTTCGAGGCCGAAGCTGCCGGCGGCGATGTCGTGGATCGCCTTCGCCTTGTGCGCCCAGTCGCCCTGCGACATCTGTCCGGTCAGCGCGACCGCGCGCTCGATCAGGAAGGGCGCAAGGAACATCGAGATCAGCATCGCCGACAGCGTCACCTGGAAAACGTCGCTGCCGATCAGCTTCAGCGCGAAGGCCTGGTTGATCAGCACCAGCCCGAACTCGCCGGCCTGCGCCAGCTGCGCGGCGGTGCGCAGCGCGACGTCGAGCGGGCTCTTCGCGGCGAGCGCGACGAGCAGCACGACCAGCCCCTTGCCGGCGACGAGCAGGACCACGGCGAGCAGCAGGCGGTCGAGGTTGGCGAAGACGAAGCCGAGGTCGAGCAGCATGCCGACGGTGACGAAGAAGAGGCCGAGCAGGATGTCGCGGAACGGCCGGATGTCGGCCTCCACCTGGTGGCGGTAGATCGTCTCCGAGATCAGCATGCCGCCGACGAAGGCGCCGAGCGCCAGCGACAGCCCGGTGGCGCCGGTGGCGTAGGCGGCGGCGACGACGATCCACAGCGTGACGAGCATGAACAGTTCGTCGGAGCGGTGACGGGTGGCGACGTCGTAGACGCGGCGCATGATGCGCTGGCCGGCCCAGACGAGCAGGCCGAGGACGACGACGGCCTGGACCAGCGCGATGCCGAGCGAGGCGGCGAGGTTGCCGGCCGGATCGGCGAGCGCCGGCAGCAGGATCAGGCAGGGGACGACGGCGAGATCCTGGAAGAGCAGCACGCCCATCGTCTGCCGGCCAGAGCGCGAATGCAGGTCGAGGCGCTCGGACAGCATCTTGGCGACGATGGCCGTCGACGACATGCCGACGGCGAGCCCGACGGCCAGCCCGCTGCGCCAGCCCTGCGCGTAGCCGAACCAGGTGACGAGCCCGGTGCACAGCGCGGTCAGCAGCATCTGCGAGCTGCCGAAGCCGAACACCAGCGAGCGCATCGCGCGCAGCTTCTGCAGGCTGAATTCGAGGCCGATCGAGAACATCAGGAAGACGACGCCGAACTCGGCGAAGGTCTCCACCGAATGATCGGCCTTCGCCAGCACCTCCACCCCGTGCGGGCCGAGGGCGATGCCGACGGCAAGATAGGCAAGGATCGACGGCAGGCGGAAACGGCGGGCGATGACGACGGCGACGACGGTCGCCGACAGCAGCAGGAGCAGGGAAAGCAGCGCGGAATGCATGATGGGCGGAAGTTTAGCGCGACTCGCCGCCGGCCGGCCGGCGGGACGCGGCTATTTCCGCTCGCCGCGCAGCGCCTGCACGATTGCCTGCAGCCGCGCCGGCGTTGCCTCGGCCGCCGGCACCGGCGGCGCGCCGACGACGGCGATCTGCGAGAACAGGCCGCGGCGGAACGGCTTCGTCATCGCCGGCCCGTCCTTGCGCGAGAAGAAGCTGCCCCACAGCCCCTGCAGCGCGAGCGGGATCACCGGCACCGGGTTGCGTTCGAGGATGCGCGTGACGCCGGGGCGGAACGGATAGAGCTCGCCGCTGTCGGTGATCCGCCCCTCGGGGAAGATGCCGACCAGCTCGCCGGCATCGAGCGCCTTGGCCACCTCGGCGAAGGCCCGCTCCATCATTGCCGGATCTTCCTTCGCCGGCGCGATCGGGATCGCCCGGCTGTGGCGGAAGATGAAGGAGATGACCGGCGTCCTGAAGATGCGGTGGTCCATGACGAAGCGGATCGGCCGCGGCGACACCGCCATCAGGATCACCGGATCGACGAAGCTGACGTGGTTGCAGACGACGAGCGCCGCGCCTTCGTGCGGGAGATGCTCGACGCCGCGCTTGGCGACGCGGTAGACGCTGTGGATCAGCAGCCAGGCGAGGAAGCGCAGCAGGAACTCCGGCACCAGCCGGTAGATGTAGATCGCCACCGCCGCGTTGCCGACGGCGGCGACGGCGAACAGCGCCGGGATCGACAGCCCGGCGCCGAGCAGGCCGGCGGCGGCGAGCGCGCCGGCGACCATGAACGCGGCGTTCATGATGTTGTTGGCGGCGATGATGCGCGCCCGGTGCGCCGGCGCGCTCCGCGACTGCACCAGCGCGTACAGCGGAACGATCAGGAAGCCGCCGAAGAGGCCGAGCAGCACGAGGTCGGCGAGGATGCGCCAGAGCGCCGGCTGCGCCAGCAGCTCGCCGAGCGGCCGCAGCTCGGTGACAGGCGGCAGCGCCATCGACGCGAAGGCGAGGTCGAGCCCGAACAGCGTCAGCCCGATCGACCCGAAGGGCACCAGGCCGAGTTCGACCCGCCCGGCCGACAGCCGTTCGCAGAGCAGCGAACCGGCGCCGATGCCGACGGTGAACACGGCGAGCAGCAGCGTCACCGCCGCCTCGCCGCCGCCGAGGACGTTCTTGCCGTAGGCCGGAAACTGCGCGAGGAAGAGCGCGCCGTAGAGCCAGAACCACGAGATGCCGAGGATCGACAGGAAGACGGTGCGGTTCTCGCGGGCGAAGCCGATGTTGCGCCAGGTCTCGGTCAGCGGATTCGGATGGACCTTGAGCCCGGGATCGGGCGGCGGCGCCGCCGGAATGCCGCGGCTGGCGAGGTAGCCGGCGACCGCCACGAGTAGTCCGGCGAAGGCGATCCACAGCGGATCGAGACCGGCGCCGGCGAGCAGACCGCCGGCCAGCGTGCCGACGAGGATGGCGACGAAGGTGCCGGCCTCGACCAGCGCGTTGCCGCCGACCAGCTCCGCCTCCTTCAGGTGCTGCGGCAGGATCGAATACTTCACCGGCCCGAACAGCGTCGACTGCAGGCCGAGCAGGAACAGCGCGGCGAGCAGCAGTGCCAGGCTGTGCAGCAGGAAGCCGGCGACGGCGACGCCCATGATGGCGATCTCCAGCCCCTTCGAGAGGCGCGCCAGCCGCGCCTTGTCGTACTTGTCGGCGAGCTGGCCGGCGGTCGCCGAGAAGAGGAAGAAGGGCAGGATGAACAGGCCGGCGGCGAGGTTGGCGAGGATTTCCGGACGCAGCGTCGTCCATTGCGCGGTCTGGAAGGTGAGCAGGACGACCAGCGCGTTCTTGTACAGGTTGTCGTTGAAGGCGCCGAGGAACTGCGTCCAGAACAGCGGCCGGAAACGCGCCGAACGCATCAGTCGATACTGGTTGCCCACGCTGCCGGTCTCCTTTGCTGGCCTTCGCGCGCCGTTCAGGCCTTGAGCAGTTCCTCGCGCGACCCCAGCCAGCGTTCGAGGTGGCGCGCGACGCCCGCCGGATTGTCGCACAGCAGCCGTTCGGCCATGTCGCGGGCCAGCTCGACGAGGTCGGCGTCGGCTTCGAGGTCGGCGTAGCGCAACAGCGGCACGCCGCTCTGCCGGCTGCCGACGAAC
>JANJTW010000006.1 GCA_024710925.1 Rhodocyclaceae bacterium | reverse complement strand
GGCAGTCGCCGGCGAAGGCGTCGTCGGCCTCGCCGGGCTCGCGCACGTCGAGCACGCAGACTTCGCCGAGGTGCTCGGCGACCCATTCCGCGTCGACCTCCAGCACCCCGGCGTAGGTCTGCCGCACCGGCCCCCAGTCGGCCGGCGCCGGCACGCGGCCGTCCGCCGGCCGGCCCGAGCGCAGGTTGGCCGGCAGCGCCTCGTCGATGCGGCGCGGATGCGGCAGGTTCAGGTTCTCCATGAAGCCGACGAAGTCGCGCTCGTCGGCGCCGCCGCCGATGCGCGGGTTGTGCGCGCGCTCCTCGCCGACCGAGGAAACCGTGCGCCCGGCGTAGTCGTGGCCGGGGAAGATCAGGCAGTCGTCGGGCAGCGTGAAGAGGCGGCCGGTGATCGAGCGGAAGAGCACGTGCGCGTCGCCGCGCTGGAAGTCGCAGCGGCCGGCGCTGCGGATCAGCAGGCTGTCGCCGGTGAGCGCGAAGCGGCAATCGTCGGCGACGTAGGTCAGGCAGCCGTCGGTGTGCCCCGGCGTCGCCCGCACCGCCAGATGGCGCGCGCCGAAATCGACGCGGTCGCCGTCGTCGAGGCGCAGGTCGGCACCCTCAAGCACGTCGCCGTAGCGCCGCGAGATGCCGATGCGGCAGCCGGTCGCCCGCTGCATCAGCCAGGCGCCGGTGACGTGGTCGGCGTGGCAGTGCGTGTCGAGCGCGGCGACCAACGTCAGCCCCAGCTCATCGACCAGCGCCCGGTCGCGCAGGTGCTGCTCGAACACCGTATCGACGATCAGCGCCTGCCGGCTGGCCGGATCGCCGAGCAGGTAGGTGTAGGTCGACGACGCGGCGTCGAAGAGCTGGCGGAAGATCAGGTCGGGGAGCATCGGGGCCGGGGGCGCGGGGGATACTTGGAATCTAGTCGGCGCTGGCGCCGGCGGCAAGAAACGGCAGCGGCGCACAGGAGCGGTCGAGTCGTTGGAGCGATTGACAACACAGTGCGATGTTGTCACGATGTCCAACATGAAGGCCGTTCAGCTCGTCGCCACGCGAATCGCATATTCCGAATCGGCTTTCGCCGAGCTCGTGCTGTGGCGCCTGCCCAGACCCGTCGCCGGATCGCCGCACGACTTCAAGTACCGGCTCGCCTACGTGGTTCGCGGCGCATGCGTTCTCCGCTACGACAACGAGGTCGGGAAAGGCGATCACCGGCACCTCGGCGGAATCGAGAGCGCCTATGTCTTCACGACGCCGGAGCAACTGATCGCCGACTTCCAACGCGATATCGAGAGGTGGAACGATGAAAACCCTGACACTTGACGTCCGTTCGCCCGCCGAGGCGATGGCGGATTTCACCCAGGCCTGGAAAACGGGCAAGCCGCAGCGCACCGCCCGCATCAGCTTCGCCTCTCCGGAACTGCTCTGGAAGGTGCTCACCGGCAAGCGCTGGGAACTGCTGAAGGCCTTGTGCGGCGCCGGCCCGGTCTCGATCCGCGAGGCGGCCCGCCGGGTCGGACGCGACGTCAAGGCCGTTCACGGCGACGTCACGGCGCTGCTCAACGCAGGCGTGCTCGAACGTGTGGAAGACGGCC
Source organism: Rhodocyclaceae bacterium (assembly GCA_024710925.1). Classification (GTDB taxonomy): domain Bacteria; phylum Pseudomonadota; class Gammaproteobacteria; order Burkholderiales; family Rhodocyclaceae; genus Proximibacter. The sequence goes on along the minus strand of JANJTW010000006.1, from coordinate 10,153 downwards.
GGATCGTCTTTCCGTTCGAGGCGGTGAAGGTCGAGTTCTTGTTGCAGGCGGCGTAGGGCGCCCGCGGGCGGGGACGAAGTTTTCGGTACGCCCCTGGTCCGACAGCCGTTCCTTGAGCGAGGGCCGCGCCGCGGACTGGAACCGCCACACATCCGCCGAGACCTGGACGGCAACATCCGCACCATGCCGAGTGACCATCTGCGGTCCTTTGCTCAAACAGGCTTCAAGGAACTGATCGAACCGCGCCTTGGCGTCCTGAACGGGTCAGGATTGGATGGCATACCTCCACAAACAGACCAGAACTCGGCCTAGTCCAGTCGCGGCAAAAAGAGGTTGCCCCAATTCCACCAGGCCGCCCCCCCGCGTCCGGACGCCGGTTCACGCCACGCGCAACGCCCCCAGACACCCCAACCCCCGCTCCACGAACAGCCGGTGCACCTGCACGCCGGCGGCGCCGGCGGCGCGCGCGGCGGCGATGTCGGCGGCGTTGCGGATGCCGCCGACGGCGACTGCTGCGGCCTGGCCGTCGAGGCGCCTTGCCAGCGCGGCGAAGCGGGCGAAATCCGTTTCACCGTCGGCACGCACGAGGGTCAGCCGGTCGAAGCCGGCGGCGACGGCGAGCAGGCCGATGCTCGGCAGCGGTTCGCCGGCGGCGCCGAGCGGCAGCTTCAGCGCGAGTTCGACGCGGCGGCCGGCGGCGGCGAGCGCGTCGCGCTGCGCGATGACGGCGGCGAAGGCGCGCGCCAGCAGCGGCCGGTGTTCCGGCGCGAGCAACAGGCGGTTGGCGGCGGCGGTGAGGTTGAGGCTGACGTAGTCGGCGACACCGGCGACGGCATCGAAGCCGGCCAGCCAGCAGTCGGCGAGCGCCGCGGCCGGCGCCATCGACGGCCGCGAGAGGCCGACGCCGATGCGCGGCGCCTCGGCGCGGCCCGGCGCCGCGCGCCATTCGCCGAGGCGGGCGGCGAGCGCCGCCGCGCTGTCGTCGGGGAAGCCGGCGATGCCGGCGGCGACGCTGCCGAACTCGACGCTGGCAAAGCCCGCCGCCAGCAGTTCGCCGGCGCGGCTGCCGTCGCGGTCGATGCCGCCGGCCAGTCCGATGCCGTGATCGCGTGCCGCCACCGCGCCGGCGCCTTGTGCGACGGCGCTCATCCGCGGCGGCGCATGAAGTCGGCCATGAACTCGACCAGCGCGTCGACGCCGGCCATCGGCATCGCGTTGTAGAGGCTGGCGCGCAGGCCGCCGACGCGCGGGTGGCCACGCAGGTGGAAGAGTCCGCAGCGCTCGGCTTCGGCGACGAAGACCGCGTCCTCGACCGGATCGGCGAGGTGGAAGCGGACGTTCACCGGCGAGCGGCAGTCGGGCCGCACTGGCGCCGCGTAGAAGCCGCCGCTGGCGTCGATGAAGCCGTACAGCCGCGCCGCCTTCGCCGCGTTGGCAGCGGCCATCGCGGTCAGCCCGCCGGCCTCGGCGATCCAGTCGAAGACCAGCGCCGCGAGGTGGATCGCCGCCGTCGGCGGCGTCGTCACGCAGCTGTCCTGCGCCGCCTGCGCGGCGTACGAGAACGGCGCCGGCAGGTCGAGCGGCGCGCGTTCGAGCAGGTCGTCGCGGACGACGACGACCGACAGCCCGGCCGGGCCGACGTTCTTCTGCGCTCCGGCGTAGATCAGCCCGAAGCGCGACACGTCGAGCGGCGCGGCGAGGAAGCACGAGGTCACGTCGGCGACCAGCGGCACGGCGCCGGTGTCGGGCAGCGCCGGCCAGGCGACGCCGTCGGCGGTCTCGTTCGGCGTGACGTGGCAGTAGGCGGCGTCGGCCGGGATATTCCAGCCATGCACGTCGGGTGCCGCCGGCGCGCCGGCCGGCGGCGTCGCGACGACGCTCACCGCCGCCTGCTTGCGGCCTTCGTCGATGGCCCGCCGCGCCCAGTAGCCGGAGTCGGCGTAGGCGGCGCGGCATGACGGCCCGAGCAGGTTCATCGGCACGAGCGAGAAGTGCTGCATGGCGCCGCCGGCGAGGAACAGGACGCGGTAGTCCGCCGGCAACGCGAGCAGTTCGGCGAGCCGCGCGCGCGCGTGCGCCAGCGTGGCGCGGAAGGCGTCGCTGGTGAACGGCCGCTCCCAGGCCGAGGCGCCGTCGTCGCCGCGCGCGAACAGTTCGTCGCGTGCGCGTTCGCGCACCGCGTCGGGCAGGCGCGCCGGGCCGGCGGCGAAGCTGTACGCCGTGCCGGCGGAGAGCGCGGGGGCGGACGCGAGGGCGAGCGCCATCGCGCCTAACCGAACAGGAAGCCGCCGTGCGCGCCGGCGGCCATGAAAAAGAGCAGCGGGATCGACAGCATGGTGTTGGTTCGCGACGACAGGTGCGTGAGGCGCGACGCGCGCAGCCGTTCCTCGACCGTCGCCGGCTTGAAGCCGAGCACCTTCTGCTGGTTCGGCCAGAGCACCAGCCACAGGTTGGCCATCATCAGCGTGCCGATCCAGACGCCAACGCCGAGCGGCGCCAGGCTGCCCTGCAGCGTCAGCGCGCCTTCCAGCCAGCCGCGCTGCCAGAGCATGAACATGCCGGCGACCCAGGTCACCACCGACGACCAGCGGAAGAAGCCGTGCTCGCGGCCGAGCATCGCCTGGAAGCGCGGGCTGGTGTCGCTGACCAGGTCGGCCGCGGTCAACGGCTGCCAGGTCGGCCGCTGGACGACGCTGGAGTAGTTGTGGCCGACCCAGATGATGCCGCCGATAAAGTGCGCCCAGCGGGCGAGGACGTCGAGGAAGGCGAAGTCCATGGCGGGTTCAGGCGAAAACGCGCAGCAGCGCGGCGAGCAGCACGGTCAGCAGGACGCCGAGGGCGATCGTGCCGGTGGCGGTGTCGTAGGGATGGCGCATGGGTTTCAACGCTCAGCCCTCCATGAACATCGTCTCGACCGCCTGCGCCGAGCGCTTGACCAGCGGTTTCCGGAAGCGGATCGGCTGCACCGAAACGGCGACCGCCTCCTGCACCAGATGATGGTGCGGCGAGCGACTGCACGCCGGGTCGGTGTTGCCGGCGTCGCCGGTGAGCAGGAAGGCCTGGCAGCGGCAGCCGCCGAAGTCCTTCTCCTTCTCCGAGCACGAACTGCACGGCTCGGGCAGCCAGTCGAGGCCGCGGTATTTGCGGAACAGGTCCGACTCGTGCCACAGCCAGGCGAGCGGCTTCTCGCGCACCGACTGGAATTCCAGCCCGGGAATGGCGCGCGCCTCCTGGCAGGGCATGGCGACGCCGTCCGGGGCGACGGTCAGGTGGATGGCGCCCCAGCCGTTCATGCACGCCTTCGGCCGACCCTCGTAGTAGTCGGGGATGACGAAGTAGATGGTCATCGCCTTGCCGAGCTTCGCCCGCCATTCGTTGACCGTGCGCTCGGCGGCGCGGATCTGGTCGAGGCTCGGCATCAGCTCGTCGCGGTTCATCAGCGCCCAGTTGTAGTACTGGATGTTGGCGAACTCGATGTACTCGATGCCGAGGCCGGCGGCCCACTCGATCATCTCGCCGACCATGCCGATGTTCTGTTTGAAGATCGGCATGTTGAGCACCATCGGGAAGCCGTGCTTCTTGATCAGCCGCGCCGCGTCGAGCTTCAGCGCGTGCGCGCGGGCGCCGACCAGCGCGTCGGTGACTTCCATCTTGGTCGACTGCAGCGACAGCTGGATCTGCTTCAGGCCGGCCGCCTTCAAGGCCAGCAGGCGTTCCTCGGTGAGGCCGATGCCGGAGGTGATCAGGTTGGTGTAGTAGCCGATGCCGTCGGCGTAGGCGACCAGGTCTTCCAGGTCGTCGCGCAAGAGCGGCTCGCCGCCGGTGAAGCCGAGCTGCAGCGCGCCCAGCTCGCGGCCGTCGCGCAGCACCGCCTTCCATTCCTCGGTGTCGAGTTCGCGCGGCGCGTAGTTCTCGAAGTCGAGCGGGTTGTTGCACCACGAGCATTTCAGCGGGCAGCGGTAGGTCAGTTCCGCCGACAGCCAGAGCGGCTTGCCCTGGCCGTCGAGGCTGAGACCGTTGTGTGGATTGGGCATGGCGTTTTCCTTTCGTCTATGCGGACTGTTGCAGAGAGTCTGTGCCGCCGCCGGCAAGGCGGCATCCGGCAATTCCGGGGTTTCGTCTCGTGAATTTCGCTAGGCGCCGGCACGTTCGCCGGCCGCGGCGAATCCTCCCCGTTCGATGCGGTCGGCAACCCGCGCCAGCGCGCGCACCGTCGCCTGCGCCAGCGGCGGCGTCAGGCCGCCGTGGCCGGCGTTGGCGATGCCGAACCACTCGGCTTCCGGCCACGCGGCGCGCAGCCGCGCGGCGGCGAGCGGCGGGCAGACCGGGTCGGCCAGCCCCTGCACGATCGCCGCCGGCAGCCGGCGGATCGCGTCGATGCCGGCGAGCGGCTGCCCCGGCGCGAGGAAGCAGTCGCGCAGCAGGTAGTGCATCTGGATGCGCGCCTTCGCCGCCTGCGCTTCGTCGGGCGCCGCCGTCAGCGGCGCCTCGCCCATCAGCCGGCGCTCGTGGTCCAGCCAGGCGGCGATGGCCGGCAGCGCGCGCGCCGGGTCGGCGCTGAGGATGCGGCTGACCCACGGCGCCAGCGGGTCGGCGACGAAGTCGGCGTTGCCCGGCGGCAGCAGCCGCGCGGCGCGCGCCGCGCCGCGCGCGTAGCCATGCACCTCCTCGCGCGAGCCGAGGAAGATGCCGCGCAGCACGAGGCCGGCGACCGCCGCCGGATGCGTCTGCGCGTAGGCGAGCGCCAGCAGGCTGCCCCACGAGCCGCCGCAGACCAGCCAGCGTTCGATGCCGAGCGCGATGCGCACGCGCTCGCAGTCGGCGACCAGCGCCGGCGTGTCGTTGGCGGCGAGGCCGCCGAGCGGCGTGCTGCGGCCGCAGCCGCGCTGGTCGACGAGCACCGCGCGGAAGCGGCGCGGGTCGAACAGCCGGCGCTGGCGCGGCGAGCAGCCGCTGCCCGGACCGCCGTGCAGGAAGAGCAGCGGCAGGCCGTCGGGGTTGCCGCATTCCTCGACGTGCAGCACATGGCCGTCGCCGACCGGCAGGCGATGCGTGGTGAAGGGCTCGGCCGGCGGGAACAGGCCGTCGTCGCTGAGCCCGCTCGCCGGCGAGGCGCTCGATTCAACGGCGGATTCAGCGGCGGATTCAGCGGCCGATGCAGCGGCCGATGCAGCGGCCGCTTCCGCCGGCGCGGCGATGTCCGGCCCAACGCCCCGCGCCGCACCGTCGCGCCGGCCGGGCAAGGGCCGCAGCGAGCGTTTGCCGCGCCACCCCGCGTCCGCCATCACGCCTCCACCAGCCCGCTGCGCACCGCCAGCAGCGCCATCTCGGCGGCGTTCTGCAGGTTCAGCTTCTGCTTGATGTGATAGAGGTGGGTGCCGACCGTGCTCGGGCTGAGGAAGAACTTCTCGGCGACCTCGTTCACCGAATGCCCCTCGGCGAGCTGGATGAACACCGCGAACTCCTTCTCGGTCAGCGCATCGACCGGGTCGGCCGAACCGGAGAGCTGCGCCAGCGCCACCGCCGGCGCCAGTTCCGGATCGAGGTAGCGCTGGCCGGCGGCGACCTGGCGCACGGCGCGAACGAACTCCTCCGGCGCCGCGCGCTTGCACAGGTAGCCGCAGGCGCCGAGGCGCAGCGCGCGCACCGGGATCACCGCGTCGTGGTGCGCCGAGAACATCAGCACGCGCGCCGCCGGGTGCGCCGCGCGCAGCCGTTCCAGCGTCGCCAGCCCGCCCATGCCGGGCATCGAGACGTCCATCACCAGCACGTCGGGCTGCAGTTCGGCGAAGCGGCGCAGCGCCGCCTCGCCGCTGTCGGCCTCGCCGACCACCTCGCCGCCGGCGCCTTCGAGCAGCAGGCGGAAACCGAGGCGGACGACGGCGTGGTCGTCGGCGAGCAGGATGCGGCAGCCGTCGAGGCGGGCGTTCGCGGGGGTGGCGTTCATGGCGATCCTCCGGTGAAGACGTTGCGATGCGGGGCACTGCGGTTCGGTGCGTTCGTTGGCTGCGTTGCCGGCAGGCGGGCGACGACGCGGGTGCCGCCGCCGGGGCGGCCGCCGACGTGCACTTCGCCGCCGAGTTCGGCCGCGCGCTCGGCCATGCCGGCCAGGCCGAGGCCGCAGCCGGGCTGGCGCGAGGCGCCGGCGGCGAGGCCGCAGCCGTCGTCGGCGATGCAAAGTTCGAGCCAGTCGCCGGCGGCGGCGGTGGCGACGGCGACATCGACGCGCGCGGCACCGGCGTGGCGGACGACGTTGGTCAGCGCCTCCTGGACGATGCGCAGCGCGGCCTGCGCCGTCGCCCCGCCCACCGGCGCGGCAGCGGGCGCGCAGCAGAGCGCGAGGGCGATCTGCGGATGCTGTTCCTGCCAGGTCGCGCAGTGCCGCTGCAGCATCGTGGAGAGTCCCGCAAGTCCGGCCGGGCCGGCGGCCGGCGGGCGCAGGCGCTGCAGGATGGCGCGCACGCCGTCCTGCATCTCGCCGGTGACGGCGACGATGCTCTGCGCCGAGGAGAACAGCGCCGGCTGCGCGCTCAGCCCTTCGCTGCGCTGGGCGATGGCGCCGGCCAGCGCGCGCACGGCGGTGATGCCCTGCGCCAGTTCGTCGTGCAGCTCGCGGGCGATGGCCCGGCGCTCCGCCTCCAGCCCGGCCTGCAGGCGCTGCGCGACCTCGCGCTCGGCTTCGAGGCGGACGTTCTCGTCGACCGCCTGCGCCAGCCGGTCGGCCATGCCGTTGAAGGCGCGCGCGATGCGGTCGAGCTCCGGCGCGTCGCCGACCGGCAGCCGCGCGTCGAGGCGGAAATCGGCGCCGCTGCGCGCGGTGCGTTCGAGCGCAGCGACCACCGCATCGAGCGGGCGCAGCGCCCGCTTCAGCGCCCGGCGGACGGCGGCGTAGAGCAGGCCGAGCAGCGCCGCCGCCCAGCCGGCCATCGCCAGCAGGTCGTCCCAGGCGTCGAGCGCAGCGCGCGAGGCGTCCGGATGCAGCACCAGCGCGAGGCCGCCGGCGGTGACCAGGCGGCGCGGCGCGAAGGCCGGCTCGACCAGCGCCGCGAACCAGGCCGGCGCCGCGCGGCCGGCCTTGTAGGCGGTCGGCGGCGAGCGGTAGAGCAGTTCGCCGGAGGCGGCATGGACGTCGAGCACGTTGGCGCGGATGCGCCCGAGCGCGCGCAGGTGCGCCAGCAGCCGCGCGTCGGCGGCGGACGCAGCCGGCGCCGCGCCGTGCAGCCGCGTCGGCGACGCATCGCCGCCGGCCAGTGCGTCGGTAGCGGCGACGCCGCCCTCCTCGCGCACCAGCGCCGCCAGCCACTGCTCGGAGACGCGCGTCGCCGCCTCGACCTCCTCGTGGATGCCGGCGCGCACGCCGTGCAGCCAGAGGCCGCCGAGGGCGAGCAGCAGCGTCGCGGCGAGCGCCGTCAGCACGAGGCTGAGGCGCGTGTGCAGGCTGGGGCGGCGCGGCGCGTCCATCGTCACTTGCCGAAGGCGTAGCGCAGGCCGATCCAGAACGCACGCGGCGCGCCGGGGGCGACGAAGGTTTCGCGGCGCCAGTCGCCGGAGTCGGGCTGGAAGGCGCCGGCGGCGTCGAACGGGTTCTCGGCGAGCGCGGCGACGGTGGCGTAGCGCTTGTCGAAGACGTTGTCGACGCGGCCGAAGAGCTGCCAGCCGCGACCGAGGTCGACTTCGCCGTTCAGGTTGAGGATGGCGTAGCCGGGCAGGCGGCCGCCGCCGTCGAAGCTGCGCACGTTGCCGAAGGCGTCGGTGAAGGTGCCGGCGCGGTGCCGGTTGTTCTCGTTGCCGCGCGCGTACTGGCCGGAGAAGGCCTGCACGTCGGCGCCGAGGCGCAGGCCGGGGGCGGCGCGCCAGGCCAGCGCCAGCTTCAGGCTGTGCGCCGGCAGGCCGGGCAGGCGGTTGCCCTTCCTGACGCGGATCTCGTCGTCCTGGCCGCCGCCGGTGCACGCCGGGTCGGTGCCGCGCGCGCTGTTGTTCTCGGCGAGCAGGCAGGCGTCGGACTGGAAGGTGGCGTGCAGGTACGAGTAATTGACCCGCCATTCGAAGGCGCCGTGCGCGCGCGACAGGCCGAGTTCGATGCCCTGCCGGCGCGTGCGGCCAAAGTTGGTGAAGTAGCCGGCGCTGGTCGAGGTGCCGACGAAGAGGATGTCGTCGTGGTTCATCGTGCGGAAGACGCCGGCGTTCCACGCGAAGCCGCCGGCGAAATGGCCGCGCGCGCCGGCTTCCAGCGTGCGCGCGACGACCTGCTTCAACGGCGGATCGGCGGCCATCGCGTTGGGCAGCGTGCACGGGTTGGCCGGATCGGCGCAGCCGAGTTCGATCGGCGTCGGCACGCGCGTGCCCTGGCTGGCGCCGGCATAGAGATTGAGCGCCGGCGCCGCCTGCCAGGTCAGGCCGAGCGCCGGGTTCAGCTTGCTGAAACGGTGGTCGCCGTCGAGGTTCGGCGCGACGAAGTCGAGCTGGTCGCGCATCTTGACGCGGCTGGCGTTGTAGCGCGCGGAAGCGGTCAGCGTCAGCGCCGGCGTCAGCGCGATGCTGTCGGTGAAGTAGAGGCTGGCGGTGCGCGTGCGGCCGACGACCTCGTTTTCCAGTTCCGCATCGTCCTCGGGGGTGACGCCGCGGCTGGCGTTGATCCGGCCGAGCTGGCTGCTCTGCAGGAAGCGCGACGTGGCGAAGTCGTAGGAGGCGCCGAGCGCCATGCGGTGGCTGCCGCGGTCGAGGTTCCACTGCGCGGCGACGCCGCTCGCCGCCTGCTTCGTACGCGTGCGGTTCAAGGCGCCGGACTCCTCGTCGGAGACGCCGTCGAAGGGGCCGTCCTCGAAGTCGTCGTTGGCGTCGCCGTTGAGCGTTCGCGTCAGCGTGCGGCGGTGGTAGACGGTGGTGGTCAGGCTGTCGGCGTCGCCCAGCCACCAGCGGCCGGACAGCGCCAGCTGGTTCATCTCGTTCTGCGTGCGGTCGGGATGCGTGAAGATGCTGTCGCGCTCGGCCCGTTCCATCGACTGCGGCAGCAGGCCGTTGCCGGTGAGCCTGGTCACCGCCCGGGTCAGCGTCAGGTCGAGGTCGACCAGTTCGCTCTTCTTCGACAGCTTGCCGAACAGCTGGCCGGCGCGCGACGGCGAGAAGTCGCGCCAGCCGTCGTCGCGGAAGGTCTCGGCGGCAACGTACCAGGCGAGCCCCTGCGCGTCGCTACCGCCGTGCTCGAAGGCCGCCTTGCGGCGGCCGAAGGAGCCGCCGGCGGCCTCGACGCGCGTGCCCGGATGCGTGTCGCCGCTCTTCGTGCGCACGGCCAGCGCGCCGCCCAGCGTGTTCAGGCCGAAGGCCGGATTCGAGCCGGGCACCAGGTCGATGCCGGCAATTGCCGTGCGCGGCAGCAGGTCCCAGTTCACGGTGTCGCCGAAGGGCTCGTTCACGCGCACGCCGTCGACGAAGACCGAGAGCCCCTGCGGCGTGCCGAGCAGCGGCGAGGCGGTGAAGCCGCGGTAGTTCAGGTCCGGTTGCAGCGGGTTGCCCTGCGTCTCGTTGACCGTCACGCCGGGCAGCTCGCGCGCCATGAACTCGCCGAGGTGCAGCGCGCCGCCGGCGGCGATGCGCTCGCCGGCGACCGACTGCACGGCGGCCGGCACCTGTTCGGCCGGCACCCCGACGCCGGCCAGCGGCGTCGTGCCGACGACGTGCACGGTGGCCGTCTCGACGACGCCGGGCAGCCTGTCGGCGGCGCCGGCGCCGCCGGCGAAGAGCAGGGAAAGCGCAATGGGGGTGAGCCGCGGCATTTTCATGTGGCTTTTCTCAGTCGGTAGTGGACGGGAACGACGACCTGGACGTCGTCGGAAAATTTCAGGAATTCGGCCGGCGGCGGCGGCAGCTCGCCAAGCGCCTCGATCATCGCCAGCGCATGCCGGTCGAGCACCGCGTGGCCGCTCGACCGCTCCAGGCGGATCGCCGCGAGGCTGCCGCGACGCGCCACCGACAGGCGCACGCGCACCTCGCCCTCCCAGCCGCGCTGCAATGCGAGGCGCGGGTACTGCTGCTGGCGCGAGAAGAGTTCGGAGAGGCGCGCGCCGTAGTCGGCGAGCCGGCGCGCCGCATCGACGTCGGTCGCGGCGGGCGGCGCGGGGGGCGCTCCAGATCGGAAGAGCGTCGTGTAGGGAAA
>JANJTW010000217.1 GCA_024710925.1 Rhodocyclaceae bacterium | reverse complement strand
TCCTTCGTCGCGCTCGGCTTCGTGCTGATCTACAAGGCCTCGGGGGTGTTCAACTTCGCGCAGGGGGCGATGGTCTTCTTCGCCGCGCTCACCTTCGTCGGCATCCTGGAAATGGGCGTGCCGTTCTGGCTGGCGCTGGTGCTCGCTTTCGGCGCCATGGTCCTGCTCGGCATCGGCACCGAACGCATCGTGCTGCGGCCGATGGTCAACCAGCCGCCGATCGCGCTGTTCATGGCGACGATCGGCCTGACCTTCTTCGTCGAGGGCCTGGCCCAGGCGATGTGGGGCGCCAGCGTGCGCGGCCTGGACCTCGGCATCCAGGACGAACCGATCGAATGGATGATGGACGCGACCGGCATCGGCGTGTCCAAGTTCGACCTTTTTGCGGCCGGGGTCGCGGCGGTGCTGGTCACGGCCCTGGCGCTTTTCTTCCAATACACGCGAGTCGGCCGGGCGCTGCGCGCGGTCGCCGACGATCACCAGGCGGCGCTGTCGATCGGCATCCCGTTGCAAACCATCTGGCGCATCGTCTGGGCGGTCGCCGGCTTCGTCGCGCTGGTCGCCGGCCTGATCTGGGGGGCCCGCAACGGTGTCCAGTTCGCCCTCGTGTTCACCGCGCTGAAGGCGCTGCCGGTGCTCATTCTCGGCGGCTTCACGTCGGTGCCCGGGGCCATCGTCGGCGGCCTGATCATCGGCTCGACCGAGAAGCTGGCCGAGGTCTATCTCGGCGGCTACGTCGGCGGCGGCATCGATTCGTGGTTCCCCTACGTGATGGCGCTGGCCTTCCTGCTGGTCCGTCCGGAAGGACTGTTCGGCGAAAAGCACATCGATCGCGTCTGAGCGTTTGACTCGGCAGGAGAGAAAACAACATGCTTTACCGTGAAGCAGGCCAATTCAAGGCCACCTACGCAGCCGACCAGCAGATCTTTCCGATCCGCCAGGATCGCATCGGCCTCATGCTGCTGCTGGCGCTCGCCTTCGTCGCCGTGCCGCTGTTTGCCAGCGAGTACTGGCTGAAGGCGATCCTCGTTCCCTTCCTGGTGTTCTCGCTGGCGGCGCTCGGCCTGAACATCCTGACCGGCTACGCCGGCCAGCTGTCGCTCGGCTCGGCGGCCTTCATGGCCGTCGGCGCCTTCGCCTCGTACAACTTCATGCTGCGCATCGACGGCATGCCGTTGCTCGTCGCCTTCGTCCTCGGCGGCCTGACGGCGGCGCTGGTCGGCATCGCCTTTGGCCTGCCCAGCCTGCGCATCAAGGGTTTCTACCTGGCGGTGGCGACGCTGGCGGCGCAGTTCTTCATCGTCTGGATCCTGACCAAGGTGGAGTGGTTCTCGAACTATTCCTCGTCCGGCGTCATCACCGCGCAGGACATGGAAATCCTCGGCTTCCGCTTCGATTCGCCGGAGTCGAAATACCTGCTGGTGCTGGCGGTCGTCACGTTGATGGCGCTGATGGCGAAGAACATGGTGCGCGGCTCGATCGGCCGGGCGTGGATGGCGGTGCGCGACATGGACGTTGCGGCCGAGGTGATCGGCATCCGCATCATGTACACCAAGCTGCTCGCCTTCGCCGTCAGCTCGTTCTACTGCGGCGTCGCCGGTGCGCTCTATGCCTACGCCTACCTCGGCACGGTCGAGCCGGAAGGCTTCAACCTCGACCTGTCGTTCAAGATCCTGTTCATGATCATCATCGGCGGCGTCGGTTCGATCAGCGGCGCCTTCCTCGGCTCGGCCTTCATCGTGCTGCTGCCGATCTTCCTCGACGTGCTGGTGCAGGATGTGTTTGCCGGCATGCTCGCCCCGTCGATCGCGTCGAACTTGCAGCTGATGGTGTTCGGCGGGCTCATCATCTTCTTCCTGATCGTCGAGCCGCACGGCCTTGCGCGCCTGTGGCAGATCGCCAAGGAGAAATTGCGGCTGTGGCCGTTCCCCCACTAAGATAGTCCGGTCCGGCTCAGGCCCCAAGGACGACATTCAGACTCACTACGGAGGAGACAAACCATGCAACTGAAAACCAAGCTTCTGCTGTCTGCTGTTGCGGTATCGAGCGTGCTCACGTCCTCGGCGGTCCTCGCCCAGGCCAACGAGCAGTTCATCGGCCTTCCGAGTTATCGCGTCGGTGCCTATGCCGCCGGCGGCTCCGGGATCTACGGCGGCTGGATCGACTACATGTCGCTGATCAACGAACGCGACGGCGGCGTGAACGGCGTCAAGCTGAGCTGGGAAGAGTGCGAGACCGAGTACAACAACGCCCGCGGCGTCGAGTGCTACGAGCGCCTGAAGTCGAAGGGCGCCTCCGGCAACACCGTCTTCCAGCCGCTGTCGACCGGCATCACCTACTCGGTGCTGGACAAGGTCGCGCAGGACAAGATTCCGATGGTCACCATCGGCTACGGCCGTACCGACGCCTCGGACGGCCGCGTCTTCCCGTGGGTCTTCCCGATGCTGACCAACTACTGGTCGCAGAACACCGCCAAGATCAAGTTCATCGGCATGAAGGAAGGCGGCATGGACAAGCTCAAGGGCAAGAAGATCGTGAACATCTATCACGACTCGGCCTACGGCAAGGAAACCATCCCGCTGCTCGACGCTCAGGCCAAGAAGTACGGCTTCACCGTCATCCACATCCCCGTCTCGCACCCGGGCAACGAGCAGCAGTCGCAGTGGCTGCGCGTCCGTCAGGAGAAGCCGGACTGGGTCATCCTGCGCGGCTGGGGCGTGATGAATCCGACCGCGATCAAGGCCGCCGCCAAGGTCGGCTTCCCGCGCGACAAGATGGTCGGCGTCTGGTGGTCCGGCGCCGAGGAGGACACCATCCCGGCTGGCACCGCTGCCAAGGGCTTCATTGCCGCCGGCTTCAACGTCGCCGGCGCCAACTATCCGGTTGTGAAGGCGATCCAGGACAACGTCTACAAGAAGAATAAGGGCAACATGGAAGACAAGAGCCGCATCGGCTCGGTCTACTACAACCGCGGTGTCGTGCACGGGATCATCACTGTCGAGGCCATCCGCACTGCCCAGGCCAAGTTCGGCAAGGGCAAGGTGATGAGCGGCGAACAGATGCGCTGGGGCTTCGAGAACCTGGCCATCGATTCGAAGCGCCTGAAGGAACTCGGTGCCGAGGGCTTCATGCCTGACCTGAAGGTGACCTGCCTCGACCATGAGGGTTCCGGCAAGGTCAAGTTCCAGCAGTGGGACGGCAAGGAGTGGAAGGTGCTGACCGACTGGATCGACGCCGACAAGGAACTGGTGCGGCCGATGATCGAGGAGTCCGCGGCGAAGTACGCCAAGGAAAAGAACATCACCCCGCGTGACTGTTCGAAGGAAGGTTGAGACGGCGGCGCCGCGAGGCGCCTCGTTTTGACCCGCCGGGTCGCCGCCGCACGGCGGCGTTCCCGGCGGCACCACCGGATGGATGGAGACGATGACAACAACGACTCACCACAGTGAAGAAGGCGACCGCTACCTGACGGTCAACAACATCGAGGTCATCTACGACCACGTGATCCTCGTGCTCAAGGGCGTTTCGCTCGAAGTGCCGAAGGGACGCATCGTCGCACTGCTCGGGGCCAACGGCGCCGGCAAGTCGACGACGCTGAAGGCGATTTCCAACCTGCTCGGCGCCGAGCGCGGTGACGTGACCAAGGGCGACATCGTCTTCAAGGGCACGCGCGTTGACCAGATGACGCCGAACCAGCTGGTCAAGCGCGGCGTCATCCAGGTCATGGAAGGCCGCCACTGCTTCGCGCACCTGACGCTGGAAGAGAACCTGCTCTGCGGCGCCTACACGCGCGGCATCTCGCGCGCCGAGCTGAAGCAGAGCCTGGAGATGGTCTACCACTATTTCCCGCGCCTGAAGCAGCGCCGCATGACGCAGGCCGGCTACACCTCCGGCGGCGAGCAGCAGATGTGCGCGATCGGCCGGGCGCTGATGGCCAAGCCGGAAATGATCCTGCTCGACGAACCGTCGATGGGTCTGGCGCCACAGATCGTCGAGGAGATCTTCGAGATCGTGAAGGACCTGAATCAGAGCGAGCGCGTCAGCTTCCTGCTCGCCGAGCAGAACACCATGGTTGCGCTGCGCTACGCCGACTTCGGTTACATCCTGGAGAACGGCCGTGTGGTCATGGAAGGTGATGCCAAGGAACTGGCCGCCAACGAGGACGTCAAGGAGTTCTACCTCGGCCTGTCGAGTGCCGGACGCAAGAGCTTCCGCGAGGTCAAGCACTACCGCCGCCGCAAGCGCTGGCTCTCTTGAGGTTGCCGTGCGCCCGCCCATGCTTCGTTGCTCGCGAGCTTGTGTGCAGATAGCACACGGCGCCCGCTCGCGCCTCGCCTGGACGGGCTACTTGGCAACCTCGTTCGCAGCCATCGCGCGGTCTGTTTGCCGAATCCCTAACCCCCGAAATTAAAAGAGATTTCCCCCTAGGCTGGCGGCTGCTTTGCCCGGAGATATGCATATGGAATATTTTGACGCGCTCGAAACCCGTTCGCCGGAGGTGCGCGAACGCCAGCAGATGGCGGCGCTGCCGTCGCTGATCTCGTTCGCCAAGTCCTACGCGCCGGTCTTCGGCGAGCTGCTGGCCGACGTCGATGCCGAGGCGCTGACGACACGCGAGGCGCTGGCGGCGCTTCCGGTGATCCGCAAGAGCGAGCTGCTCGAACGGCAGCAGGCGAGCCGGCCTTTCGGCGGCTTTGTCGGCGACTGGCGCGGCCGCGTGGCGCGGGTCTATGCCTCGCCCGGACCGATCTACGAGCCGGAAGGTCGCGGTGCCGACTACTGGCGCACGGCGCGGGCGATGTTTGCCGCCGGCTTCCGTGCCGGCGACCTCGTGCACAACAGCTTCTCCTACCACATGACACCCGGCGCCTGGATCATGGAGGCCGGCGTGCACGCGCTCGGCGGCACCGTCTTTCCGGGCGGCGTCGGCCAGACCGAGCAGCAGGTGCAGGCGATGGGCGACCTCCGGCCGGACGCCTATGCCGGCACGCCTTCCTTCCTGCGCATCCTGCTCGACAAGGCCGACGAGATGCAGGTCGACGTGCTCAGCCTGAAGAAGGCACTGGTTTCCGGTGAGGCCTTTCCGCCGAGTGTGCGCGACGCCCTCGCCGCGCGCGGCGTGCAGGGCTACCAGGCCTACGCCACTGCCGACCTCGGCGTCATCGCGTACGAGACGCCGGCGCGCGAGGGGCTGGTCGTCGACGAAGGGGTGATCGTCGAGATCGTCCGCCCCGGCACCGGTGATCCGCTTCCCGTCGGCGAGGTCGGCGAAGTCGTCGTGACCGTGTTCAATCGCGACTATCCGCTGATCCGCTTCGGCACCGGCGACCTTTCCGCGGTGCTGCCGGGCGTCTCGCCCTGCGGCCGGACGAACCAGCGCATCAAGGGGTGGCTCGGTCGCGCCGACCAGACGACCAAGATCAAGGGAATGTTCGTGCATCCGTCGCAGGTCGCCGAGGTCCTCAAGCGGCACCCGGAGGTGGCGCGGGCGCGCCTCGTCGTGGACAACGCGACCGGTCAGGATCGCATGGTCCTGAACTGCGAGTGTGTCGCCGACACCGCGCTCGGCACGGCCGTCGTCGCCTCGCTGCGCGAGATCACCAAGCTGCGTGGTGAGGTGGCCTTCCATCCGCCCGGCGCGCTGCCCAACGACGGCAAGGTCATCGAGGACGTGCGAAAATACGAGTGATGCCGCTGCGTTCACTCGTTCTTCTCGTCCTCCTGCTGCCGTTCGTCGCCGCCGCCGACGACGCGGCGCGCCTGCCCGCTGCCGGCGATTGCGCGCTTTTCCGCGAGGGCGGCCAAGGATACATCCTGACCGCGCCGACCTATTACGTGCGCGGTACCGTCGCCGGCGTCTACACCCGGCCCCATCGCGTGGACCTCTGCCCGAATCGTGGCAAGCCGCGCGCCCAATACACCCGCGAGGACTGGCAGCGCTTCGCCGAGGCTTGGCCCTGTGTCAACGATCCGGCGCGTGCGCGGGAGATCGAGGTGGTCCGCATCCGCCTGCAAGTCGACGACTGGGATACCCCGTGGGCGCTGCAGCATGGCCGTAACGGCATGCTGATGAAGGGCCACTTCCTCGCTACCGAACTGCAGCAGGGGGTCGTCCTCGACATCGACGGCACGCTGCTCGAACGCTGCGAGGCGCCGTCGTGAGCCGCCCGCTCGCCGGCGTGCGTGTGCTCGACCTGTCGCGGTTGCTGCCGGGGCCGGTGGCGACGCTGCATCTGGCCGATCTTGGCGCCGACGTCGTCAAGATCGAGGACACCGGCGCCGGCGACTACGCGCGCACGATGGGCGACGGTCCGGACGGCACCAGCCGGTTCTTCCGCGCCGTGAACCGCAACAAGCGCGGGCTGTCGCTGGACCTCAAGCAGGCCGCCGGCCGCGAGGTGCTGCTGCGGCTCGCCGCCGGCGCCGACATCCTCGTCGAGAGCTTCCGCCCCGG
Organism: Rhodocyclaceae bacterium; assembly: GCA_024710925.1. Taxonomy (GTDB): domain Bacteria; phylum Pseudomonadota; class Gammaproteobacteria; order Burkholderiales; family Rhodocyclaceae; genus Proximibacter. The sequence continues at coordinate 12,286 of JANJTW010000217.1, read as the reverse complement.
TGTCATGGACCGCCTCGGCGTCGGCTACGCGGCGCTGGCCGCGGTCAATCCGCGTCTCGTTTATTGCGCGATCACCGGCTACGGCCAGGACGGCCCGTGGGCGCTGCGCGCCGGCCACGACCTCAACTACATCGCGCAGGCCGGCGTCCTTGAGCAGACCGGGACCGCCGGCGGCCCGCCGGCGATTCCGGCGCTGCAGATCGGCGACCTGCTCGGCGGCGCGATGAGCGCCGTCGCCGCCATCCTCGCCGCGTTGCATCGGGCGCGGACGAGCGGCGAGGGCGGCTTCGTCGACGTGGCGATGGCCGAGAGCGTGCTCGCCCACAACCTCTTTCCGCTGTTCGCGCTGCAGGCTGGCGGCGGCCCGCCGCCGCGCGGCAGCGACCTGCTTACCGGCGGTCACGCCAACTACGGCGTCTACCGTACCGCCGACGACCGCTACATGGCGGTCGGCGCGCTCGAAGAGAAATTCTGGCAGCTGTTCTGCGACGCCGCTGGCCGTCCGGAGCTGAAGGCGCGCTACGCCGAGAGCGCGTCGCCGGCGCTGCGCCGGGAGCTGGAGACGCTCTTCGCCGGCCGCACGCAGGCCGAGTGGACGGCGCTGTTCGACGGCGTCGACTGCTGCGTGACGCCGGTGCTGACGCCGGCCGAGGCGCTCGCCCATCCGCAGGCGCAGGCCCGCCGGATGACCGTCGCCGCCGACGGCATGACGCAGTACGCGCCGCCGTTCCGCATTTCCGGCTGGGACTTCGCCGTCGAGCGCGCGGCGCCGTCGCCCGGCGAGCATGCCGGCGAGATCCTCGCCGAGGCCGGCTACTCGCCGGCGGAAATCGACGAACTGCGGCTGTCACGTATCGTCTGACGCCGGCCGGCGCGGCTAGAATGCGCCGATGTCCACGGCGCTGCTGCTCTTCCCCGATTTCGCCCTGATCCTGCTCGGCTTCGCGCTGCGCCGCTGGATGGCGCTCGGCGACCATTTCTGGGCCGGCGTCGAGCGGCTGGTCTATTTCATCCTGTTCCCGGCGCTGCTGGTCAACGCCATCCTGAAGACCCGCCTCGACCTCGCCGCAGCGACGCCGCTGCTCGCCACCGCTCTCGGCGCGATGGCCGCCGGCATGGCGCTGTCCTGGCTGGCCCGACCGCTGTTCGGGCTGAAACCGATGGTCTTCGCGTCGGTCTTCCAGTGCGGCTACCGCTTCAATTCCTACATCGGACTGGCCGCCGCCGGCCTGCTTTTCGGCACGCCCGGCATCGCCGCCCTCGGCCTGATCGTCGGCGTCGCCGTGCCCTTCGCCAACCTGTCGTCGGTGTGGATGCTCGCCCGCCACGGCGAAACCGGCGTCTGGCGCGAACTGCTGCGCAACCCGCTGATCTGGGCGACGCTCGCCGGGCTCGTCCTCAACCTCGCCGGCTTCGAGGCGCCGAAGCCGCTCGCCACCTTCCTCGGCCGGCTCGCCGACGCCTCGATCGCGCTCGGCCTGCTCGCCGTCGGCGCCGCGCTGCGCCTGCAGGGACAGGGCGACCGGCCGGGCGTGCTCGGCGCCTCGGTTTACCTCTGCCTGGTCAAGCTGCTGGCCGTGCCGCTGGCGGCGCTGCTGCTCGGCAGCTGGCTTGGCCTGCAGGGCCTGTTCCTCGGGGTGGCGGTGCTCTTCGCCTCGCTGCCGACGGCGTCGTCGGCCTACATCCTGGCGATGCGCATGGGGGGAGACGGCCGGGCTGTCGCCTGGATCATCTCGGCGACGACGCTGGCCTCGATGCTGACGATGCCGCTGTGGGCCGCCCGGGTCGGCGGCTGACGACGCCTACTGCTTCTTCGTCTTTTTGCCGCCGCTGCCGGCCGGCGGCGGTTCGGCCGGCGCTGCCGCGGGCGGCGGCGCTGCCGCCGGTTCCGCCGCCGGCTGCTGCATGTGCGCCTGCATCTGCTGCATCATGCTCCACGGCCACATCGCCGCCTGGGCGAAGGGGTTGTCGCCGGCCGGCGGCGCGTTCCCGTCGGCGGCCTGGGCCTGTCCTTCCGCCGCCATCTGTCCCATCGCCTTCACCGCGGAGATCGTCGAGTGCTGCATTTCCAGCCCCTGAATGGTCATCTGCAGCATCGACAGGTTCATGCGTAGCCAGCCCTCGACCGCCTTCAGGTCGCTGATGCGCTTCTCCAGCTCGTCGGTGTCGAAGGTCGGCGCGACCATGCCGGGCAGCGAGAAGCCCATGTTGCCCCACATGCCCTTCATGAAATCGAGCGGATCGGAATTCGGCGTCTCGTTGCTCATCGCGGCTCTCCTGCGGCGTCGTTGGCTGGTTTTTTCATGTTAGCAGATGCCCCGACGCGCATCGGCACGAAAGTGGTGCTTGGTGATAAAGTTACGCCAGAAGAATAACGGAGGACATTCGCGGCGGCCAAGGTCGCGGATGATGGCGCATTATGCTCAAGCTACTGGTGATCGAAGACCACGCGCTCGTGCGCGAGGGACTCGTGCAGACCCTGCTGCAGCTCGACGACGACGTGACCGTGGAGGAGGCGGCCGACTGCGATGCCGGCTGCGCGGTCCTCGGCAACGGTGAGGAATTCGACCTCGTGCTGCTCGACCTGGCGTTGCCCGGCGTCGACGGCCTGACCTGTCTCGGCCTGTTCCGCCAGCGCTACCCGGCGCTGCCGGTGGTGATCGTTTCCGCCTATGACGACGCGCACACTGTCAACCGCGCGCTGAAGGCCGGCGCCGCCGGCTTCGTGCCGAAGGCCTATTCCGGCGACCGCCTGCTCGATGCGCTGCGCAAGGTGCTCGATGGGACGATCTATGTGCCCGAGCAGACGCTGCCGGCGAACGGCGGCGTCGGCCTGGCGGTGCCGACGGCGCGAGGGGTCACGCCGGCCGACGTCGGCCTGACCGGCCGGCAGGCCGATGTTCTCGGCCTGATGGTGAAGGGGCGGTCGAACCGTGAAATTGCCGAGTTGCTCGGGCTTTCGGAGGGCACCGTGAAGATCCACATCACGGCGATCTTCAAGGCCCTCGGCGTTACCAGCCGGACGCAGGCGCTGGTCGCCGTCACCCGCAAGGGCATCCATCTCTAGCCGCGTTCAGCGGCGGTAGCAGTAGAGCCGCGTTGCGCGGCCATCGCCGACCTCGACGATGGCGCTCGGTTCGACCTCGGGCACCGGAAAGCTGTTGCTGACGAACAGGCTGCCCGGCTTCATCTCGGCCTTCGCCTTTTCCCACAGCGCCGCCATCGGCACCGGCGACAGGAAGGCATACACCACGTCGCAATCGGCAAGCGGCGCCTGCCACAGGCTGCCCCAGCGCATCTCGCAGTTGCGTGCGCCGAGGCACAAGAGGCGGGCGGCCAGCCAGGTCAGCGGCGCGTTCTCGACGCCGACGAAATGCGCATCCGGACGCGCCGCGGCAAGCGGGCGCAGCACGCTGCCGAGGCCGGCGCCGAGGTCGACGACGCGGATGCCGGCGGCGGCCGGCAGCAGTTCGGCGAGCGCGGCGGCGGTTTCGCGGTTGCTCAGGTAGAGCGGTACCTGCCCGGACAGCGCGCCGCGATAGACGAGCAGCAGCAGGATCGCGGCGAGCAGGAACCAGCCCGGGTCGATCTGCAGTTGCGCCACCGCCCAGGCGAGCGGGGCGAAAGCCGCGTGTATCGTCCGCCACCACCACGGCTGGCGGGTGAGGCTGGCGAAGAGCAGCGCCGCCCCGCCGATGGCCAGCGCGGCGCTGCCCCAGGGCAGGGGCTCGCCGCGGACGCCGTAGTACGGCCAGGCAAGCGACAGCACCGCGATGACGGCGGCGAATTGCAGGGCGAGTTGGCGGAGGGGCGGGCTCATGCGGCGCTCGGAACGGTCGAGCGCCGCATTCTACCCGCAGTGGGCACGCCTCCGCTCAGGCGGCCGCCGCCAGCCGGGACGCGCCGGCGACGGCGGCGCGCAGGCGCGTGCGCTCGCCGGCGACGGCGGCGATGCTGGCCGCCTTGACGTGGCCGAAGCCGCGGATGCGTTCCGGCAGGCTGGCCAGCGCCACCGCATCGGCCAGCGTCGCCGCCGAGAGGCGGTTGAGGATCAGCTGCACGTCGCCTTCGTAGTCGGCGATCAGCTGCCGCTCCATGCGCCGTTCGGCGGTCTTGCCGAAGACGTCGAGCGCCGTGCCGCGCAGGCGGCGCAGCTTCGCCAGCAGGCGGAAGGCGCGCAGCATCCACGGGCCGTAGGCCTGCTTCTGCGGGTGGCCGCTGTGCGGGTCGGTCTTCGCGACGAGCGGCGGCGCCAGGTGGAAGACCAGCCGGTAGTCGCCCTCGAAGGTTTCCTCGATGCGCCGCAGGAAGGCCGGGTCAGCATGGAGCCGCGCCACCTCGTACTCGTCCTTGATCGCCAGCAGCTTGAAGTAGTAGCGGGCGACCGCCTCGGTCAGCGCCGTGCCGCCGAGTGTCGCCTCGGCCGCGCGCACGCGCTCGACCAGCGCGCGGTAGCGGGCGGCGTAGGCGGCGTCCTGGTAGTCGGCGAGGATGCCGGCGCGGCGTGCGACGATCTCGTCGATGCCGCGCGCTGCCGGTGCCAGCGGCAGCACCGCCGCCGGCTCGGCGAAGCGGCGCACTGCCGCCGCGTCGTGCGCGGCGCGACGGCCCCACAGGAAGGCGCGCAGGTTCTGTTCGACGGCGGTGCCGTTCAGTGCGAAAGCCTTCTCGATCGCCGCCAGCGACACCGGCACCAGCCCCTTCTGCCAGGCCATGCCGAGCAGGAAGGTGTTGGCGTAGATGGCGTCGCCCATCAGCTTGACCGCCAGCTGTTGCGCGTCGACGAACTGCACATTGCCCTCGCCGCAGGCGTCGACGATGCGCGCTTCCATGCGGCCGAGCGGGAATTGCCAGTCCGGGTTGCGCGTGAACTCGGCGGTTGGCGTCTCGGCGAGGTTCACCACCGCCCGCGTCCGGCCCGGCAGCGTCTTCGCGATCGCCTCGTTGCCGGCGCTGACCACCAGGTCGCCGCCGACGATTGCGTCGGCCTCGCCGGTGGCGATGCGTGCGGCGTGGATGTCGGCCGGCCGGTCGGCGATGCGCAGGTGCGAATAGACGGCGCCGAATTTCTGTGCCAGCCCGGTCATGTCGAGCACCGAGACGCCCTTGCCGTCGATGTGCGCGGCCATGCCGACGAGCGCGCCGAGGGTGACGACGCCGGTGCCGCCGACGCCGGTGACGAGGATGTTGAACGGCTTCGCGGTGTCGGCCAGGACCGGCAGCGGCAGGTCGGCGAAGTGCCGTTCGTGCGCCGCGTCGGCGCCGAGCGCCGTCGGCTTCCTGAGCTTGCCGCCCTCGATCGTGACGAAGGACGGGCAGAAGCCCTTCACGCACGAGAAGTCCTTGTTGCACGAGGACTGGTCGATCTGGCGCTTGCGGCCGAAGTCGGTCTCGACCGGCACGATCGACAGGCAGTTCGACTGCACGCCGCAGTCGCCGCAGCCCTCGCACACCGCCTCGTTGATGAACACGCGCTTCGCCGGGTCGGCCATCTTGCCGCGCTTGCGGCGCCGCCGCTTCTCGGTGGCGCAGGTTTGGTCGTAGATCAGGATCGACACGCCCGGATATTCGCGCAGCTCGCGCTGCACGGCGTCGAGCGCGTCGCGGTGGCGGACCGGGATCGGCCGGCCGCCGGGCTGCGCCAGACCCTTCACCTGCGCGTACTTCTCCGGCTCGTCGGTGACGATGACGATCTTCTCGATGCCTTCGCCTTCGAGCTGGCGCGTCAGCTGCGGCACGGTCAGCGTGCCGTCGACCGGCTGGCCGCCGGTCATCGCCACGGCGTCGTTGTAGAGGATCTTGTAGGTGATCGGGTGGCCGGCCGACACCGCCTGGCGGATCGCCAGCAGGCCGGAGTGGAAGTAGGTGCCGTCGCCGAGGTTGGCGAAGATGTGCTTCTCCGCGGTAAACGGCGCCTGGCCGACCCAGGGCACGCCCTCGCCGCCCATGTGCGTGAAGGTGCCGGTGTTGCGGTCCATCCACGTCACCATGTAGTGGCAGCCGATGCCGGCGACCGCACGCGAGCCCTCGGGCACGCGCGTCGAGGTGTTGTGCGGGCAGCCGGAGCAGAAGGTCGGCGTGCGTTGGGCGAGCAGGATCGGCGCGGCGACCGCGCGCTGCTTGGCCTCGATCAGCGTCAGCCGCGCCTGGATGTGCGGCGACGTGAAGAAGCGCTCGATGCGCGAGGCGATGACGCGCGCGATGTGCGCCACCGACAGCTCGCCGGCGGCCGGCAGCAGCCACTCGCCGTGCGTGACGTGGCCGCGGCCGTCGGGGATCGACGCCCATTCGCCCTTCTCGTCGAACTTGCCGATGACGCGCGGGCGCACGTCCTCGCGCCAGTTGTAGAGTTCCTCCTTCAGCTGGTATTCGATCAGCTGGCGCTTCTCTTCGACGACGAGGATTTCTTCCAGCCCCTCGGCGAACTGGCGCACGCCTTCCGATTCGAGTGGCCAGACCATGCCGACCTTGTACAGGCGGATGCCGATCTCGGCGGCGAGCGCGTCGTCGATGCCCAGCTCGTCGAAGGCCTGGCGCACGTCGAGGTAGGACTTGCCGGCGGTGATGATGCCCAGCCGCGGCGCCGGCGAGTCGATGACGACGCGGTTGAGCCGGTTGGCGCGCGTGTAGGCGAGCGCGGCGTAGAGCTTGTGGTGCAGCAGCCGGCGCTCCTGCTCGTGGCGGTCGTCCGGCCAGCGGATGTTGAGGCCGCCGTCCGGCAACTCGAAGTCGGTCGGCGTGACGATGGCCAGCGCGAGCGGGTCGATGTCCACCGAGGCCGAGGTTTCGACCGTGTCGGCGAGCGCCTTCAGCGCCACCCAGCAACCGGAATAGCGGCTCATCGCCCAGCCGTGCAGTCCGTAGTCGAGGTACTCCTGAACGTTCGCCGGGTAGAGCACCGGCATCATCACCGCCTTGAAGAAGTGGTCGGTCTGGTGCGGCAGCGTCGACGACTTGGCGTTATGGTCGTCGCCGGCGATCACCAGTACGCCGCCGTGCGGCGACGTGCCGGCGGCATTGGCGTGTCGGAAGACGTCGCCGCAGCGGTCCACGCCCGGCCCCGTGCCGTAACACCTGCCGAAGACGCCGTCGTACTTGGCGCCGGGGAACAGGTTGACCTGCTGCGATCCCCAGACGGCGGTCGCCGCGAGGTCTTCGTTTACGCCGGGCTGGAAGACGATGTGCTGCGGTTCGAGAATCTTCTTCGCCGCCCAGAAGGCCTGGTCGACGCCGCCGAGCGGGCTGCCGCGGTAGCCGGAGACGAAGCCGGCGGTGTTGAGTCCGGCGGCCAGGTCGCGCTGGCGCTGCAGCAGCGGCAGGCGGACGAGGGCTTGCGAGCCGGTGAGAAAGACACGTCCCGAGGCCAGGGTGTACTTGTCCTCGAGCGTGATCGAGAGATCGCTCATCGTGAGACTCCTCCGTGGGTCATGATCCGGTCACGTTCTTGTGGAGCGCGCCGGGCTGGTATCGTTCGTCGCCGGTGGGCGACGCGGTCATTGTATGGGACCGCGGAGGGCGCGTAACGTTGCGGCGCAGCAGCGTGCCGGGCTGGCGATGCCCGCTGGGTATAATCGCGGTTTGCGCCGGCGGGCGGTGCCCCGTCTTCCCGGTCGGGCCGCGCGCCGCCGGCGCAAGCCCCCGTCAACCGCCACGACAACGGAGCCTCCATGGCCGGTGCCAGCCTCCTCGCCCTCCTCGACGACATTGCGACGATCCTCGACGACGTCGCCGTAATGACCAAGGTCGCCGCCAAGAAAACCGCCGGCGTCCTCGGCGACGACCTCGCGCTCAACGCCGAGCAGGTCTCCGGCGTCCGCGCCGAGCGCGAGCTGCCGGTGGTCTGGGCGGTGGCCCGGGGCTCGCTCATGAACAAGGCGATCCTGGTGCCGGCGGCGCTGGCGATCAGCGCCGTGGCGCCGATGCTGGTGCTGCCGCTGCTGATGGTCGGCGGCCTCTACCTGTGCTTCGAAGGCGTCGAGAAGCTGGCGCACAAGTGGCTGCACCGCGCCGACGAGCTCGCCGCCGAACACGCAGCCGAACTGGCGGCGGTGGCGGACGACAGCGTCGACCTCGTCGCCTTCGAGAAGGAGAAGATCAAGGGGGCGATCCGTACCGACTTCGTGCTCTCCGCCGAAATTCTCGTCATCGCCCTCGGCACCGTCGCCGACAGGCCGTTCGCCGTGCAGGCGTCGGTGCTGGTCGGCATCGCGCTGATCATGACGGTGGGGGTCTATGGCCTGGTGGCAGCGATCGTCAAGATGGACGACGTCGGCGCCCATCTCGTTGCCCGCGATGGCGCGCTGGCGCAGGCGGTCGGCCGCGCGCTGCTGGCGGCGGCGCCGCGCGTCATGAAGGCGCTGACGGTGATCGGCACGCTGGCGATGTTCCTCGTCGGCGGCGGCATCCTGACGCACGGCGTGCCGGCGCTGCACCACGGCATCGAGGCGCTGGCGGCGGCGGCCGGCTTCATCGGGCCGCTGCTTGGCGCGACGGTCGATGCGCTGGTCGGGGTGGCGGCCGGGGCGCTGGCGCTGGCGGCGGTAAGCGTGATCGGGCGTCTGCGGAAATCACCCGCCGTTACCGAAAAAAGCTGATCCGAGCCGCCCGCTCTTGCCTCGCCCTTCATTTATTTGCGCCAGGGGGCGCTGCCGAAGGCCTCGACCAGGAAATCGACCATCGCCCGCACCTTCGGCGACAGGTGGCGGCCGCTCGGATAGGTGGCGAACAGCGGTGCCGGCTCGGCATGGTGCCAATCGGCCAGAATCGGCACCAGTTCGCCGCGCTTGATCGCCTCGCCGACGATGACGTCGGTGAGGCGGATGATGCCAAGGCCGGCAACCGCCAGTTGCAACACCGTTTCGGCGGTATTGGCAACGATGTTGCCGCCGACGTTGACGACGCGGATGCCCTCGTCGGTGTCGAAGGGCCAGCGGCGCAGCGCCGGCAGACTGGTGATCCACAGGCAGTTGTGCTGCTGCAGGTCGTCGGGGGTGCGCGGCGTGCCGTGGCGCTCCAGGTAGGACGGCGCGGCGCAGATCACGCGCTGCAGGTTACAGATCCGGCGCGCTACCATCGACGACTCGTCGAGCGGCCCGATGCGGATCGCGAGGTCGATGCCTTCTTCCATCGCCGCCGGCGGCTGGTCGTTGATCGTGATGTCGATGCGGATGTCCGGGTGGCGTTCGAGAAAGCGCGGAATCGCGGGGGTCAGCTGGTGCATGCCGAAGGCCGAGCCGCAGTGCAACCGCAGCAGCCCGCGGGGCGTGGCGTTGGCTTCGGCGACTTCGGCTTCGGCTTCGTCTATGGCGGCGAGGATGCGCTGGGCGCGGCGGAAAAAAATGTCGCCTTCGGGGGTCAGTTGTAGGCGCCGTGTCGTCCGGTGCAGCAGGCGGACGTCAAGCCGGTCCTCCAGCCGGCTGACCAGCTTCGACAGCGCCGACGGCGTCAGTCCGAGTTCGCGGGCGGCCGCGGAGAAACCGCCGTGCTCGACAGCGGTGACGAAGGCGTTCATTTCTGCGGCGCGATCCATGGGGTGATTATGGAACAAAATTCATAAATGTTGTTCCGTGTTGATGAATTGTTGTTCTCTGCTAACGCAATTACAGTGCGTCTTGTGCAATGTTGCACTGCGACAGACAGCAAGGAGTTGATCATGTCCCCGATCGATATCGCAGCCATCGAGCGTCATGCCCGCGCGTTGCGCGCCGAGGAAATTCGCCGTATCAACGGGATTTTCGCCGAGCGCCTGCGGGTCATGGGTCGGCTGCTTGCCGCGACGCTTTTTTCGGCCATGCTGGCGCTGGCTGAAGCTGTCCGCCCGCTGTTCTCGTGGAATCCGCAGGCCGCCGTTCCGCCGGCCACGGGCGGGAAGCCGTCCATTGCGTTGCGCGTCCGCGCCAATCGCATTGCCCGTCAGCTGTTTTCCTGGAATCCGGAAGTCCACCATCACGTCTGACTGCCGTCTGGCGGGCGGCGGCGGCAGGCGGTCCGCCCCCCCCGGCCGCATTGCCAAGGTGTGTCCGTGCAAGCGACGGAGGGCGCGTGGGGCGCTTGCGCGCTGCGCTCGTCAGCGCAAGCTCGGTAGCCCCGCCGATTGCAGTGAGCGCCTCCTAGGGCAGAATTTTCCCCGGATTGAGCAGGTCGTCCGGATCAAGCGCCGCCTTCAGCGCACGCATCACTGCGACGGCCCCGTCGCCGTGTTCCTGCACCATGAATTTCTTCTTGCCCAGTCCGACGCCGTGCTCGCCGGTGCAGGTGCCTTCCATTGCCAGCGCGCGTTCGACGACGCGCTCGTTGATCCACTCGGCTTCCCGCATGTCCTTTTCGTTGTCCGGGTCGACCAGCACGACGAGGTGGAAGTTGCCGTCGCCGACGTGGCCGAAGAGCATGATCGGAATCGACACCTGCGCGAGGTCGGCGTTGGTCGCGGCGATGCATTCGGCGAGCCGCGAGATCGGCACGCAGACGTCGGTCGGGAAGGCTTTGCCGCCGGGCTTCATCTGCAGGCAGGCGAAGTAGGCGTCGTGGCGCGCCTGCCACAGGCGGGTGCGCTCCTCGGGGCGGGTCGCCCACTGGAAGTTCTCGCCGCCATGCTCGCCGGCGATCTGCTGCACGAACTCGGCCTGCTCGGCGACCGAGGTTTCGCTGCCGTGGAATTCGAAGAACAGCGTCGGCCGCTCCGGCAGCGTCGTCTTGCTGAAGCGGTTGATCGCCGTCAGCGTCAGCGCGTCGAGCAGCTCGATGCGTGCCACCGGCACGCCTATCTGGATGGTCTGGATGACGGTGCTCACCGCCGCATCGATGCTCGGGAAGGCGCAGACGGCGGCGGACATCGCCTCCGGCACCGGGTAGAGCTTCACCGTCAGCTCGCTGACGATGCCGAGCGTGCCCTCGGAGCCGACGAACAGCCGCGTCAGGTCGTAGCCGGCCGAGGATTTCTTCGCCCGGCCGCCGCTGCGGATGACGCGGCCGTCGGCGAGGACCACGGTCATCGCCAGCACGTTCTCGCGCATCGTGCCGTAGCGCACGGCATTGGTGCCGGAAGCGCGCGTCGCCGCCATGCCGCCGAGCGAGGCGTCGGCGCCGGGGTCGATCGGGAAGAACAGGCCGGTTCCTTTCAGCGCCTCGTTCAGCTGCTTGCGCGTGACGCCGGCCTGCACCGTCGCGTCGAGGTCCTCGGCGTGGATGGCGAGCACCTGGTTCATCCCCGAAAGGTCGATGCTGACGCCGCCGCGCACAGCGAGCAGGTGGCCCTCGACCGAGCTGCCGGCACCGTAGGGAATGACCGGAACCTTGTGTGCGTGGCACAGCCGTACGATCTCGGCGACCGCGTCGGTTGACTCGGCGAAGACGACCGCGTCCGGCGGCTCCGGCGCATGCACCGATTCGTCGCGGCCGTGCTGCAGGCGCACCGATTCGCCGCGCGAGAAGCGCTGGCCGAAGCGTTCGGCAAGGGCGGCGGCGAGGGATTCCGGGAAGGGGGGGCGGGCGGCGGGAGGGGGCATCTGCGGTCTCGAATCGGATCGGTGGGGACGGGCTGCCGGGGTGCGCGTGCCGTTGCCCCGGCCGGTCATTGTAGTCCGCGACCGTACCGCTGTCGCCGGCTTGCCGCCGACGGCGCGCGCGTTCGTGATAGGCTTGCGCCTTTCCAACGCACCCCCGCCGCATCGCAATGAATACCGCCCCTCCCAACCCGTCGCCGATCGCCTTGGCCCGCACCCTGCTCAAGGAGCTGCAGGAACAGTACGTCGTCTTCCGCGAGTGCCGGCCGCTCGCCATCGGCGTCGACAAGCAGCTGCTTGCCGCCCGCCCGGAACTCGACCGCAAGCTGCTGCGGCTGGCGCTGCGCACGCACACCGCGTCGGTGCGCTACCTGAAGGCGGTCGAGAAGGGCAGCCAGCGCTTCGACCTCGACGGCAACCCGGTCGCCGAGCTGAGCGAGGAACATCGTACGCACGCCGCCGAAACCCTGCGCGAGCGCTTCCGCAAGGACGCCGAGCAGCGCCGGGCAAAGGTCGTCGCCGACAAGGCTGCACAGCAGGCGGCGGAGGCGGAGGAGCGCCGCGCCGAGAAGCTGAACCAGCTGGCCGCCAAGTTCGCCAAGCGCTGAACCCGCCGTCCGGCGGCGGAATGAACAACGGCGCCCGCGGGCGCCGTTTTCGTTGCGTGGCGGTCCGGCTTACTTGCCGGCGGTCTTCGCCAGCTTTTCCTCGATCTTGGCCAGCGGCACGGCGCCCGGGATGCGCTCGCCGTCGGCGAAGAACAGCGTCGGCGTGCCGTTGATGTT
>JANJTW010000097.1 GCA_024710925.1 Rhodocyclaceae bacterium | reverse complement strand
CTCCAGGGTGCGCACACCCGCCATGCCGTTGCCGACCATCACCAGTTTGGGTTTGCTCATGTTGCGACTCCAGTGCGTTGAGGTTGCTGACGCACTTATCGCAACAGCCGTGCCAAGCAGGCAACGCCTTGTTTTTATTCGACTCTACGGATTACAGTCACGACATGATGCACACGCATGGTGCGCCTCACCCAAACACGGTGCGATGCGCGCCGCCTACTGCGCCCAGCGGTAGGTCTGCGCCGGATGGAGTTTCCAGCTGCCGTCGCCAAACAGTTCGAGGACGTGCGTGTGGTACTTGAGGACCGAAGCGCGGTGGCCGACGCTGACCAGCGTCGTCCGTCCCGCCGCCAGCTGGCGGTAGAGGTGTTCCTCGTTCGGCACGTCGAGGGCGCTGGTCGCCTCGTCGAGGATGGCGAAGCGCGGCCGGCCGAGCAGCGCGCGGGCGAAGGCCAGGCGCTGCCGCTCGCCGAAGGAGAGGACCTTCTCCCAGTCGAGCTCGACGTCGAGGCCGCCGACGCGCCCGGCGAGGTCCGGCAGGTTGGCCTGGGCGAGCAGCGCCAGCAGCTCGGCGTCGGCGGTCGCCGGATCGCGGTCGGGATAGAGCAGTTGCGCGCGCAGCGAGCCGAGCAGCATGTACGGCTGCTGCGGCAGGAACAGGATGTCCTCGGGGCGCGGCCGGAAGATGGTGCCGCTGCCGGAGTACCAGAGGCCGGCGATGGCGCGCAGCAGCGAACTCTTGCCGCTGCCGCTCTCGCCGACGATGAGCAGGCTGTCGCCCGGCGCGATGTTCAGCGTCAGGTCGCGCACCAGCACGCGCTCATAGTCGGGCGTCTGCAGCGTGACGCGTTCGAGCGCCAGCCGGCCGCCCTCGACCGACTTGATCACGCCCTGCTCCGGTTGCCGCCGCCGCGGCGAGGCCGGCAGCACGCGCGCCAGCATGTTCAGGCGGTCGATGCCGGCGGCGAAGCGGCTGAGTCCCTCGAAATTCTCGATGACCAGCGAGATCGCGCTGAGCACCGCGGCGAAGGCGCCGGCGGCCTGCACCGCGCTGCCCACTTCGAGTTCGCCGGAGAGCACGCGCGGCGCGACGATGGCGCTCGGGATGACGAGGGTGAGCAGGTTGTAGGCGTACTGGAAGAGATTGAGCGAGAGCTGGCTGCGGATCAGCCGGTTGAAGTTGCGGAAGGCTTCGGCGAAGCGTCGTCGCACCTGCTGCAGCTCGCGCGCCTCGCCGCGGTAGAAGGCGATCGCCTCGGCGTTCTCGCGCACGCGCACAAGGCTGTAGCGGAAGTCCGCCTCGCGCCGCAGCTGGTGGAAGTTGAGGCCGATCAGCACCTTGCCGAAGACGAAGATGGTGACCAGCGTGACGATGGCAGCGTAGAAGACGAGGAAGTAGACCAGTTCGTGCGAGATCGACCAGAGCACGGCGCTGAAGGCGACGAGCTGGACGAGCGAGCCGATGAAGATGAGCAGGAAGTAGAGCGAGCGCTGGGTAAAGGTGTTGATGTCCTCGGCGACGCGCTGGTCGGGGTTGTCGATGATCGCGTTGGCGTTCAGCTCGTAGAAGTGGCGGTTGGCGAAGTAGCTGTCGAGGAAACGGTCGGTCAGCCAGCGCCGCCAGTAGATGCCGAGCTTGTCGCGGACGTAGTAGTAGAACGCGTAGATCGGCACGGCGGCGACGAGGAGGACGAGGCAGAAGTGGATCGCCGCCCAGAAGCGCTCGGCGTCCTGCGCCGCCAGCGCCGAGGTGAATTCGCCGGTCTGCCGGACGAAGAGGACGGCGAACTGGGTCTGGCCGAGGAGCAGCAGGACGAGCAGCGCGAGCAGGCCGCGCGCCCGCCATTTCTCGTCCTCGCGCCAGTAGGGAAGAGCGATAGCCAGGAACCGCTGCCACAGGTGACGGTCAGCTATCTTCATCGTCGCGTTCGTTCTGAGGTCGGGTGCCGCTGCGCCAGGGAGAGGGACGGGACGCACGCGGCATCCCGCAACCGTTTTACTCCCGGCGTCCGGTCAGGGTCAAGCGGGGCGCGCCGCGCGCCGGCACGCCCGGCTCAGGCGGTGACGACGGCGTGGCCGTTGCCTTCGACGGCAACGATGGCCTTGGCCTGGTTGAAATCGCCGGCGTAGCCGCAGGCGTGCAGGCAGGCGGCGAGCTGGTTGGCGATCGGCTGCGGCAGCGGGATCTGGCCGTCGAGGACCTTGCGCGTCCAGGCGGCGGTGGTCGCCGCGTCGGCCTCTTCCGGCAGGTGCGGCAGCACCTTCAGGCTGTCGTGCTCGGACTCGAAGAGCACCTCGCCGATGCCGTCGTGCAGGTATTCGATGCGCGGCCGGCGCTTCGGGTTGGCGAAGGGTTCGCCCTCGGTGGCGCGCAGCAGCAGCGCCGTCGCCTGCAGGCTGCCGAGGACATCGCGCATGGTGTCCATGTAGGCCGGGTGCGTCGCCGCGGCAAGGATGACGCCGTCGCTGCGGAAGGGATCGAGCATCTTGACCAGGCTGTGCGCGCTGTTGCGCACGCCCATGCGTGCGCGCAGCGCAAGCAGGTTGGCCAGCCCCGGCGCGATCGCCGGCAGCGGCACGAAGGCCAGCCCACGTTCGTCGAGCGCCTGCTGCGCCTGCTGGCGGGTGCCGGCGGGCATGATGCCGAGTTCGCGGAAGACGTGGCCGCTGGTGACGCGGCCGTAGCCTTCGAGCAGGCCATGCACCACCACCGGCACGCCGAAGCGCTGCAGCAGCAAGGCCAGCAGCGGCGTCAGGTTGGCGCCCTTGCGCGCGCCGTTGTAGCTCGGGATGACCACCGGCCGCGGTGCGCCGGGCTGTCCATGCAGCGCGTGCACGCGTTCGTTGGCGGCGGCGAGAAAGCCGATCATCTCGTCGTCGGACTCGCCCTTCATGCGCAGCGCGATGAGGATGGCGCCGAGTTCGAGGTCGGGCACGCCGCCGTCGAGCATCGCGCCGTAGAGCTGCTGCGCCTCCTCACGCGACATGTCGCGCGAACCCTCGGCACCGCGGCCGATCTCCTTGATCACGTGGGCGTAGCTCATGTTCGTCTCCTTGGGGGGTCAGGCGGCCGCCGCTTCGGTGGCTGCGGCCATTTTCCTTAGCGCCGGCAGACAGCCGCCGCAGTAGGTGCCGCATTTTAGCGTGTCCTGAACGGCGTCGAACGAGGCGCC
Organism: Rhodocyclaceae bacterium; assembly: GCA_024710925.1. GTDB lineage: Bacteria > Pseudomonadota > Gammaproteobacteria > Burkholderiales > Rhodocyclaceae > Proximibacter. The sequence goes on along the minus strand of JANJTW010000097.1, from coordinate 1,803 downwards.
GGCGGCGAGCGCCTTCTGCACCTGCGCCTCGCTGACGCCGGCGCACTTGCAGAGCAGCGGCGAAGGGGGCGGCGCCTGCTTCGGCGGTTTGGCGCTCGGCGCCAGCGCGAAGCGGATCAGCGCGGCGTCGATCGCGTCGTCGGCCATCGCGTCCTTCAGCCAGGCCAGCGCCAGCGTCTCGCCGGCCAGCCGGACGCCGAGCAGGCGGCCGTCGCGGGCGAGCGCCTTCTTGTCGATGGTGCGCTTCGGGTCGACGTAGACGATGGCGCCGACATCCGTATCCAGGCCGAAGAGGGTGTCGATCTCCGCCAGCAGTTCGGCCGGCGGTGCGCTGGCGGCGGCTGCGCGCAGCACGACCAGCGGCTCGGCGCCGCCGTAGAGGCCGATCGTCGCGTACGGGAAGCGCTTCAGCAGCGGCCGCGCGCGCTCGAGCAAGGCCAGCGCGTTGCCGGCCGCCGACGCCTCGTCGCCGTGACGCAGCACGACCAGCGTCCACGGCAGCTCGACCTTCTCGACGGCGACCGCGGCGTGCTTCAGCTCGGGCTGGAAGGAGTAGGGGTCGGTCGCCGCCGGCATCAGCGCGTTGGCGCCGTAGCCATTCATGAACTGCTCGCCCCAGTGCATCGGCAGCCAGGCGCGGCCGCGCGGCAGGCCCTCGTCGGCGGCGACGCGGACGACGATCTCGCCGCGGCCGTTGCTGACTTTCGCCAGCGCGCCGGGTTCGAGGCCGCGGTGGCGCAGGTCGCAGCCGTTCATCTTCAGCAGCGGCTCGTCCTCGCCGTTGAACAGGCGCGGCACGGTGCCGGTGCGGCGCATGCCGGGCCACAGTTCGAGCAGGCGGCCGGTCAAGAGGCTGATCGGCCGCGCCGGGTCGGTCTGCTCGGCGGTCGGCTTGTGTTCGACGACGACGAAGCGGGCGCGGCCCGAAGGCGTCGGGAAGACACCGTCGGCGTAGAGGCGTACCTGGCCGGCGCTGGCGCCTGCCGGATACGGCCACTGCTGCGGGCCGGCGGTTTCCAGCAGGTCGTAGCTGAGGCCGCTGATGTCGAGGTCGCGGCCGCGCGTCGATTCGCGATGCTCGGCGTGGATGGACTCCGGCGTGCTGTAGGGGAACAGTTTTTCGGTCAACGGCTGACCCAGCTCGGCGCCCAGCCGGCGCGCGAAGTCGAGCGCGATCTGCCAGTCATGACGGGCCTCGCCGGGCGCCGGCACGGCGGCGCGCACGCGCGAGATGCGGCGCTCGGAGTTGGTCACCGTGCCCTCCTTCTCGCCCCACGAGGTGGCCGGCAGCAGCAGGTCGGCGTACTTCGCGGTGTCGGTGTTGCCATAGGCTTCCTGGAGCACGACGAATTCGGCGGCTTCCAGCGCGGCGCGGATTTCGGCCTGGTCGGGCATCGACTGCGCCGGGTTGGTGCAGGCGATCCACACCGCCTTGATCTCGCCGCTCTTCAGCGCGCGGAACAGTTCGACCGCCGGTTTGCCCGGCTTCGGCGGCACGAAGGGAACGCCCCAGAAACGCGCCATCTCGGCGCGGTGCGCCGGGTTGCCGAGGTCGCGGTGCGCCGACAGCAGGTTGGCGAGGCCGCCGACCTCGCGCCCGCCCATCGCGTTCGGCTGGCCGGTGAGCGAGAACGGGCCGCTGCCGGGCTGGCCGATGTGGCCGCTGGCAAGGTGCAGGTGGATGATCGCGGCGGTGTTGGGGGTGCCGTGCCAGCTCTGGTTGAGGCCCTGGCAGTAGAGCGACAGCGCCGATTTGGCGGTGCCGAACCAGCGCGCGGCGAGCACGATCGCCTCCGGCTCGAG
>JANJTW010000181.1 GCA_024710925.1 Rhodocyclaceae bacterium | reverse complement strand
GATGCGAGTCTATTACTGGACCGGCTGCGGCGCGAAGCTCGCAACCGCCTGCAGCAGGCTGTCCTTGGTAAACGGCTTGGTGAGGTACTGGTCGGAGCCGACCATGCGGCCGCGGGCGCGGTCGAAGAGGCCGTCCTTGGAAGAGAGCATGATCACCGGCGTGGCGCGGAAGCGCGCGTTCTTCTTGATCAGCGCGCAGGTCTGGTAGCCGTCGAGGCGCGGCATCATGATGTCACAGAAGATGATATCGGGCTGATGATCGGCGATTTTCGCCAGCGCGTCGAAGCCATCCTCGGCGAGCAGCACCTGGCAGCCGGCCTGCACCAGAAAGATTTCGGCGCTGCGCCGGATGGTGTTGCTGTCGTCAATCACCATCACCTTGATGCCGCGCAAGTTAGCTGCTTCAGCCAATTCCTTCCTCCATGGGCGCCGGCTCGTCTGTCCGCTCTTTCTTGTATTCGTCCATTGCACGATGCCGGCACCGAACCGATCGTCACAATATACCGTAAATGGCTCAGATTTCGATCATTTCGAAATCTTCCTTGGACGCCCCGCATTCCGGGCAAATCCAGCCGATCGGCAGGTCCTGCCAGCGGGTTCCCGGCGGGATTCCCTCGGCGGGCGCACCGGCCGCCTCGTCGTAAATCCAGCCGCAGATCCGGCACATCCAGGTACGCAGCGGCGGAGAGGGCGGGGTGCTCATGTGCGTCGCGCCATATCGGGTAGAATCGTCGATTCTAGCCAAACCGCTTTTGCCGTGCCAAGCCGGCGCCGCGCATGAACCAGACCGCCCGACCGCTCCCGCCCATCGTTCTCACCTTCGCCGCCAGCGACCCCTCCGGCGGCGCCGGCATCCAGGCCGACCTGATGACCCAGTCGTCGATGGGCTGCCACCCGCTGTCGGTGATCACCGCGATCACCGTCCAGGACACGCTCGGCGTCGAGGCGGTGCATGCGCTCGACGCCGACTGGATCGAGGACCAGGCGCGCGCCGTGCTCGAGGACATGCCGGTGGCCGCATTCAAGATCGGCCTGCTCGGCAGCGTCGAGAACATCTCGGTGATCGCCGAGATCCTCGCCGACTATCCGGACATCCCGCTGGTCTTCGACCCGGTACTCGCCTCCGGCCGCGGCGACGAGCTGTCGACCGAGGAGATGGTCGAGGCGATGCGCGAGATGCTGCTGCCGCAGACGACGGTGCTGACGCCGAACAGCATGGAGGCCCGCCGGCTGGCCGAGGAGGACGGCGATGACGAGTCGCCGGATCTCGCCGGCTGCGCCCAGCGCCTCGTCAGCTACGGCTGCGAGTATGTGCTGGTCACCGGCACGCACGAGAACACGGCGAAGGTCATCAACACCCTCTACGGCGAGAACGGCCCGATCCGCAGCGACCGCTGGGAGCGCCTGCCCGGCAGCTACCACGGATCGGGCTGCACACTGGCCTCGGCGATCGCCGCCAACCTCGCCAACGGGCTGGACATCGGCGACGCCGTCCGCGACGCGCAGGACTACACCTGGCAGGCGCTGGCCAACGGCTTTCGCCCGGGCATGGGCCAGCACCTGCCCGACCGCTTCTTCTGGGCGCGCGCCGACGAGCTGGAGCAGGATGAATCCTGAGCTGCGCGGCCTCTACGCGATCACGCCGGACGAGCCGGACGAGACCCGCCTGCTCGCCGCCGCCCGGGCGGCGCTTGCCGGAGGGAGCGTGCTGCTGCAATTCCGCGACAAGACCGACGACGATGGACGCCGCCGGCGCCTTGCCACCGCGCTGCAGGCAGCGTGCCGCGAACACGGCGCCCGCTTCATCGTAAACGACGACCTCGAACTGGCGCTGGCCGTGGACGCCGACGGTGTCCACCTCGGCGCCGCCGACGGCGACCTCGCCGCCGCCCGCCGCGCGCTGCCCGCCGGCCGGCTGCTCGGTGCTTCCTGCTACGCCGATTTCGAGACGGCGCGCCGCGCCGTCGCCGCCGGTGCCGACTACGTCGCCTTCGGTGCCGTCTGCCCGTCGCCGACCAAGCCGGATGCCGTGCGCGCGCCGCTGGCCCTGCTCGCCCGCGCCCGCGCCGAGCTCGCCGTGCCGGTCTGTGCGATCGGCGGCATCACGCTCGCCGAAGCACCGCGCATCGTCGCCGCCGGCGCCGATCTGCTCGCCGTCATCACCGATCTTTTCGCCGCACCGGACATCGCCCGGCGCGCTTCCGACTACCAACGACTATTCCAGGAGCAGCCCGCATGACCTCCCGTAACCAGCAACTCTTCGAAGCCGCCCAGCGGCACATCCCCGGCGGCGTGAACTCGCCGGTGCGCGCCTTCCGCTCGGTCGGCGGTGCCCCCTGCTTCTTCAAGGAGGGCAAGGGCCCGCACGTCTGGGACGCCGATGGCAAGCGCTATACCGACTACGTCGGCTCGTGGGGTCCGCTGATCCTCGGCCATGCGCATCCGGAGGTGGTCAAGGCGGTGCAGGAATCGGCTGCGCGCGGCCTGTCCTTCGGCGCGCCGACCGAAGCCGAGATCGAGATTGCCGACCTGCTCTGCGAGCTGCTGCCGAGCATGGAAATGGTGCGTCTGGTGTCGTCGGGCACCGAGGCGACGATGAGCGCCATCCGTCTCGCCCGCGGCTACACCGGCCGCGACGTGCTGATCAAGTTCGAGGGCTGCTACCACGGTCATTCGGACTCGCTGCTGGTGAAGGCCGGCTCCGGCCTGCTGACCTTCGGCAATCCGTCCTCGGGCGGCGTCCCGGCCGATCTGGCGCAGCACACGATGGTGCTCGACTACAACGACCCGCAGCAGCTGGCCCAGGCTTTCGCGAAGCATCCGGATCGCATCGCCGCAGTGATTGTCGAGCCGGTGGTCGGCAACATGAATCTGATCGCGCCGACGCCGGAATTCCTGAAGGCCATGCGTGATCTGTGCACGCAGTATGGCGCCGTGCTGATCTTCGACGAAGTGATGACCGGCTTCCGCGTCGGCCCGCAGTGCGCGCAGGGCTACTACGGCATCACGCCGGACATGACCACGCTCGGCAAGGTGATCGGCGGCGGCATGCCGGTCGGCGCCTTCGGCGGCAAGCGCGAGATCATGGAGAAGATCGCGCCGCTGGGGCCCGTCTATCAGGCCGGCACGCTGTCCGGCAACCCGGTGGCGGTGGCTGCCGGCCTGGCGACGCTGAAGCTGGTGCAGCAGCCCGGCTTCTACGAAACGCTGACCAGGAAGACGCTGCGCCTGACCGACGGCCTCACCGCCGCGGCGAAGCAGCACGGCGTCGACTTCGTCGCCCAGTCGGTCGGCGGCATGTTCGGCCTCTATTTCGCCAGGGAATGCCCGGCGACCTACGCGGCGGTGCTGGAGTGCGACAAGGAAGCCTTCAACCGCTTCTTCCACGCCATGCTGGAGGCCGGCCACTACTTCGCGCCGTCGGCCTTCGAGGCCGGTTTCGTCTCGGCGGCGCACAGCGACGCCGACATCGACGCAACGATCGCCGCCGCCGACGCCTGGTTCGCCAGACAATGACGCAATCCGTCGCCTGGCTGGTGCTCTTCGTCGCCGGCCTGTGCGAGATCGGCTGGGCGGTCGGGCTGAAATACACCGAGGGGTTCACGCGGCTGTGGCCGTCGGTCGTCACCGTCATGGCGATGATTGCCTCGGTGGCGCTGCTCGGCCTGGCGCTGAAGGCGCTGCCGCTCGGTACCGCCTACGCGGTGTGGACCGGCATCGGCGCCGTCGGCACGGCACTCCTCGGCATCTATCTGTTCAACGAGCCGCGCGACGCGCTGCGGCTGGCCTGCATCGCGCTGATCGTCGCCGGCATCGTCGGCCTGAAGCTGGTGACGCCGGCGGCGGACTGACCGCCGGCCGGCCCGGCCGGATCAGAAATCCAGCCGCAGGCTGATCCAGTGGCGGCGGTCGACGGTGCGCTGGTTGGGCTCGTCGACCTCGGCGCTGCGCTGCTCCTCGTGCGCACCGTCGAGCGACTGCACGGTGTAGGCGAGCTCGCCGCGCTGGCCGGCGATCCGGAACGGATAGGCGAGACGCGCATCGGTTCGCCGGTACTTCTTCACTTCCGTGTTGCGCGTCCATTTCACCTCGCCGACCCAGTAGCGGGCGAGCGAGAATTCGAGCCCGTACGGTAGCTGCTGCATCCACAGCAGCGACGACGCACGACGCGGCGCGGACTGCTCGGCCAGCGCACGATAGTCGCCATCGACATCGTTGGCGAGATTGCTGCCGGGCGTCGCCGCAATCCGTGCGCCGTTTTCAGAAAGCCCGGCCGAAGCCCGCAGATAGGCATGGTTCACCACCAGCCGGGTCGGCTCGAAGGGTTGCCAGCGCCACTGGAACTCGTAGCCGTCGATGTCGATATCCTGAACATTCTGCTCCGAGCGCGGCGTCGGGATACCGGAGGCCGCAGGCCGCAGCAGCAGGATGCGGTCGCGCAGCCGTTCGCGGAAATGGCGGACATCGAGACTCATCCGCCAGTCGCGCCAGTCGCCGAGATAGCCGATTTCCCAGGTCGCCAGCTCCTCGGCGTCGAGCCGGCGGTTGCCGATCTCGTCGTTGCGATGCGGCAATACCCCGCGGTTCTTGTAGTTGGCGTTGTAGGCGAGCAGGCTCGGCGTCCGCCAGGCCTGCGAATAGCCGATGCGCACGGTGTTCTGCGGCGTCAGGTGCAGCGCCAGGCTGGCACGCGGCGCGAGATGGTTGCCCGACAGCGAGTCGTTCTCGTGGGAAGCGCCGAGGTTGACGGTCAGCCAGCGCGCCGGCCGCCACTCGCCGTTGGCGAACAGCCGGCGGATCTGGCGCGCCACCGTGCCGCGGTCGCGCAGCATCGTCTCCGAGGACATCGCGTCGTGCCGCCAGCTGCCCCCCCAGGCCAGCCGTGTCGCGGCGAACGGGCGGAAGTTGTGCGTCAGTTCGAGCTCGTGGCGACGGCCCCAGTCGCCCAGATAATCGACCCGGCGGTAGCCCGGGTCGCGGCCCGGGTCGACGAAGGACGCGTCGCCGCGGTCCTCGTTGAAGGCATAGCACAGCGACAGGTCGCCGCCGCCGTCCAGCGTATGCAACCAGCGAGTCTGCAGCCAGGTCGAGGATTCCCGGAGGGTGCGGACGGGGTCCCCCGGATCGATGGCAAAGGGGACCACGTCGGTATCGAGGCGGCCGCGGAGGGCACGACCCTCGACCCGGCCGAAGCCCAGTTCGAGCAGATCGGCCGTACCCAGCTGGTAGTCGAGGCGGGCGTCGAGGCGGCGGTTGAAGAAGCGGTCCTGCCAGTCCCAGCTGTCGTCGAGGCCGTCGTCCGCGACCTCCTGCAGCGTCAGCCGGAAGTTGCCGTGCTCGCCGAAGCGGCCGCCGCCGCGCAGCGTGTAGTCGCGCACGCCCTGGCTGCCGTTGTTGGCGCTCACCGAGACGCCGCGCACCAGCGGCGGCGGCAGGGTGACGATGTTGATGACGCCCATGAAGGCATTGGTGCCGTACGCGACGGTGTTGCTGCCACGTACGACCTCGATGCGCTCGATGTCTTCCAGCGCCACCGGCATGAGCCCCCAGTGCGTGCCGCCGGCGAACAGCGGCGAATGCAGCGAGCGGCCGTCGACCAGCACCTGTACGCGCGGCGAGTAGTCGCCGTCGTCGGCAACGCCGTGGTAGTTCACCCGCGCCGGGACGTCGCTGTGCGCGAAGGTCTGGAAGCCCGGCACGAGGCGCAGGACATCGTTCAGCGAACGCGCGCCGGAGGCCCGGATCATGTCGCGGTCGACCACCGTCACCGAGGCCGGCGCATCGGCCAGACGTTGCGGCAGCCGGCTGGCCGTGGCGACGACCGGCAGGTCGCTGAAGAACAGCGATTCGTCGCTGGCCGCCGTCACCGACGCAGCGATCGTCGACAGGAGCACGGCTCCGACGACTTTTTTCTTCATGCTCCGTACCCCCCGCTCCCGGTCGGTCGCGCAACGCGCTCCGCCCGCAGATTGTCGGCGGCGGACGGACGCCCGCCCCGCTCGGTTTTTCGTCGCACTACGATAAGCGAAAGTTGCCGGGATGTCTGCCCCCTGAAGCGGCACGAACAGCGCAACCGGCGCAGGATTCTGCGGAACAAATGTGGCAGAGGAGGGGAAATTCCGGAAATTTCCCGCAAAACAAGCAACGATCCGAGCCAGCAAGAGCCTTTGCAGGCCGGGCACGACTGACGAAGCCACAAATGGCTATGCAATCAGCATCGAACGCGCCGGACGCCAGCGGCCGGTCGCCAACGGGAAAACCGCGGTTTGCGTGCTCAGAGCAGGAAAAGCGTCGCCAGCCCGAGAAAGATCAGGAAACCGCCGGAATCGGTCAGCGCGGTGATCATCACCGAGCCGCCGATCGCCGGGTCGCCGCCGAGCTTCTGCCGCAGGATCGGGATGGCGACGCCGGCAACGGCGGCGAGCAGCAGGTTCAGCGTCATCGCCGCCGTCATCACCAGACCGAGCGAGGCGCTGTCGTAGAGCCACCACGAGACGACACCGAGCAGGCCGCCCCAGAGCAGGCCGTTGATCAGCGCGACGCCCAGCTCCTTCCTGAGCAGCCGGTTCAGCGCGTCCGGCTGCACCTGGCCCATGGCGATGGCGCGCACGATCATGGTGATCGTCTGGTTGCCCGAGTTGCCGCCGATGCCGGCGACGATCGGCATCAGCGCGGCGAGCGCGACCAGCTTCTCGATCGAGCCCTCGAAGGCGCCAATCACGCGCGAGGCGACGAAGGCGGTGACCAGGTTGATCGCCAGCCAGGCCCAGCGGTTCTTCACCGAGTCGATGACCGGCGCGAAGATGTCCTCCTCCTCGCGCAGACCGGCCTGCGCCAGCTGCTCGTTCTCGGCCTCTTCGCGGATCAGGTCGACCACCGCGTCGACGGTGACGCGGCCGATCAGGTGATGCTCGGGGTCGACCACCGGCGCCGAGACGAGGTCGTAGCGCTCGAAGGCCTTCGCCGCCTCTTCGGCGAAATCGTCCGGCTGCAGCTCGACGCAGTCGGTGTGCATGACGGCGCCGACCTCGACCTCCGGATCGTTGACCAGCAGCACGTTCAGCGGCAGCACGCCCTTCAGCCGCTCCTCGCGGTCGACGACGAAGAGCTGGTCGGTGTGGTCGGGCAGTTCGTCGAAGCGGCGCAGGTAGCGCAGCACGACTTCCAGCGTCACGTCCTCGCGCACCGTCACCAGGTCGAAGTCCATGATCGCGCCGACCGAGTCCTCGGGGTAGGACATCGCCGCGCGCAGCTGCTCGCGCTCCTCGGCCGGCAGCGAGCGGAAGACGTCCTCGATGACCGCCTGCGGCAGGTCCGGCGCGAGGTCGGCCAGCTCGTCGGTGTCCAGGCTCTCGGCGGCGGCCTTCAGCTCGGCCGGCGCCATCGTCTCGATCAGC
>JANJTW010000157.1 GCA_024710925.1 Rhodocyclaceae bacterium | reverse complement strand
CCGCCCGTGGCGCGGCGTCGTCAAGAACCGGCGCAAGGACGGCGGCTTCTACTGGGTCGTCGCCAACGTCTCGCCGGTGCGCGAGAACGGGCAGATCGTCGGCTACCAGTCGGTGCGCGGCCGCCCGACGCGCGAGGAAATCGCCGCCGCCGAAGCGGCCTACAAGCGGGTGCGCGAGGGCGACACGTCGCTCTTCGTCGAGCACGGCCGGGTGGTGAAGAAGCGCCCGGCCTGGCTGACCGCGCTGCTCACGCTGCGCAGCCAGATGTCGCTCGCCGGTCTGGCCGGCGTCGCCACCTCGATCCTGCTGCTGCTCGTCACCGCCGCCGGCGTCGCGCTGCCGCCGGAGGCGCTGACCGCTTTCGCGGCGGCGACCCTGCTCGGCTCGCTCTACTTCCTGTTCGTCTATGCGCCGGCGGTGAACCGCGACCTGCATGCGACGTCCGAATGGCTGGAGCGCGTGCTGCGCACCGGCGACCTGCGCCAGCGCTTCGACCTCGAACGACGCGACGTCGTCGGCGGCATCGCGCGCAAGACGGACAAGTTCATTTCCAGCATCCAGGCCGTCCTGCAGGGCGTCAGCGACGTCGCCGGCCAGGTGGACTACGCGACGCGCGAAGTGAACACGGGCGTCCGTGATGTGCACCGGGCAGCCGAGGAACAGAGCCGCGCCACCTCGGCGGCCGCCGCCGCCGCCGAGCAGGTGACGGTATCGATCGCGGAAGTGGCGGCGAACGCCCAGGAAACGCGCGGCACCGCCGAGCAGGCCGGCAATACCGCGCAGGAAGGCGCCCGCGTCACCAGCGACGCGACGACGACGATCCAGACGCTGGCCGATACCGTGCAGCGTTCGGCCGAGCACGTCGAGTCGCTCGGCGCGCGCTCCGAGGAGATCAGCCGCATCGCCGGCGTCATCAAGGAGATCGCCGACCAGACCAACCTGCTGGCGCTGAACGCGGCCATCGAGGCGGCGCGCGCCGGCGAGCAGGGGCGCGGCTTCGCCGTCGTCGCCGACGAGGTCAGGAAGCTCGCCGAGCGGACAAGCAAGGCGACGCAGGAAATCAGCGCAATGATCCTGACCATCCAGAACGAGACCGGCACCGCGGTCGACGGCATGCGCGCCGGCGCGCGCCACGTCGCCGACGGCGTGCAACTGGTCGGCGAGACGGAAAGTTCGCTGCGCCGGATCAACGAGGAAATGGCGGCGACGGTGCGCATGGTTTCCGACATTTCGAACGCGTCGCGCGAACAGCAGTCGGCAATGACCACGCTCGGCCAGGATCTGGAGCAAGTGGCGACGATGACCGAGCAGAACGTCGCCGCCGTCGCCCAGACGACGGCGATGGTCGATTACCTCGAAAACGTCGTCCAGCGGATGCGCAAGGCGGTTCGCCAGTACGACCTCTGACGCCGGCCCGGCCGGCTCACTCGGCCGGCGCCTGCGAGAAGAATCCCTCGGTGTGGATCAGTTCGTCCTTCGCGCCGAGGGCCTTCGCCGCGGCGACGCAGGCATCGACGAAATCCGGGCTGCCGGCGACAAAGACGCTGTGCCCCGAGAGGTCCGGGAACAGCTTCGGCAACAGTTCCGGCACGCGGCCGTGCTGCAGCGCCGGCACGCTCTCCCGCGTCAGCGTCGGGATGAAGCGGAAGTTGCGGTGCTTCATCTGCCAGTAGGCCATCAATCCTTCGTCGTAAACGTCGCTGCGCGTACGCGCCGAGAAGACCAGCGCCACCGGCGCCGAGAAGCCGCGGCGCAGCGCCGCCTCGGCCAGCGACAGGATTGGCGCCAGTCCGGAGCCGGCGGCCAGGCACAGCACCGGCGTATTCACCGCCGGGTCGCCGATGAAGGTGCCGTAGGGGCCGGACAGGCGAACGAGGTCGCCGACCTTCAGTTCGTCGTGGATCCAGACGCTGGTCGCGCCGTCGTCGGCCTTCGCCACCTGCAGCACGATCGCACCGTCCGGGCGCGGCGCGTTGGCGATCGAGTACGACCGGTCGGGAATGCCGACGCGACCGCCGCCGAGCTGCACGTACTGGCCCGGCCAGAAGCGTAGCGGCTGCGCCAGCGGCTGCAGCGTCAGCTCGACGATACGCGGCGTGCGCGGCACCTTGTCGGTGACGACGAAGCTGACGTTCTCGCGCGGCGCGAACAGCTTCGGTTTCGCATCCTCGGTGCCCCACTCGATCACCAGCGCCTCGGACAGCGGCTTGGCCATGCACATCAGGCCGTAGCCCTGCTTGCGCTCGTCCTGCGACAGCGCCATGTCGAGCACCATGCCCTGGTCGAACTGCCCCTCGCGCACGCGCACCTTGCACTCGCCGCAGGCGCCGGCGCGACAGTTGTTCGGCAGCGCGTAGCCGGCCTTCTCCAGCGCATGCAGCACGGTATCGCCGTCGGCGCAGTCGACTTCGCGGCCGGAGGGATGGAGGCGGATTTTCTTCATGGTGGCACTCGGTCGGGGTTGGAGGGGTTGTTATCGGCAGTTCAGCACAGCATGCGGCTCCGGGAAACCACCATCGGCGAAAAAGTAGCCGTCGCCCGCGAGGCGCCGGCTCGCGCCGTGTGCACCTTGCACACAAGCGGGCCGGCAACGAAGCGGGAGGCGGCGCACTTTCGCCGATCAGAAGACCGGAATGATGTCTTCCATATGGATGTCGAGGATCTCCTCGCCGGTAATGCCGACCTCCGGGATCGCCGGGAACGGAATGCCGTACTTGTCGAGCACGCCCTTGAGGTTGAGCATCGCGTTCTTCCAGTTCTCCTTCTTCGCCTCGTACTCGGGGATGAAGAAGCCGGCCGAGCGGGCCACCGCCTCGATCTCGCGCTGCGCCGGGATGAAGTCCTCGGCGATGTCCCAGAATTCCATCGGCGGCTCGAACAGCACGCCGGAGAGGAACAGATAGCCGGCACGGATCTGCTTGGTGATCAGCGGCTTGTCCTCGGCGGCCATCTTCGGATAGTCGCGCTCCATCATCGTCATGCAGATGGCCATGTGCCGGCCTTCGTCGCGACCGATCATGCGGAAGGCCTCCTTGAACACCGGCTCGCTGCAGCCGGCGGCCATCTGGTGAAAGATCGTCGCGGCGGCGATCTCGCCCATCAGGAAGGACGAGAAGAGCACGGCCAGGCTGTACTTCGGCACGGCCTGCTTGTAGCCCTCCCAGTAGCGGCCGCCGTTGAAGTACAGCCACTGCACGTTCTTCTTGGCCTTGCGGCCGATCTCGGTCTTCGGCTCGTACTCGAGGTACGACGGCGCTTCCAGCAGCCGGGTGATGGCCATGCCGCACATCTGCTCGTGGTTCTGCTCGTCGCGCGTCACCGAGAAGAAGCAGCGGCGCACCGGGTCCTCCTCGTGCGCCTCGTAGGTCTTGATCAGTGCGGCGGCGAAGACCGGCGGTGCCGAGGCGTCGAACACCGACAGGATCGACCACCAGTAGGCGATGGCCTCGCGCTGCTCCCAGCTGTAGCGGCTGACGTCGAAGGTGTCCCAGGGCAGCTTCTTCGGGTCCCAGTATTCGCGCTGCGAAGCATCCCAGATCTCTTCCATGCGCTTCGTCTTGCTCGTCCAGTTGAGCGGATAGACGTTCGGCTGCGCGGTTTCCGGCGGCAGCTCCATCAGGTGCGCGAATTTTTCCTTGGCCATGAGTTGTCTCCTCGGTTGGCGATTCATCCGTTGGTCGGTGCCAGGCGGCGCTCTTGCCGGCGTTTGTTTTTACCTAACGAATTAATCGTGATACAAAACAAACAGCCGGTCAAGGCCTTTCTGTAACACGTTGACCGGAGCCGGGAAAGGCTGCGTCAGCGCGCCGGAACGACGGCGACGAGGCCGCGGCGGCCGCGTTTGACGAGCTTGCCGAGACGCCTCTCCGCTTCGACCGGCGAGGCGCAGGCCTGTTCCGGATAGGCGTTGCAGGCCGCCCAGCGACCGTCGGCGCACGGCACCGCGGCCACCGCGCGACCGCCGTCGACGGCGGCGAGGATGGCGCCGCCGGGCTGCCCCCAGGCGGCGACGACGAGGTCCATCGCCTCGTCGCGCGCCAGATCGAGCGCGACCAGCGCGTCGAGCGCGGACTCGTGCTCGGAGCGGATAACGGCGGGGAGATAGTGGAGGGACGGTGCCACGCCCCGGTTTTACTTGTAAAACGGCGCCGGCACAAGGCAAAATCCCCCTTCCCCGTTTCTGGCCCGCATCCGGCCGCACCATGCACTTCGACCTGATCATCGTCGGCGGCGGACTGGCCGGTTTGTCGCTGGCCTGCGCCCTGCGCGACACCTCCCTGCGCATCGCCCTTCTCGAACAGCGCCCGCCGCGGCGACCGGAAGGCTGGGACGCGCGTGTCTACGCGATCAGCCCGGCGAACCGGGCCTTCCTCGACGCGATCGGCGTCTGGAAACACCTCGACGGCGAGCGCATCGCCCCGATCGGCGCCATGCAGGTCCATGGCGACGCCGGCGCGCGCCTCGACTTCTCGGCCTACGAAACCGGGGTTTCCGAGCTCGGCTTCATCCTCGAATCGTCGCTGATGGCCTGCGAGCTGTGGGAGAACGTCAAGCGCCAGGGCAACGTCACCCTCTTCTGCCCCGGCTCGCCGCAGCGCGTCGAGATGCGCGAGGACGCGGCGCTGCTCGGGCTGGCCGACGGCCGCACCCTCTCGGCGCGCCTGCTGGTCGCCGCCGACGGCCGCGACTCCTGGCTGCGCCGCGCCTGCGGCCTCGATGCCTTCGACACGCACTACAACGAGCGCGGTGTCGTCGCCAACTTCGAATGCGAACGGCCGCACCGCGGCATCGCCTATCAATGGTTCCGCGACGACGGCGTGCTCGCCTGGCTGCCGCTGCCGGAGAAGCGCATCTCGATCGTCTGGTCGGCACCGGACGAACTCGCCGACGAGCTGGTCGCGCTGCCGGCGGACGAACTGTGCGCCCGCGTCGCCGCCGCCGGCGGCCACGCGCTCGGCGGGCTGTCACCGCTGACGCCGGCCGCCGCCTTCCCGCTGCGGCTGATGCGCGTACCGAAGGTGGTGGCGCCGCGGCTGGCGCTGGTCGGCGACGCCGCGCACGGCATCCACCCGCTCTCCGGCCACGGCATCAACCTCGGCTACCAGGACGCGCGCGTGCTCGCGGCGACGCTCGCCGCCTGCCAGCCGTGGCACGATATCGGCAGCCTGCGTGTGCTCGAACGTTACCAGCGCGCGCGCAAGGAGGAGGTGCTGCTGCTGCAGACCGGCACCGACGCGCTGCGCCGGCTGTTCAAGACCGAGCTGCCCGGGCTGAAGCCGCTGCGCAACTTCGGAATGAACCTCACCAATGCTTTGCCGCTCTTAAAGAACACGCTCGCCCGCTACGCGCTGGGCACGCTGTGAAACCACGACCATCCCCACTGGAGAAATCCCGCATGCTGAAGAAACTGCTGCCGTCCCTGATCGGCCTGACGCTGGCCACCGGCGCCATCGCCGACGAAGCCGCGGTGAAGAAGGCCTTCGAGGCGAAGTTCGGTGCCAAGGCCGAGAGCGTGACCAAGTCCGGCTACCTCGGCCTCTACGAAATCTACGCCGACGGCCAGATCATCTACAGCGACGAGAAGGCCAGCGCCTTCATCATCGGCCCGCTGATCGACGGCAAGACGCTGAAGAACGTCACGCAGGAACGCATGAACAAGCTGACCGCGATCAAGTGGAGCGACCTGCCGCTCGAGCGCGCGGTCAAGCAGGTGCGCGGCGATGGCAAGCGCGTACTGGCCTCGTTCGAGGACCCGAACTGCGGCTACTGCAAGCGGCTGGCGAAGGAGCTGCTGAAGCTGGACAACGTCACCGTCTACACCTTCCTCTACCCGATCCTGTCGCCGGATTCGGTCGAGAAATCGAAGCAGATCTGGTGCGCCGACGACCGCGCCAAGGCCTGGAACGACTGGATGGTCGACGGCCGGGCGCCGGCCGGCCGGACCGACTGCGACACCTCGGCGATCGTCCGCAACCAGGAATTCGGCCGCAAGCTGAACATCAACGGCACGCCGACGCTGTTCTTCGCCGACGGCGAGCGCATTCCGGGCGCCGTGCCGCTGGCCAAGATCGAGGAAAAACTGGCGAAGACCGCCGGCAAGTAAGCCGGAGCGCAACGCAACGAAAACGGCGCCCGCGGGCGCCGTTGTTCATTCCACCGCCGGGCGGCAGTTCAGCGCTTGGCGAACTTGGCGGCCAGCTGGTTCAGCTTCTCGGCACGGCGCTCCTCGGCCTCCGCCGCCTGCTGCGCGGCCTTGTCGGCGGCGACCTTCGCCCGGCGCTGCTCGGCATCCTTGCGGAAACGCTCGCGCAGGGTTTCGGCGGCGTGCGCGCGGTGCTCCTCGCTCAGCTCGGCGACCCGGTTGCCGTCGAGGTCGAAGCGCTGGCTGCCTTTCTCGACCGCCTTCAGGTAGCGCACCGACGCAGTGTGCGTGCGCAGCGCCAGCCGCAGCAGCTTGCGGTCGAGTTCCGGGCGGGCGGCAAGCAGCTGCTTGTCGACGCCGATGGCGAGCGGCCGGCACTCGCGGAAGACGACGTACTGTTCCTGCAGCTCCTTGAGCAGGGCGCGGGCCAAGGCGATCGGCGACGGACTGGACGAAGCGGTATTCATTGCGATGCGGCGGGGTGC
>JANJTW010000117.1 GCA_024710925.1 Rhodocyclaceae bacterium | reverse complement strand
GCGGCGATGGCGATCTTCGCGTTCTGCAGCGCCATTTCGACCCACATGCGCGGCATGCCCTGCCGTGGCTCGACGATGGGCACCGGCCGGGTGGCAACTTCCGCCAGCGCGCTGGCCACCTCGTCGTCCGCCGGCAGATTGACGAGGATCTTGCCGGGGATCGGGTGGTCGAGGTAATGCTGTTCGAGAAAGGCGTTCAGTGCCTCGTCCGGTGTGCAGGTGCCGCCGCCGGCCGGGAAATGCGGCCGGTCGCCGAGATGGCGGCCGTCGCGCACCATCGCCAGGTTCACGCAGACCATGCCGCCCTCTTCCACCGCCACCACCACGTCGAGGTCTTCGCCGCGCGCGCTCTCGACGTACTGTTTCTCCTGCACGTAGCGCAGCGAGACGATCTGGTCGCGGTAGATCGCCGCCTGCTCGAAGGCGAGTTCGGCGGAGGCCTTTTCCATCGCCCCGGTCAGCCGCTTGATGACTTCCTGCTGCCGCCCCTGCAGGAACAGGCGGGCCAGCTGCACGTCCTCGGCATAGGCCTGCGGCTCGATCAGGTCGACGCACGGCCCGGAACAGCGCTTGATCTGGTAGAGCAGGCAGGGACGCGAGCGGTTGGCGAAAACCGAGTCCTCGCAGGTGCGCAGGCGGAACATGCGCTGCAGCAGATGCACGCTGTCGCGCACGGCGACCGCCGACGGATAGGGGCCGAAGTACTCGGCACGCTTCGTATCCAGACTGCCGCGGTAGTAGGCGATGCGCGGAAACTCGTCCTTGGTCATCAGGATGTACGGGTAGGACTTGTCGTCGCGGAAGAGGATGTTGTAGCGCGGGCTCAACCCCTTGATCAGGTTGTTTTCGAGCAGCAGGGCTTCCGCTTCCGAGCGCGTCACCGTCGTTTCCACCTTTGCGATCTGCTGCACCATCAGCGCGATGCGCGGGCTCGGGTGGTTGTCCCGGAAATAGGAGGCGACGCGCTTCTTCAGCGCCTTTGCCTTGCCGACGTAGAGCACGTTGCCGGCAGCGTCGAGCATGCGGTAGACGCCGGGCAGCTCGGGCAGCGTCGCGAGCAGCGTCCGGTGGTCGAACGGGGCCGGTGTTTCTCGGGATTCGGGGGATTCGGACATGCGTGTCGGGCTGCGGCGATGCGGTACGATGGCGGCCTTCGATGTTAGCACGCAGCGCCATGCCCTCCTCCGCAAGCCCCCAACGCTGGGACATCTTCTGTACCGTCGTAGACAACTACGGGGACATCGGCGTCTGCTGGCGACTGGCCCGGCAGCTCGTCGCCGAACATGGCGTTGCGATGCGACTGTGGGTCGACGACCTCGGCGCCTTCGCTCGGATCTGCCCGGAGATCGACCCGGCACGCGACCGGCAAACTGCGGCCGGCGTCGATGTCCGCCGCTGGTCGCACCCCTTTCCCGTCGAGGCCGATCCGGCCGACGTCGTGGTCGAGGCCTTCGCCTGCGACCTGCCGGAGAACTACGTGGCAGCAATGGCAAAGAAACAGCCAGTGCCGCACTGGATCAACCTCGAATACCTGTCGGCCGAGCCCTGGGTCGCCGACTGCCACGGCCTGCCTTCGCCGCATCCGCGGCTGCCGCTGACCAAGCATTTCTTCATCCCCGGCTTCGACGGGAAGAGCGCCGGCCTGCTGCGCGAAAGCGGGTTGCTCGCCCGGCATGCGGGCTTCGATGCCGGGGGCTGGTGGGCAGCGCACGGCGGCATGCCGGCCGCCGACACCCTGAAGGTATCGCTGTTCGCCTACGAGAACGCCGCCGTCGCCGGGCTGCTGGCCGACTGGCGAAGCGGTGCGCGACCGGTGCGCTGCCTCGTCACCGATTCGCGCGTGCTGGCCTCGGTCGGCGCCGCACTCGGCCGCCCGCTCGCTCCGTACGACCGTTGCCGCGACGGCGCGCTCGACCTGCAGGTGCTGCCGTTCCTGCGCCAGGAAGCCTACGATGACCTGCTCGCCGCCTGCGACCTGAACTTCGTCCGCGGCGAGGATTCGCTGGTGCGCGCGATCTGGGCTGGCAAGCCCTTCGTCTGGCATATCTATCCGCAGGACGACGACGCGCACCGGGTCAAGCTCGACGCCTTTCTCGACCGCTACTGCACCGGCCTGACGGCGCCGGCGGCCGCTGCACTGCGCGCCTTCTGGCACGGCTGGAACGCAGAGAAGGCACCGCTCGGACAGTGGCCGACCTTTGCCACCTACCTGCCGGAAATCGCTGCGCACACTCGCGATTTTCGCGACCGCCTCGCGCAACTCCCTGATTTGGCGAAAACACTGGCGGATTTTTGTGCCAACCCGGTATAATGCCGGGCTTCCATTTTTCGCCCACATTCCACAGGATTTACCGATGAAAACCGCCCAGGAACTCCGCTCCGGCAACGTCTTCATGGTCGGCGCCGACGCCATGGTCGTGCTCAAGGCCGAATACAACAAGTCCGGTCGCAACGCCGCCGTCGTCAAGATGAAGATGAAGAACCTGCTCACCGGAGCCGGTGCCGAGACGGTGTATCGCGCCGACGACAAGTTCGAAATCGTCCAGCTCGACCGCAAGGAAGTCACCTACTCGTACTTCGCCGATCCGATGTACGTCTTCATGGATGCCGACTACAACCAGTTCGAGATCGAAGCCGAGTCGATGACCGACGCGCTCAAGTACCTCGAAGACGGCATGCCCTGCGAAGTGGTGTTCTACGACGGCAAGGCGATTTCGGTCGAGTTGCCGAATTCCGTCGTCCGCGAAGTCATCTACACCGAGCCGGCCGTCAAGGGCGACACCTCGGGCAAGGTCATGAAGCCGGCCAAGCTCGCCACCGGCTTCGAGCTGCCGGTCCCGGCCTTCGTCGAAATCGGCGACAAGATCGAGATCGACACCCGCACCGACGAATACCGCAGCCGCACCAAGTAATCGCGACTGCCGCGGCTAGAATGAAGGGCGACCGGTCTGTACCGGTCGCCCTTTGCTTTTCTGGAGACAAAATGGACCCCAGCGTCGTTGTCGCCATGGCCAGGTGGCCGAACGTGCCGGACTGCCACGGCTGGCTGTCGCTCGACCGGCGCGGCCAGTGGCGCCTGCAGGGCAGCCCGGTCGCGCACGCCGGGCTGGCCGATTTCATCGGCCGCAACTACGCCTGCGACGAGACCGGGGCCTGGTTCATGCAGAACGGGCCGCAGCGGGTGTGGGTGGAACTGGCGGCGACGCCGTGGATCTTCCGGCTGCAGGACGGGACGTTCGTGACGCACACCGGCGCATCGGCGGGCGAAGTCGAGGCAGCCTGGCTGGTCGACGGCGACGCGCTATGCCTGCGTACCGTCCACGGCTTCGGGTTGGTCGACGACCGCGATCTGCTGACGCTTTTCGAATGCATCCGCCGGCCGGACGGCACGCCGCCCGACGGCGAGCTTGCCGCCGAACCCGCCCTGCTTTTCCGCTGGGGCGCCGCCGCCCTGCCCCTGTCTCACTGCGCCGACGGCGAACTGGAGACGATCGGCGGCTTCAGGCGCTCGCCATGAGTTCCTGCGCGAAAGCCACGCCGGCCCGGTAGAGCGGGTCGCCGCGCAGGCTTTCGGCGGTCGGCGCCGACCGCGTCGGCAGCAGGCGTTCGACGCGCGCGCTGCGCACCGGGTCGGGCGGCTCCGACCAGCGCGCCAGCAGTTCGCCAACCGAATCCGGGCTGTTGCAGACAAGCAGCATGTCGCAGCCGGCACGGTAGGCGGCGGTCGCCCGAGCGACGATGTCGCCGGCGACGCTGGCCCCTTCCATCGACAGATCGTCGCTGAAAACGACACCGTCAAACTTGATGTCATTTCTCAACAAATCGATCCAGTAGTTTGAAAATCCAGCAGATTTGATTTCGATTTTCGGGAAGCTGACGTGCGCCGGCATGACCGCGTCGAGTTGCAGCCGGCGGTACGGCAACATGTCCGGCGCGAGTTCGTCCAGCGTCCGTTCGTCGACCGGAATGGCCACGTGCGAGTCGGCCTCGACCCAGCCGTGTCCCGGGAAATGCTTGCCGCAGGCGATCATGCCGGCCTGCCGCAGGCCGGCGATCAGTTCACCGGCGAGCGCCGCGACGATCTCCGGATCGCGGTGGAAGGCGCGCGTGCCGACCACCGCGCTGCGCCCCCAGTCGAGGTCGAGCACCGGCGTAAACGACCGATCGACGCCGTGCAGGCGCAGTTCGGCGGCGAGGACATAGCCGATGGCGCGCGCCATTTCCCGCGCTTTGGCCGGATCGCGGTCCCAGGCCTCGCCGAGCGAACACATCGCCGGCAGGCGGGTGAAGCCTTCGCGGCAGCGCTGCACGCGACCACCCTCGTGGTCGATGCCGATCGGCAGCGTCGGCGTACGCAGTGCGTGGATTTCGGCGCAGAGGCGGTCGAGCTGCTCCGGGCAGGCGTAGTTGCGCGCGAACAGGATGATGCCGCCGACGGCCGGGTGGCACAGGCGCTCGCGGTCGAGATCGGTCAGTTCGGTGCCGGCGATGTCGATCATCAGCGGACCCAGCGGAACATGTTTCATACCTGCTCCAGGATGACGAAGGCGACGGCGTAGTCGCGCTCG
>JANJTW010000085.1 GCA_024710925.1 Rhodocyclaceae bacterium | reverse complement strand
CTGCAGGAAAGCCTGCGGATCGCGGCCGAGCAGGCCGAGTACACCGCCAAGCGCTCGCAGCTGCGCGACAAGCGCCGGCGACTGGCTGCGGTTCACCTCGCTGGCCAGGTCGAAGAGGACGGCGATCGCTTCCGGCGTGTTGAAGTCGTCGTCGAGCGCGGCGCGGAAACGCTGCGCATGCGCCTCGTTCCAGTCGACGGCGACGGCGCCTGCCGTATCGCCCTTCAGCGCCGTGTACAGGCGCGTCAGCGCGTGCCGCGCGTCGTCGAGGTGCGCATCCGAATAGTTCAGCGGGCTGCGGTAGTGCGCGCGCAGGATGAAGAAGCGCACGACTTCGGCGTCGTACTTCTTCAGCACCTCGCGGATGGTGAAGAAGTTGCCGAGCGACTTCGACATCTTCTCGTCGTCGACGCGGACGAAGCCGTTGTGCATCCAGTAGTTCACGAAGGTGCAGCGGTGCGCGCCCTCGGATTGCGCGATCTCGTTCTCGTGGTGCGGGAACTGCAGGTCCTGGCCGCCGCCATGGATGTCGAAGTGCTTGCCGAGCAGCTGCGAGCTCATCGCCGAGCACTCGATGTGCCAGCCTGGGCGGCCGTTGCCCCAGGGCGAGGTCCAGAACGGCTCGCCTTCCTTGGCGTGCTTCCACAGCACGAAGTCGAGCGGGTCGTGCTTCGCCGAGTCGACCTCGACGCGCTCGCCGGCGCGCAGGTCGTCGAGCGACTTGCCGGAGAGCTTGCCGTAGCCGTCGAACTTGCGCACCGAATAATTGACGTCGCCGTCGGCCGCCTTGTACGCCAGCCCGTTCTTCTCCAGCAGGCCGATCATGTCCAGCATCTGCGGCACGTATTCGGTCGCCTTCGGCTCGTGGTCGGGCTTCTGCACGCCGAGCGCGGCGGCATCCTCGTTCATGAAGCCGATGAAGCGCTCGGTCAGCTGGCCGATGGTCTCGCCATTCTCGACCGCGCGCTTGATGATCTTGTCGTCGATGTCGGTAATGTTGCGCACGTAGGTGACGTCGAAACCGGACGCCTTCAGCCAGCGCTGGACCATGTCGAAGACCACCAGCACGCGCGCGTGGCCGAGGTGGCAGTAGTCATAGACGGTCATGCCGCAGACGTACATGCGCACGCGGCCGGGCTCGATGGGAACGAAATCCTGCTTTTCCCGGGTCAGGGTATTGTAGATTTTCAGCATCTGGCGGATGGCTTCGGCCTCTCCGCAACGGGCGGGGGAGGCCGTCGAAAGGTCATGGAAGACGGGGCCGACGTTTGGGTTTCACGGCGCTTCTTGCTAGAATTCGCCGGTTAAAAGCCTGACGCTCAACCCAACCCGGCGAAGTTTACCACATCGATGTCCACCAGCCTCCCGACGCGTTTCCAGACCTCCCGCCTGACGGCCGTTTTCGTTGCGCTCGCGCTCGTCCTGTCGTCACCCGTCGCGCGCGCCGACAACCTCGCCGAAATCCAGAAGTTGATGAAGTCCGGGCAGTATCCGCAGGCGCTGGAAAAGACCGACGCCTACATCGCCGGCAAGCCGCGCGATGCGCAGGGTCGCTTCATGAAGGGCCTGATCCTCACCGAGATGAACCGCCCGGCTGATGCCATCGCGGTGTTCACCAAGCTCACCGAGGATTACCCGGAACTGCCCGAGCCGTACAACAACCTGGCCGTGCTCTACGCGCAGCAGAAGCAGTACGAGAAGGCGCGCACCGCGCTGGAGATGGCGATCCGTACCCACCCGGCCTACGCCATCGCCTACGAGAACCTCGGCGATGTCTACGCCAAGCTCGCCAGCCAGGCCTACGACAAGGCGCTGCAGCTCGACTCGTCGAACGCCGCGGCGCAGGGCAAGCTGTCGCTGATCCGCGACCTGGTCAGCACCAACACCCGCCCGGGCGGCAAGCCGGCAACGCCGGTCGCCGCCGCAAAGCCGGCAGAACCGGCGGCGAAGCCGGCCGCCGAACCGGCCCGTCCGGCCGCGGTCGAGGCGCCGAAGCCGGCCGCCACGGTCGTCCCGGTCGCGCCGCCGGCGGTCGCCGCGACGAAACCGGCCGAGCCGGCGAAGGTCGCGGAAGCGCCGAAGCCTGCCGAGAAACCGGCGACGAAGACCGGCGACGCCGATGCCGAAGCGGAAGCCGCCGCCGCCGTGCAGAACTGGGCTGCCGCCTGGTCGAAGAAGGACGTCCGCGCCTACCTCGGCCATTACGCCGCCGACTTCCAGACGCCGAACGGCATGCCGCGCAAGGCCTGGGAAACGGAACGCCAGCAGCGCATCAACAAGCCGGGCAAGATCCTTGTCAGCGTCGATGATCTGAAAGTCACGATCGAGGGCAACAAGGCCACCGTCAAGTTCCGCCAGACCTACAAGTCGGCGTCGCTCAACTCCTCCACCGGCAAGACGCTGGTGCTGGTCCGCGTCGGGGGCAAATGGCTGATCCAGCAGGAGCGCGTCGGCTGATGCGGCGAATCGCCTTCGGCGGTCTGCTGCTGACCGTCGTTGCCGCCGCCCCCGCCCTTCCCGTCCTCGGCCGGTCGGCGGCACCGGTCGCGGCGACCTATTCGGACGCCGGGCTGGAGTCGCAGCTGGCGCGCGTTTACGCCGAAATCGAGAAGAACCGCCTCGACAAGGCGCTCGAACTCACCGAGGCGATGCTCCGCCAGTACCCCAATTTCCGCCTCGGCCACCTGATCAAGGGCGACCTGCTGCTTGCCCGCGCGCGGCCGATCGCGACGCTGGGCAATGCCGCCAACGCCCCGGCCGACCGGCTGGCCGACCTGCGCGAGGAGGCCGTTGCGCGCCTCAAGGGCTACCGGCAGAAGCCGTCGTCGAACGCCGTGCCACGCTACCTGCTGCAGATGCAGCCGGACCAGAAGTACGCCGTCGTCGTCGACACGCAGACGGCCCGCCTCTACCTCTACCAAAACGACCAGGGACGGCCGCGCTTCGTCGCCGACTACTACATCAGCCACGGCAAGCTCGGCGCCGAGAAGCGGCGCGAGGGCGACAAGAAAACGCCGGTCGGCGTCTACCACGTCACCGCCAGCCTGCCGCGGCAGAAGCTGACCGATTTCTACGGCAGCGGCGCCTTCCCGATCAACTATCCAAACGAATGGGACAAGCGCCAGGGCCGCAACGGCCACGGCATCTGGCTGCACGGCACGCCGTCCGACACCTTCTCGCGCCCGCCGAAGGCCTCCGACGGCTGCGTCGTGCTTGCCAACACCGACCTCGACGCGCTGGCCAAGAACCTGCAGCCGGGACTGACGCCGGTGATCATCAGCAATGAGATCGAATGGCTGTCGCTCGACGATTGGCAGAAGGAGCGCGCCGCGCTCGGCAAGGCCATCGACGACTGGCGCAGCGACTGGGAAAGCCGCGACACCGAGCGCTTCCTGCGCCACTACTCGCCGAAATTCAAGGCCGGCAAGCAGGGCTTCGACGAGTTCGCCCGGCAGAAGCGCCAGGTCAACGCCGGCAAGGAATGGATCAAGGTGAAGACCGACAACCTGTCGGTGTTCCGCGATCCCGGCAAGGACGAGTTGGTCGTCGTCACCTTCGAACAGGACTACCGCAGCAACAACCTGTCGAACCAGATGAAGAAACGCCAGTACTGGATCCGCGAGGACGGTAGCTGGAAGATCATTTACGAAGGAGCCGCATGATGCTGAAGAAAGCCTCCCTGCTCGCCGCCGCGCTCGCCGTCTCGGCCGCGGCCTGGGCCGGACCGAAGGTCGAGATGCAGACGAACCTCGGCCGCATGGTCATCGAACTCGACGACGCCAAGGCGCCGGCGACGGTGAAGAACTTCCTCGCCTACGCGAACGAGGGCTTCTACAGCGGTACCGTCTTCCACCGCGTCATCCACGGCTTCATGATCCAGGGTGGCGGTTTCACCGCCGACATGGCGCAGAAGCCGACCAGGGCGCCGATCCAGAACGAGGCGAAGAACGGACTGAAGAACGCCCGCGGCACCATCGCCATGGCGCGCACGCAGGACCCGCACTCGGCCACCGCGCAGTTCTTCATCAACCACAACGACAACGTGCCGCTCGACTACCCGTCGCGCGACGGCTGGGGCTACGCCGTGTTCGGCAAGGTCACCGAGGGCATGGACATCGTCGACAAGATCGCCCAGGTGAAAACCGGCAGCAAAGGTTTCCACCAGAACGTGCCGACCGAACCGGTCGTCATCCAGTCCGTCAAGGTCATTTCCGACAAATAAGCAAGGAACCCCCATGTCCCAGGTCAAGCTCACCACCAACTTCGGCACCATCACGATCCAGCTCGACGCCGAGAAGGCGCCGAAAACCGTCGAGAACTTCCTCGCCTACGTCGCCGCCGGCCACTACGACAACACCATCTTCCACCGCGTGATCAAGGGCTTCATGATCCAGGGCGGCGGCTTCGAGCCGGGCATGAAGCAGAAGGAATGCCGTGCGCCGATCGACAACGAGGCGGCCAACGGCCTGAAGAACAAGCGCGGCACCATCGCCATGGCGCGCACCGGCGACCCGCACTCGGCCACCGCCCAGTTCTTCATCAACGTCGTCGACAACGACTTCCTCGACTTCAAGGCGCCGTCCGGCCAGGGCTGGGGTTACTGCGTCTTCGGCGAGGTCGTCGACGGCCTCGACGTGATCGACCAGATCAAGGGCGTGCGCACCGGCAACAAGGGCTTCCACCAGGACGTCCCGGTCGACGACGTGATCATCGAGAAGGCCGAGGCGGTCTGATCGCCGCCGGCACGGAGGAGCGCGCTTGATCCTCTTCGTCTCCGACCTGCACCTGTCGACGCAGACGCCGGCGCTCACCGCCCTCTTCCGCAAGTTCCTCGGCGGCCGCGCGCGCGCCGCCGAGGCGCTGTACGTCCTCGGCGACCTGTTCGAGTACTGGGTCGGCGACGACGACCTCGACGACCCGGTGCATGCCGAAATCGTCGCCGCGCTGCGCCAGTTGAGCGACGCCGGCGTCGCCGTCAACGTGATGCGCGGCAACCTCGACTTCCTGCTTGGCGAAGACTTCGCCGCCGCCGCCGGCGCCCGCCTGCTGCCCGACCCCTGCGTGCTGTCCACGCCGGCGTGGCAGTTCGTCCTCTCGCACGGCGACGCGCTGTGCATCGACGATGCCGAATACCAGGCCTTCCGCGCGCAGTCGCGCAACCCCGAATGGCAGGCCGCCTTCCTGCAGAAGCCGCTCGCCGAGCGCCACGCCATCGCCCGCGCGCTGCGCGAACGGAGCGAAGCCGGCAAGCAGGAGAAAGCCGGCCGCGCCGGCTACCTGATGGACGTGAATCCCGGCGCCACCGAGGATTTCCTGCGCGAGCACGGCTACGCCACCTTCATCCACGGCCACACCCACCGGCCGGCGACGCACGACCACATCGTCGACGGCATCCATGTCGAGCGCTGGGTGCTCGCCGACTGGCGCGAAGAGAACGGCCGGCCGTACGGCGAATGCCTGGTCTGGGACGGCGAGCGGCTCGGCCGCGAGCGCTTGACCTGAACCGCGCACTCCGGCAGAATTCTTCCACCCCAAAGGGGAGTAGCTGAATCGACCGGTCGTCAATACGAGATTCGCCTCTGCGCAAAATCTCCGGCCTGTCGGGCAAGCGGTGACCGAACACGCCACCGCCTCTGCAAGCGAGACCTTTGCCGCCCGGCAAAGGTCTTTTTCGTTGACCTGCCGGCGCCGGCAAGGGGGCTTTGCCAGCAACCCTGCAACACGGAGCCGACAACATGAAAATCCTCATCACCCTCCTCGCCACCCGCCTGCGCGCCAAGGCCTTCGGCCTCGTCTCGCGCGGCCTCGCCCGCCTGCTGATGGCGCTGGTCGCCTCGCGCCTGCGGCCGGCCACCGCCCGGGCTGCCGCGCCAAGCGGCCGCCGCGCCCCCGCCGGCGACGGCCGCACCATCGACGGCGAATACCGCCGCCTGCGCAACGACCGCTAAGGAGCCCGCCATGGAAGGCATCGCCAATATCTGGATGTGGGGCGGCTTCGCCCTGTTCGT
Source organism: Rhodocyclaceae bacterium (assembly GCA_024710925.1). Taxonomy (GTDB): domain Bacteria; phylum Pseudomonadota; class Gammaproteobacteria; order Burkholderiales; family Rhodocyclaceae; genus Proximibacter. Next base: position 1,875 of record JANJTW010000085.1, on the reverse strand, counting down.
CGTCGTCGCCATCGCCGTCGACCTCATCGCCCTCGAAAAGAAGGGCTCGCACGCCGTCGGCGTGCGCGAGGCGCTCGGCTGGTCGCTGCTGTGGGTCGCGCTGGCCTTCGTCTTCAACGGCCTGCTGTGGTTCTGGCTCGACCAGACCGCCGGCCGTGAACTGGCCAACCTGAAGGCGACCGAATTCCTCACCGGCTACCTGATCGAGAAATCGCTGTCGGTCGACAACATCTTCGTCTTCCTGATGCTGTTCACCGCCTTCGCGGTGCCGCCGGAACTGCAGAAGCGGGCGCTGATCATCGGCGTCATCGGCGCCGTTGTCCTGCGGGCGATCATGATCCTCATCGGGGCCTGGCTGATCGCGCAGTTCCACTGGATCCTCTACCTCTTCGGCGCCTTCCTGCTGCTCACCGGCATCAAGATGATCTGGGCCGCCGAGCACGAGCCGGATCTGGAGAAGAACCCGATCCTGAAGTGGATGCGCGGCCACCTGGCGATCACCAAGGAATTCGTCGGCGAGAAGCTGTGGCTGATGCGGGACGGTGCCCGCTGGTTCACGCCGCTGTTCGTCGTCGTCGTCCTCATCGGCATTACCGATGTCATATTTGCGGTAGACTCGATCCCGGCGATCTTCGCCATCACGACCGATCCGTTCATCGTCATGACCTCGAACATCTTCGCCATCCTCGGCCTCAGGGCGCTGTATTTCCTGCTCGCCGACCTGGCCAGCCGCTTCCACCTCTTGAAGTACGGCCTGGCCCTGGTGCTGATCTTCATCGGCACGAAGATGCTGATCGTCGACTGGTTCAAGATTCCGGTCTTCCTGTCGCTCGGCGTCGTCGCCGCCATCCTCGCCGTCTCGATGGCGGCATCCTGGCTGCTGCCGGAGAAGAAGGAAGCGGTCGAGTGAGCCAGCGGGCAGCGAGCGCGCTCGACGTCCTGCGCAACACCTTCGGCTATCCCGCCTTCCGCGGCAGCCAGGCGGAGATCGTCGACCACGTCGCCGGCGGCGGCGACGCGCTGGTGCTGATGCCGACCGGCGGCGGCAAGTCGCTGTGCTACCAGATCCCGGCGCTCTTGCGCCCCGGCGTCGGCATCGTCGTCTCGCCGCTGATCGCGCTGATGCAGGACCAGGTCGACGCGCTCTTGCAGGCCGGCGTGCGCGCCGCCTTCCTCAACTCGACGCTGGACTGGTCCGAGGTACAGGAGATCGAGCGCAGGCTGTTCAGCGGCGACCTGGATCTCCTCTACATCGCGCCGGAACGGCTCGCCGGCGAGCGCAGCGCCGGTCTCATCGAGCGCCTGCACGCGCAGGGCCGCATCGCGCTGTTCGCCATCGACGAGGCGCACTGCGTGTCGCAATGGGGTCACGACTTCCGCCCCGAGTACCTGCAGCTCTCCGCCTTCCACGAGCGCTACCCGGACATCCCGCGCATCGCGCTGACCGCCACCGCCGACGAGGCGACGAGGAACGAGATCGTGCAGCGCCTCGGTCTCGCCGACGCGCGCATCTTCATCTCCAGCTTCGACCGCCCGAACATCCGCTACACGGTGGTCGAAAAGGACAACCCGCGCCGCCAGCTGCTCGCCTTCCTCGCCGACCGCAAGGGCGAAGCCGGCATCGTCTATTGCCTGTCGCGCAAGAAGGTCGAGGAAACCGCCGACTGGCTCAACGAACAGGGCTACTCGGCGCTGCCCTACCACGCCGGCATGGATGCGGCGAGCCGCGCCGAGAACCAGCGCCGCTTCCTGCGCGAGGACGGGCGGATCGTCTGCGCGACGATCGCCTTCGGCATGGGCATCGACAAGCCCGACGTGCGCTTCGTCGCCCACCTCGACCTGCCGAAGAGCATCGAGGCCTACTATCAGGAAACC
>JANJTW010000057.1 GCA_024710925.1 Rhodocyclaceae bacterium | reverse complement strand
GCGCAACGTCTCGGACCGGCCGATCACCGGCCAGGCCGTGCCGAGCGTGACGCCGGGGCAGGCGGCGCAGCATTTCGACAAGATCGAGTGCTTCTGCTTCGCGCAGCAGACGCTGGCGCCGGGCGAATCGCGTGAAATGCCGTTGTCCTTCATCGTCAAGCCGGAGATCGACCGCAACATCCGGCACGTGACGCTTTCCTACGCTTTCTTCAGCGCCGTCCCCGAGCGGGCGGCCGCCGACCGACGGGAGTGACCATGGTCCGCACCCCTGCCGCAACCGACGCGCTGCCGCCGCCCGCCGGCGCGCACTACTACGTGCCGCAGCCGTCGCTCTACCCCTTCGTCCTCTCCGGCGGACTGTTCCTGCTCGCCTGCGGCTTCATCCTGCAGATGAACGGCTTCGCGCCGGGCCCGTGGCTGATGGCGGGCGGCGCCGGCGTCATCCTGTTCGTGCTCCACCGCTGGTTCGGCAAGGTCATCCACGAATCGCAGAGCGGCGCCTACCGCGACTGGGAGGATCGCTCCTTCCGCGTCGGCATGATCTGGTTCATCGCCTCCGAGGTCGCCTTCTTCACCGCCTTCTTCGGTGCGCTGTTCTACGTGCGCAACATCTCGGTGCCCGACCTGCTGACGATGCTGCCGCGGCACGACCTGACGCTCTACCCGGAGTACAGGAACCTGCTCTGGCCGCAGGCCGGCGCCGGACCGAAGGCGGCGGCCTTCACGCCGATGGGCGCCTGGGGCATCCCGGCGCTGAACACCGCGCTGCTGCTCACCTCCGGCGCGACGATCACGTGGGCGCATTGGGCGATGCTGAAGAACGACCGTCGCCAACTCAATCGCGGCCTGTTCCTGACCATCGCGCTGGGCGTCGTCTTCCTCGGCGTCCAGGCCTACGAATATCACCACGCCTACACCGATCTCGGACTGACGCTGGGCGCCGGCGTCTATGGCGCGACCTTCTTCATGCTCACCGGTTTCCACGGCTTCCACGTGACGCTCGGCGTGATCATGCTGACGGTGATCTACGGCCGCTGCCTGAAGGGGCACTTCGACGCCGAGCGCCACTTCGCCTTCGAGGGCGTGGCGTGGTACTGGCACTTCGTCGATGTGGTCTGGCTTGCCCTCTTCGTCTTCGTCTACTGGCTGTAGCCGGGAATGAGGCCGAGACGGAAACCGGCGAGGAGCACGATGAACAGCGCGATCGACAGGCCGACGCGCCAGGTCAGTGCGCGCACGGCACGGGCGCCGCTGCCGCGGTCCTGATAGAGGAACCACAGGCCGGAAAAAAGGCTGACGACGATGGCGAGCAGCACGAAGACGACCAGCAGCTTGAGCATGGACGATGTCCGGAGGGTTCCGAGCAGGTTGGAGCGCGCGCCGGCCGGCGAAGTTCCGGCCGGCACCGCGCCTTCGCGCCGCTTCGTCGTCTTCGGCGGCGGCGCGCTGGTGGCGCTGCTGGTGCCGCTGTTCGTCGCGCTCGGCCAGTGGCAGTGGGAAAAGGCGGCGACGAAGACGGCGCGGCAGGCGCTGCTCGACGCGCGTGCCGCCGAAGCGCCGGTGCGGCTGTCGGCGGCACCGGTCGACGCCGAGGCGATGCGCTACCGGCGCGTCGTCGTCCGCGGCGTCTACGAGCCGGAACGGCAGATCCTGATCGACAACCGCGTGCACCGCGAACGCGCCGGCTACCACGTGCTCACCCCGCTGCGCATCGACGGCGGCGACGCCGGCGGCCACAGCATCAGCCTGCGCGTGCTGGTCAACCGCGGCTGGGTCCCGGCCGCAGCCGAACACCACCGGCTGCCGGCCATCGCCACGCCGGCGGGCACGGTCGAGTTGCAGGCCACCGCCGTCGTTCCCGGCACGCGCTTCTTCACGCTCGGCGAGACGCCGGCGACCGTCGATTGGCACGATCCGGCGGCACGCGTCTGGCCGAACCTCGACCTCGCCCGCTACCGGCAGGCGGTCGATTTCCCGCTGCAGCCGGTCATCCTCGAACTCGATCCGAACAGCGCCGGCGGCGGCTTCGTGCGCGACTGGCCGCGGCCGGACGCACGCAGCGAGCGGCACGTCGGCTACGCCTGGCAGTGGTTCGGTTTCGCCGCGACGACGCTCGGCATCTGGCTCTTCTTCCTGCTCCGGCCATGGCTACACCGACGCTGAACCGGCCCGCGCCGGCGGCGGCCGGCCGCGCCCGTGGCCACCGGATGCCGCTGCTGATCCTGCTCGCCTGCCTGCTGCCGGTGCTGGTCGGCGGCGGCCTCCACCTCGCCGGCTGGCGGCCGGCGGCGACGAGCAATCACGGCACGCTCGTGCTGCCGCCCCGGCCGCTGCCGCTGGCCGCGCTCGGCCCCGACGTCGCCGGCAAGGCGGCCGGCAAATGGCTGCTGGTCATCGCCGGCGACGCGCCGTGCGCCGCGGCCTGCGCCGAGCTCGCCGCCCGCACGCGCGCCGTGCAGGTATCGCTCAACCGCGACATGGGCCGTCTGCGGCGTCTGATCCTCGTCGAGGCGCCGACGCCGGCGCTCGACGATCTGCAGGCGCGCCAGCCGGACCTGCTGATCGCCGCACCGGACGCGGCCTGGCGCGCCGCGCTCGCCGCCGGCGACCGGCACCGGCTGTTCGTGCTTGACCCGGCCGGCAGGCTAATGATGCAATACGCGCCCGGAGCCGACCCGAAGGGCGTGCGCGCCGACCTCGAACGCCTCCTGAAATCTTCCTGGATAGGGTAACCGCCTCATGCAAGCTCACAGCAACACCGCTTCGCCGACCCTGACGCAGCGCCTCGCCGCCTTCGCCGAGCTGTGCAAGCCGCGGGTCAACAGCCTGATCGTGTTCACGGCGATGATCGGCATGCTGCTGCCTTCGCGCGAGTTGCCGCCACTCAAGCTGTTCCTCGTTGCCTCGCTCGGCATCGGCCTCGTCGCCTGCGCCGCGGCGGCGATCAACTGCCTCGTCGAGCGCACCATCGACGCGCTGATGGCGCGCACCCGCGCCCGCGCCACGGCACGCGGCGAAGCATCGACCAAGGCGACGCTGACGCTCGCCTTCCTGCTCGGCGGCGCCGGCCTGTGGCTGCTGCACGCCTTCGTGAACGAACTGACGATGTGGCTGACCTTCGCCACCTTCGTCGGCTACGCGGTGATCTACACGGCGCTGCTGAAACCGATGACGCCGATGAACATCGTCATCGGCGGCGCCTCCGGCGCGATGCCGCCGGTGCTCGGCTGGGCGGCGATGACCGGCACCGTGTCGGCCGAGCCGCTGGCGCTGTTCCTCATCATCTTCCTGTGGACGCCGCCGCACTTCTGGTCGCTGGCCTGCTACCGCATCGCCGACTACGAGAAGAGCGGCCTGCCGATGCTGCCGGTGACGCACGGCATTCCCTTCACCTGCCAGCACATCCTGCTGTACACGGTGATGATGGCGGCGTCGACGCTGGTGCCGTTCACGCTCGGCATGAGCGGCTGGTTCTACCTCGCCGCGGTGACGCTCCTCAACCTCGGCTTCATCGCCTACGCCGTCGCCCTCTACCGCAACTACAGCGACGCGCTGGCCAAGCGCACCTTCCGCTACTCGATCGTCTACCTGACGCTGCTCTTCGCGGCGCTGTTCGCCGACCGGCTGTTTTCCTGAGCCCCCGGGAAACAGAGACGCCCGCTCCGGCGCCTGTCGCCGGAGCACGCCCGAAAAGAACTTCCTCGCGATGCGCGGCGCGTAGCGCTCAGGCGGCCAGCGCCTGCAGCAGCGTCTCGTGGATGCCGCCGAAGCCGCCATTGCTCATCACCAGCACATGGTCGCCGGGCCGCGCCGCGGCGGCGACACGCGCGACCAGCCGGCCGAGGTCGTCCTCGACGCAGGCCTTCTCCCCCATCGGCGCCAGCGCCGCGGCGGCATCCCAGCCAAGGTTGGCGCCGTAGCAGAAAACCGCATCGGCTTCGCCCAGGCTGGCCGGCAACTGATCCTTCATCACGCCCAGCTTCATCGTGTTCGAGCGCGGTTCGAGCACGGCCAGGATGCGCGCGCCGCCGACCTTGCGGCGCAGGCCGGCAACGGTGGTGGCGATCGCCGTCGGGTGGTGCGCGAAGTCGTCGTAGACGGTGACGCCGTTGGCGACACCGCGTACTTCCATGCGCCGGCGGACGTTGGCGAAGCGCGACAGCGCCGCCAGCCCCTTGTCCAACGGCACCCCGACGTGGCGCGCGGCAAGCAGCGCGGCGGCCGCGTTGGCGCGGTTGTGCGCACCGGTGAGCGTCCACTGCGTTTCGCCGACGCAGGTAGTGCCATTGAACAGCGCCAGCCGGCCGTCGGCGTCGTCGCCTTCGGCGCGCCAGGCGTCGGCGGCGTTGAAGCGCTCGACCGGCGTCCAGCAGCCGCGCGCCAGGACACGGTCAATGCTTTCCTCGGCGGCGTTGGCGACGATCAGCCCGGAGCGCGGCAGGATGCGCACCAGATGATGGAACTGCGTCTCGATCGCCGCCAGATCCGTGAAGATGTCCGCATGATCGAACTCCAGGTTGTTCAGCACGGCGGTTCGCGGCCGGTAATGGACGAACTTCGAGCGCTTGTCGCAGAAGGCGGTGTCGTACTCGTCGGCTTCGATGACGAAGAAGGGCGTGCCGCCGAGCCGCGCCGAGACGCCGAAGTTCATCGGCACGCCGCCGATCAGGAAGCCCGGCGCCATGCCGGCATCCTCCAGAATCCAGGCCAGCATCGAGCTGGTCGTCGTCTTCCCGTGCGTTCCGGCAACAGCGAGCACCCACTTGTCGCGCAGCACGTGCTCGGCCAGCCACTGCGGACCGGAGACGTAGGGCAGGCCGCGGTCGAGGATGTCCTCCAGCAGCGGATTGCCGCGCGAGATGGCGTTGCCGACGACGAACAGGTCGGGTGCGAGATCGAGCTGCGCCGGATCGTAGCCCTCGATCAGCCCGATGCCGGCCGCTTCGAGCTGCGTGCTCATCGGCGGATAGACGCCGGCGTCGCAGCCGGTGACGCGATGGCCGGCCGCCCGCGCGAGTTGCGCGATGCCGCCCATGAAGGTGCCGCAAATGCCGAGGATGTGGATGTGCATGCCGTGCTTCCGGTCGAACGGTTAGAATGGGGCGCATTGTATCGGCAGCGTGCGCACGCTGCATCCGCCGCCCCGCAGGAACCCGCCATGCCCCACCCGACCGACCGCATCCGTGCCGCCCTCTGCGACGCCGCCGCCCGCCTGATCGCCGAGGACGGCGTCACCGACTACGCGCTGGCCAAGCGCAAGGCAGTGCGCCTGCTCAACCTGCCCGAGGGCACGCCGCTGCCGACCGACGACGAACTGGACGATGCGCTGCGCGCCTGGCAGGCCGTCTTTCAGGACGACGAACAGCGCGAAAGACTCGCCCATCTTCGGCAAAAAGCGGTCGAACTGATGCAAATCCTGCAGGATTTCCGCCCGTACCTGACCGGTTCGGTGCTGGACGGAACGGCCGGCCGCTTCGCCGAAATCGACCTGCAGCTGTTCGCCGACAGCGCCAAGGAGATCGAAATCTTCCTGCTCAACCGCGGCATCCCCTACACCCACGAGACGCCGCGCAACGACCGCGCCGAGGCGGTGCTGGTCGTCGACTGCGACGACGCCGTCGCCAACCTCGTCGTCTATCCGCCGCTCGACGAGCGCATCGCGCCGAAGGGCCGCAACGGCCAGCCGCGCGAGCGCGCACGCATCGGCGCCGTGCAGAAGCTGCTAGCCGGCGCGTAACGCCGAATTCGGCAGCGATCTCCAGCGAACCGGCAGGCAAGAAGCCGGCACCGGCGCAGCGCAGAAAAAACGGCGCAGCGCGGCCACCGCCGCCCGAAGCAGCGCCCGGACGATGCATCAGCCCATGAGGGGCAACTGGACAAGTTGCGTCGATTTGCGGCAAACTTGCCGGCATGAAGAAGCAAAAACCGGCTTCCAATGACAGCGACAAGGCTCGCGCCAAGACCCCGGCAGCCAAGCTGCTGGTCATCCACGGCCCGAACCTGAACCTGCTCGGCACGCGCGAACCGCAGCACTACGGTGCGGCGACGCTGGCCGACATCAATCGTGCGCTGGCCTGCCGGGCCGAGGCTGCGGGCGTAGACCTGGAGACCTTCCAGAGCAACCACGAAGGCGCACTGATCGAGCGCATCCACGCCGCGCGCGGCGAGGGCGTCCGCTACATCATCATCAATCCGGCCGCGTACACGCATACCAGCGTCGCGCTGCGCGACGCGATCGCCGCCGTTGCGATACCGTTCGTCGAAGTTCATTTATCCAACGTCCACGCGCGCGAGCCCTTCCGCCAGCACTCCTACTTCTCGGATCTGGCTATCGGCGTCATCTGCGGCCTCGGTAGCGAAGGCTACCTGCTCGCGCTGGAATACCTGCTCAACAAGCTCAACAACGACTGAAGCCCGCCGGGGTCAAAGAGGCTCCGGCCGCGCTTCCGCGGGCCGCCGCGCGGCCACCACCGCATTTTCGTAGGGAGAAATTGATGGATCTCAGAAAGCTGAAGAAACTGATCGACCTCGTCCAGGAATCGGGCATTTCCGAACTGGAAGTCACCGAGGGCGAGGAGAAGGTGCGCATCGCCAAGCACTTCGCTGCGCCCGCCGGCCAGGCGACCTACATGATGCCGACCGCGGCGCCGATGCCGATGGCCGCCCCGGCCGCCGGCACCTCGTCGGTAGACCTCGACGACGACGAGCCGGAAGGCCACGCCGTCAAGGCGCCGATGGTCGGCACCTTCTACCGTTCGGCCAGCCCCGGCGCCGAGCCATTCGTCGAAATCGGCCAGACCGTGAAGGAAGGCGACACGCTGTGCATCATCGAGGCGATGAAGCTGCTGAACGAAATCGAAGCCGACGCCTCCGGCACGATCAAGGCGATCCTGGTCGAGAACGGCCAGCCGGTCGAATTCGGCGAGCCGCTGTTCATCATCGGGTAAGCGTCCCATGTTCGAAAAGGTTCTCATCGCCAACCGGGGCGAGATCGCGCTCCGTATCCAGCGCGCCTGCCGCGAGCTGGGCATCAAGACGGTCGTCGTGCACTCGGAAGCCGACCGCGAGGCCAAGTACGTCAAGCTCGCCGACGAGTCGGTGTGCATCGGCCCGGCCGCCTCGGCCCAGAGCTACCTGAACGTGCCGGCGATCATCTCGGCGGCCGAAGTCACCGACGCCGAGGCGATCCACCCCGGCTACGGCTTCCTGTCGGAGAACGCCGACTTCGCCGAGCGCGTCGAGAAGTCCGGCTTCTCGTTCATCGGCCCGCGCCCGGAAACGATCCGCCTGATGGGCGACAAGGTCTCCGCCAAGGACGCGATGAAGGCCGCCGGCGTGCCCTGCGTGCCCGGCTCGGACGGCGCCCTGCCGGACGACCCGAAGGAAATCGTGCGCATCGCCAAGAGCGTCGGCTACCCGGTGATCATCAAGGCGGCCGGCGGCGGCGGCGGCCGCGGCATGCGCGTCGTGCACACCGAGGCGGCGCTGATCAACGCGGTGAACATGACCCGCACCGAGGCGCAGACCGCCTTCGGCAACCCGATGGTGTACATGGAGAAGTTCCTGGAGAATCCGCGCCACGTGGAAATCCAGGTCCTCGCCGACAGCTTCCGGAACGCGATCTACCTCGGCGAACGCGACTGCTCGATGCAGCGCCGCCACCAGAAGGTAATCGAGGAGGCGCCGGCACCGCACATCGCCCCGCGCCACATCTCGCGCATCGGCGAACGCTGCGCCGACGCCTGCCGCCGCATCAACTACCGCGGCGCCGGCACCTTCGAGTTCCTCTACGAGAACGGCGAGTTCTATTTCATCGAGATGAACACCCGCGTCCAGGTCGAGCACCCGGTGACCGAGGCGATCACCGGCGTGGACATCGTCCAGGAGCAGATCCGCATCGCCGCCGGCGAGAAGCTGCGCTTCCGCCAGAAGGACATCGCGTTCAAGGGCCACGCGATCGAATGCCGCATCAACGCCGAAGATCCCTTCACGTTCGTGCCATCTCCCGGCAAGATCTCGTTCTGGCATCCGCCCGGCGGCCCCGGCATCCGCGTCGACTCGCACGTCTATGACGGCTACACCGTGCCGCCGCACTACGATTCGATGATCGGCAAGCTGATCGCCTACGGCGACACCCGCGAGCAGGCGATCCGCCGCATGCGCATCGCGCTGTCGGAGATGAGCGTCGAAGGCATCAAGACCAACATCGCGCTGCACCAGGAACTGATGATGGACGCCAACTTCGTTCAGGGCGGCACCAGCATCCACTATCTGGAACACAAGCTCGCCGCCAAGGGCGAGGTCAAGAAGTAAGGCGCGCGCGATGGCCTGGCTGTCGGTGACGCTGGAGACGGACTGCGCGCACGCCGAAGCGCTGGCCGACGCTTTGATGGAAGGCGGCGCGCTGTCGGCGACGATCGAGGACGCCGCCGCCGGCACCGCCGAGGAAAAGCCGCAGTTCGGCGAACCCGGCTCGATCACGACGCCCGGCTGGGACCGCTCGCGGATCGCCGCGCTGTTCGACCCGGACGCCGATGTCGCCGGCTGCGTCGCAGCGGCGGCAGCGGCCGCCGGCCTGCCGGCGGCGCCGGCTTGGACGACGGAAGAGGTCGCCGAGCAGAACTGGGTGCAGCTGACCCAGTCACAGTTCGAGCCGATCCGCATCTCCGACCGGCTGTGGATCGTGCCGTCCTGGCACGAGGCGCCGGCGCCCGACGCGATCAACCTGATCCTCGACCCCGGCATGGCCTTCGGCACCGGCTCGCACCCGACCACCCGGCTTTGCCTCGAATGGCTGGAACGCACCGTGCAGCCGGGACAGGATCTGCTCGACTACGGCTGCGGCTCGGGCATCCTCGCCATCGCCGGCGCCAAGCTCGGTGCCGCGCCGGTCACCGGCGTCGACATCGACCCGCAGGCAGTCGTCGCCGCCGAAGCCAACGCCGAGCGCAACGAGGTAAGCGCCCGCTTCCTCGACTCCACCGCGCCGCTCGCCGGCCAGTTCGACCTGGTCGTCGCCAACATCCTGGCCAATCCGCTGAAGGCGCTGGCGCCGGCGATCTGCGGCCACGTCCGTCCCGGCGGGCAACTGGCACTGTCCGGCATCCTCGAAGAGCAGGCCGAGGAACTGATCGCCCTCTACGCACCGTGGCTCCCGCTCGCCGTTGCCGACAGCCGCGAGGGCTGGGTCTGCCTCGCCGGGCGCAAGCCCGGTGAACGCGCATGCTGACCTGCTGCCCGGCCTGCCGCACGACCTTCCGGGTCACGCCGGAGCAAATCAAGGCACGCGCCGGCCAAGTACGCTGCGGCAAGTGCCAGGAAGTCTTCAACGCCCTCGACACACTGATCGAGCCCCCCGCCGGGGAGCCGCCGCTACCGCCCGCTGCCGCCGCCCCCGCGCCGGTCGAGGCGACGCCGGCCCCGGACGACTCGCCGACCGGGCCGCTTTCCGCCGCCCCGCCGGCCGCCCCGCCGGCCGCCCCGCCGGCCGCCCCCCCGGAACGACAGCTCGCCGATGCGCTGGATGCGCCGCCCCCGGCGGACGCCCTCCCCACGTCGCCGGCGATCGGCGAGGTGCCGGACGAAGTACTGGAAAGCGCTGACAACTCGCCGCAAGAACCAGACATTTCCCGCGATACGGTCGACATTCTGCTCGAACCGACCAGCACCGGAGGCTCACCGGGCACGACCGCCGCCCCGGAAACGCCGCCGCTCTCCGCCGACGCCATCCGCGACAAGGCGCTCGCCGCCGGCCTCGTCGCCGCCCGCGAAGCGACGCAGGTCCCCGGCTACAACAAATGGGCCGAAGGCGCCTTCACCGGCACCACGACCCTCGCCGAAACGGCCGCCCACCCGCGCTGGCCGTTCGTGCTGACGGCGCTGCTGCTGATCGTCGCGCTCGCCGGCCAGGCCGCCCACCGTTTCCGCGCCGAACTGGCCGTCGCCAGCCCGAACCTGCGCCCGGCGCTGGAACTGATGTGCACGGCGCTCGGCTGCGACATCCCGCTGCCGCGCCACAGCGAACTGGTCAGCATCGAGTCCTCCGACCTGCAGATCGACCCGGCGCGCGGCGGCCTGCTGACGCTGTCGGCAACGCTGAAGAACCGGGCCGACTACGCCCAGGCCTGGCCGCTGCTCGAACTGACGCTGACCGACATGCGCGACGACGCCGTGCTGCGCCGCGTGCTCGAACCGGCCGACTACCTGCCGGCAAAGCTCGATCCGACCGTCTTTCCGCCGAACGGCGAGATCGGCATCCGCCTCTGGCTGGAGGCGAAGGACGTCACCGCCGCCGGCTACCGCCTCTACGTCTTCTATCCCTGACGATACCTCCACGAAAGTAACGACATGAAAACGCTGATCTGCGGCTCGATCGCCTTCGACAACATCATGGTCTTCAGCGACCGATTCAAGAACCACATCCTGCCCGATCAGATCCATATCCTGAACGTTGCCTTCCTGGTCCCCGAACTTCGCCGCGAATACGGCGGCTGCGCCGGCAACATCGCCTACAACCTGATGCTCCTCGATGGCGAGCCGTACATCATGGCCACCGTCGGCGACGACGCCGGCCCCTACCTTGAGCGACTGGACAAGCTCGGCCTGCCGCGCGACCACGTCCGCCACATCCCCGGCAGCTTCACCGCGCAGGCCTTCATCACCACCGACCTCGACGACAACCAGATCACCGCCTTCCACCCGGGGGCGATGAGCTTCTCGCACCTGAACAAGGTGCACCACGCCGCCGGCAGCGTGCTCGGCATCGTCGCCCCGGACGGCCGCGAGGGCATGCTGCAGCACGCGCGCGACTTCGCCGCCGCCGGCGTGCCGTTCATCTTCGATCCGGGCCAGGGGCTGCCGATGTTCTCCGGCGACGACCTGAACGATTTCCTGGAACTCGCCGACTACGCCTGCTTCAACGACTACGAGGCGCAGCTCGCCTGCGAGCGCACCGGCCAGTCGCTGGAGACACTGGCGACCAAGGTCAAGGCACTGGTCGTCACCCGCGGCGGCGAGGGCTCGTGGATCTTCGCCGACGGTCAACGCCATGAGATCCCGTGCGTTAAGGCTGATGCCATCGTCGACCCGACCGGCTGCGGCGACGCCTACCGCGCCGGTCTGCTCTACGGCATCGCGCGCGGCTGGAACTGGCTCGACACCGGTCGCCTGGCAGCGGTGATGGGCGCGATCAAGATCGCCCATCGCGGCGGACAGAACCACGCGCCGAGCCGCGAGGAGATCGCTCGCCGCTTCGCCGACGCGTTTGGCTGCCGCCCTTGGTAACTTTCTTCTTCCCGGAGATGCGCATGAACCGCAAATTTGCCGCCGTCACCCTCGCCCTCGTCGCCGCGACCGTCGCCGGCTGCGCCGCCAGCAAGTCCGGCGGCGCCTACACGCGTGACCAGACGCGCCAGGAGATGGTCGTGCGCACCGGCGTCGTCGAGAGCGTGCGCGAAGTGCAGATCGAAGGCACCAAGTCCGGCGTCGGCACCGGTGCCGGGGCGGTCGCCGGTGGCGTCGGCGGCAGCCACATCGGCGGCGGCAAAGGCCAGATCGTCGGCGCCGTCGTCGGTGCGGTAGTCGGCGGCATCGCCGGCGCGGCGATCGAGGAAGGCACGACGCGCAAGACCGGGCTGGAGATTACCGTCCGTCTCGACAACGGCCAGATGACCGCCGTCGTCCAGGAAGCCGACGAGATCTTCCGCGCCGGCGACCGCGTCCGCCTGCTCTCCGGCGCCGGCGGCACGCGGGTGACGCACTGAGCGATGTGCACGCACATCGCGAGACAAAGGGGCCTATTGATCCGGCCCGAAAAACTCATCATGCGGCATAGAGCACATGGGGGTCGCGGAAGTAGGCCATAACGCGCTCCGGCTCGCGTTCGAGCTGCTCCATGTGCGCAGAGGTTGCCGCCCGCAGCTTTGCCTTGGTTCGAATGGGCACCTTTTTTCCGATGGCCTGCTTGAGATCGCCATTGAGGCGCTCCTCAGGGTTCAATTCTGGGCTGTAGCTGGGCAGGTAGAAAATCTCGATTTGTTTCTTGCGCGTGGACAGCCATTCCTTGACGGGCTTGCTGTGATGGACACGCAGGTTGTCGAGGATCAGGAAGACCTTACGGCCGGCATCCCGGATCAGGGCTTCAAGGAACTCGATCAGCCGGTCGGCATTGAACGCTTCGTCGATGATCATCCACCGGGTCTTTCCCTGGTTGGTCACGGTCGCGATCATCGACAGCTTTTGCCGGGTGCCGCCCACGGTGCGGGTCACCGGCGTCTTCCCCGCTGGCGCATAACTGCGACCGCGGACATCCGTATTCACCAGTGCAGTTTCGTCGCCCCAGTGGATCTCTCCGCCCTCTACCCGCGCCTGCGCGTCGATCGCCGGATAGCTTTCCTCAAGCCATTGCTTGACCACCGCCTCGTTCTGCTCGTAGGCCTTCCGGATCGGCTTCTGCGGCGTGAAGCCCCAGCGGGCCAGATATTTCCCCACCGAGCGCACCTGCAGATCGATGCCGCACTCCTGCTTGATCAGGGCCATCACCGCCGCCCGACTCCAGAGCGCAAAGTCCATCTTCAGCTGCTCCGGGCGCTTGTCGCAGATGATGCTGCGAATCCGCCGCTCTTCTTCCTCGCTCAGCACACGGCAGGCGCCTACCTTGCGCCCCCGTTTCGCCGGCTTCAGTGCCGCAATTCCGCCGGATGCGTACAAATCCAGCGCCTTGCGCACCCCGGTCCAGCTCAGCCCCGTCAGCGTAACGATTTCCATCACCGGCTTGCCGGCCAGTGACAGGCGGACAACCTGCTTGCGCAGCGCGTACAGCTGATCCAGCGTCCTGACTTCCTTTTCTTGTTTCATCACGGATAAATATGACAAATAAATCACATTATCCGCTGTTCTAAGGGCCGTGTCTATAAGCTCAAGCCCTCTCGGGAAACACATCCTCTCCGGCCGCCGCCCTCCCGCCGCTGAAACCCGCCGGTAACCTGCCCGACAAGGGCGCGTAACGCGCGCCGCCTAGAGTCGTTCTCCACAACAACGAGGAGAACGACCATGACGACCAGCACGCACACCCCACTCCAACAGCTGCACTCCCGCCCGGCGCGCCCCGAACTGAGCGTCGCCCTCGCCCGCGGCGAACGCGAGATCGATGAGGCGAAGCGCCTGCGCTACCGCGTCTTCGCCGACGAACTCGGCGCCCGCCTGCCGACGCGCACGCCGGGCATCGACCACGACCTCTACGATCCCTACTGCGAGCACCTGATCGTCCGCGACGAACGGACCGCGGAAGTCGTCGGCACCTACCGCATCCTGTCGCCGCAGGCCGCCAAGCGCGTCGGCGGCTATTACTCGGAAAACGAGTTCGACCTGACCCGGCTGCAGCACCTGCGTCCGCGCCTGGTCGAAATCGGCCGCTCGTGCGTGCACGCGGACTACCGCAGCGGCGCGACGATCGCGCTGCTGTGGGCCGGCCTCGCGCGCTACATGATCGACGGCGGCCACGACTTCCTGATCGGCTGCGCCAGCGTCAGCATGGCCGACGGCGGGCATGCCGCGGCCAGCCTGTATAATCGCCTCGGCGAGCACATGAGCCCGCTCGAATACCGCGTCTTCCCGCGTTGCCCACTGCCGCTGGCGGCGCTCGACGGCGACCTGCCGGAGGCGCAGCGGCCGCCGGTGCCGCCGCTGGTCAAGGGCTACCTGCGCGCTGGCGCCTGGATCTGCGGCGCGCCGGCCTGGGATCCGGACTTCAACACCGCCGACCTGCCGGTGCTGCTGCCGATGAGCCGGCTCGACGCGCGCTACGCGCGCCACTTCCTGGGGAACCGAGACTGAAGCAGACACCGACGCCGCGCATCGTCCGCGCCCTGCGCGCCCTCCGTCTGGCGACGCACCTGCTGCGCGGGCTGGCCACCGTCGCGCTGATCTACCCACGGGTCGACGACGGCCGCCGGCTGGCGCTGAAGCAGCGCTGGTCGCGACGCCTGCTCGACATCCTCGGCATCCAGCTCGACGCGGCGCTCGGCGGCATCGCGCCGGGCAGCCTGATCGTCGCCAACCACATCTCCTGGATCGACGTCTTCGTCATCAACGCGGCGCGGCCGGTGGCCTTCGTGTCCAAGGCGGAAGTGCGCGAATGGCCGCTGGCCGGCTGGCTGGCGGCGAAGACCGACACAGTTTTCCTGCGCCGCGGCAGCCGCGGCCACGCAAAGATCGTCAACGCCGAGATCGATGCCTTGCTGAATGCGGACAAGGACGTCGCGATCTTTCCCGAGGGCACGACCACCGACGGCAGTTGCCTGCTCGGCTTCCATGGCGCGCTGCTGCAGCCGGCGGTGGAAACCGGCCGGCCGATCCAGCCGCTGGCGCTCGCCTACGAGACGCCGGACGGCCGGCGTTCGCTGGCGCCGGCCTACGTCGGCGATACCAGCCTCGGCCAATGCCTCGCTGCAATGCTGGCCGAACGAAGCATCGTCGCCCGCCTGCGGCCGACGCCGCCACTGCCGACGCCCGGCCGCGAGCGGCGCGAACTGGCGCGCGCCGCGCACGATGGGATCGCGCTCAGCCTCGGGCTTCCGCCGGCGAGCAGTGGACCTGGAAAATCCGCCGGTCTTCCAGCCGCACTGCCGTCAGGTGCCGACCCCACAGGCAGCCCGAGTCCAGCGCCAGCAGATTAGGCTCGACGCGCAGGCCGAGTGCCGACCAGTGGCCGGTGACCAGCACGTGGTCGGCGCTCTTGCGATCCGGCACCTCGAACCACGGCAGGTAGCCTGGCGGCGCGTCGGCGACCTCGCCCTTGGTCTGGAATTCCATGACGCCCTCCGGCGAGCAGAAGCGCATGCGCGTCATCGCGTTCACGACGACGCGCATGCGCTCCCAACCGGCGAGATCGTCCGCCCACTGCGCCGGCTCGCTGCCCCACATGTGCGCCAGCGTCTCGCGGTAGCGCTCGCCCTGCAGCAGCGCCTCGACCTCGGCGGCGAGCGCGCGCGCCCGATGCGCGTGCCACTGCGGCAGCAGCCCGGCATGCACCAGGCAGAAGCCGCGCTCGACGTGGCACAGCGGCTGCCGGCGCAGCCAGTCGAGCAACTCGTCGCGGTCCGGCGCGGCGAGGATCTCGTCGAGAGTGTCGTCCTTGCCGCGGCGCTTCTCGACGCCCTCGGCGACCATCAGCAGGTAGAGGTCGTGATTGCCGAGCACGGTCAGCGCCGCGTCGCCGAGCGCCTTCACGGTACGCAGCGTGGCCAGCGAATGCGGGCCGCGGTTGACCAGGTCGCCGACCAGCCACAGGCGGTCGCACGCCGGATCGAAGGCGCAGGTGTCGAGCAGGCGCAGGAAGGAGTCGTGGCAACCCTGAATGTCGCCGATGGCGTAGGTGCTCATGGCAGCGCAGTCATCATTCAGCGATGGAGACGGGAAGAGCGAAGCATATTCCCGTTTTCAGGAAAGTTCCGCAGCAGCCAACCCCGGCGCAATCACATCCTTTGGCGAAAGAATTGGAGGCGCCTCGCGCGGCCAAACGATGCCGATTTCCGGATCGTCCCAGCGGATACACCGCTCATGCGCCGGCGAATAATAGTCCGTCGTCTTGTACAGAAACTCCGCCGTCTCCGACAAGATCAGGAACCCATGCGCAAACCCCGGCGGAATCCACATCTGCCGCTTGTTCTCCGCCGACAGCACCTCGCCGACCCACCGGCCGAAGGTCGGCGACCCCTTGCGGATGTCGACGGCGACGTCGAACACCTCGCCGTCGACGACCCGCACCAGTTTGCCCTGCGCCTTCGGCGGCAGCTGGTAGTGCAGGCCGCGCAGCACGCCCTGCACCGAGCGGGAATGGTTGTCCTGCACGAAGTCCGGATCGAGACCGGTTGCTTCGTTAAACACCTGCCGGTTGTAGCTCTCGTAGAAAAATCCGCGATCGTCGCCGAACACGCGTGGTTCGAGCAGGACGACATCGGGAATGTCCAGCCGCGTCGCCTTCATCAGAACACCGCCTCCCTGAGCAGGCGCTGCAGGTACTGACCGTAGCCATTCTTGGCCAGCGGCGCGGCGAGGGCCTGCAGCTGTGCGGCGTCGATCCAGCCCTGACGCCAGGAAATTTCCTCGGGGCAGGCGACCTTCAGGCCCTGCCGATTTTCCAGAGTGGCGATGAACTGGCTGGCTTCGAGCAATGATTCGTGCGTGCCGGTGTCGAGCCAAGCGTAGCCGCGGCCCATGATCTCGACCGACAGCGTGCCCTGCTCCAGATAGAGGCGGTTGAGATCGGTGATTTCCAGCTCGCCGCGCGCCGACGGCTTCAGATTTTTCGCCAGCTCGACGACCTGCCGGTCGTAGAAGTAGAGTCCGGTCACCGCGTAATTCGACTTCGGCAGCTTCGGCTTTTCCTCCAGGCTGACGACCTTGCCGCCGGCATCGAACTCGGCGACGCCGTAGCGCTCGGGAGCGTGCACGTGGTAGGCGAAGACGGTCGCGCCGTCGTCGCGCGCGGCGGCGCTGTCGAGCAGGCGGTGGAAATCGTGGCCGTAGAAGATGTTGTCGCCGAGCACCAGCGCCGACAGATCGTCGCCGATGAATGTGTCGCCGATGATGAAGGCCTGCGCCAGCCCGTCCGGGCTGGGCTGCACGGCATAGGTCAGTTCGATGCCCCACTGCGAACCGTCGCCGAGCAGCTGCTCGAAGCGCGGCGTGTCCTGCGGCGTCGAGATCACCAGGATCTCGCGGATGCCGGCGAGCATCAGCGTCGTCAGCGGGTAGTAGATCATCGGCTTGTCGAACACCGGCAGCAGCTGCTTGGAGACGGACAGCGTCGCCGGGTGCAGGCGGGTGCCGGCGCCGCCGGCGAGGATGATGCCTTTGCGTTTAGTAGCCATTCGATTTCTTCAGGGCGAGAAGTTGCAGCATGCGGGAAAGGAAGGGGCGCCAGTCGGGCAGGTCGAGGTCGAAGTCGTCTTCGAGCCTGCCGCAGTCGAGGCGCGAATTCGCCGGCCGGCGCGCCGGTGTCGGATAGTCGGCGGTGCCGATGGCGGCCACCGATTCCGGCGTCGGCAGGCCTTCAAGGC
Organism: Rhodocyclaceae bacterium; assembly: GCA_024710925.1. Lineage (GTDB taxonomy): Bacteria > Pseudomonadota > Gammaproteobacteria > Burkholderiales > Rhodocyclaceae > Proximibacter. Next base: position 68,480 of record JANJTW010000057.1, on the reverse strand, counting down.
CCGGCGTCGTTGCCGCCAGACGCAGGATTTCGCGGGCGAAGCCGCACCAGCTGACCGGGTCGGCGGCGGCGAGATGGTACAGGCGGGAGTCGCCGATTTCGCTGCCGCGCCGCGTCGCGGCGAGGATCTGGCCGGTGACGTCGGAGATCAGCGCCGCCGGCGTCGGCGCGCCGACCTGGTCGTCGACGATGCGCAGCGCTTTCCCTTCGCCGGCAAGCCGCAGCACGGTCTTGACGAAGTTGTGGCCGCGCGCGCCGAACACCCAACTGGTGCGGAAGATCAGCGCGCGACCGCCGGCGGCGAGGATGCCGTCCTCGCCGTCGCGTTTGCTCGCGCCGTAGACCGAGAGCGGACAGGTCGGGTCGCTCTCGACGTAGGGCGCCGGCTTGCTGCCGTCGAAGACGTAATCGGTCGAGTAATGGACGAGCAGCGCGCCGAGCGGTTTCGCCGCCTCGGCCATCACCGTCGGCGCCGTGGCGTTGACCGCCCGCGCCAGAGCCGGCTCGCTCTCGGCGCGGTCCACTGCCGTGTAGGCGGCGGCGTTCACGATGATGCGCGGCTTCACCGCGGCGATCGCCGCACGGATCGCCGCCGGGTCGGCGAGGTCGCATTGCGCGCGGTCGAGCGCGGTGACGACGCCGAGCGGCGACAGCGCGCGCTGCAGCTGCCAGCCAACCTGGCCGTCGCAGCCGAAGAGCAGGATCGGCGTCATGCGCGCTGCCCGTAGTTCTGTTCGGTCCATTGCCGGTAGGCGCCGGAAGTCACGTCGGCGACCCAGCCGGCGTTGTCGAGATACCACTGGACGGTCTTGCGGATGCCGGTATCGAAGGTCTCCGCCGGCCGCCAGCCGAGCTCACGCTCGATCTTCCTCGCGTCGATCGCGTAACGGCGATCGTGGCCGGGACGGTCGGTGACGTAGGTGATCTGGTCGCGGTAGGAGCCGGCGGCCTTCGGTCGCGCCGCGTCGAGCAGGTCGCACAGCGTGTGCACGATCTGCAGGTTCGGCATCTCGTTCCAGCCGCCGATGTTGTACACCTCGCCCAGACGACCGGCTTCCAGCACGCGGCGGATCGCCGCGCAGTGATCGCCGACGAACAGCCAGTCGCGGATCTGCTGGCCATCGCCGTAGATCGGCAGCGGCTTGCCGGCCAGCGCGTTGTGGATCATCAGCGGGATCAGCTTTTCCGGGAACTGGTACGGGCCGTAGTTGTTCGAGCAATTGGTCGTCAGCACCGGCAGGCCGTAGGTGTGGTGGTAGGCGCGCACGAGGTGGTCGGAGGCCGCCTTCGACGCCGAGTACGGGCTGTTCGGCTGGTAGGGGTTGCTTTCGGTGAAGGGCGGGTCGTCCGTCGCCAGCGAGCCGTACACCTCGTCGGTCGACACGTGCAGGAAGCGGAAGGCCTGCCGCTCGGCGTCGGCGAGCGTCGCGTAGTGGGCGCGCACGCACTCGAGCAGGGTGAAGGTACCGACGATGTTGGTCTGGATGAATTCACCCGGGCCGTGGATCGAGCGGTCGACGTGGCTCTCGGCGGCGAAGCTGACAACCGCGCGCGGCTTGTGCTGCGCGAGCAGCGCAGCGACCAGTTCGCGGTCGCCGATGTCGCCGCGCACGAAAAGGTGGCGCGCATCGCCCTGCAGCGACTTGAGGTTCTCGAGGTTGCCGGCGTAGGTCAGCTTGTCGAGGTTGACGACGGGTTCGTCCGACCGGGCCAGCCAGTCGAGGACGAAATTGGCGCCGATGAAGCCGGCACCGCCGGTGACGAGGATGGTCATGCCCTGCTCCCTGTTATTTCTCGTTCAGTCCGCGGCGCCGTAGCCGTCGGGGTTCAGCGATTGCCAGCGCCAGGCGTCGGCGCACATGCGGTCGAGGTCGAATTCCGCCCGCCAGCCGAGCGTCTCGGCCGCGTACGCCGGATCGGCGTAGCAGGCGGCGACGTCGCCGGGCCGGCGCGGCGCGATGCGGTACGGGATCGCGCGGCCGCTGGCGCGGGCGAAGGCGGCGACCATCTCCAGCACCGAATAACCGCGGCCGGTGCCGAGGTTGGCGGTGAGCACGCCGGTCCGCTGGCGCAGCGCGGCGAGCGCCTTCAGGTGCCCGCGCGCGAGATCGACGACGTGGATGTAATCGCGCACACCGGTGCCGTCCGGCGTCGGATAGTCGCCGCCGAACACCGCCAGCTCCGGCAGACGCCCGACCGCCACCTGCCCGACGAAGGGCAGCAGGTTGTCGGGAACGCCGGCCGGGTCCTCGCCGATCAGCCCCGATTCATGCGCGCCGACCGGGTTGAAGTAGCGCAGGATGGCCAGTCGCCAGCTGGCATCGGCGTGCGCCAGGTCGCGCAGGACGTCCTCGACCATCAGCTTGCTGCGGCCGTAGGGATTGGTCGCCGACAGCGGGAAGTCCTCGCGGATCGGCACCGACGCCGGGTCGCCATAGACCGTCGCCGACGAACTGAAGACCAGCGTGCGCACGCCGGCGGCGTCCATCGCCCGCAGCAGCGCGAGGCTGCCATGCACGTTGTTGTCGTAGTAGGCGAGCGGCTGTTCGACCGACTCGCCGACCGCCTTCAGTCCGGCGAAGTGGATCACCGCGTCGATACGGTATGCGGCGAACAGCCGGGCGAGCGCCTCGCCGTCGCGCACGTCGCCGCGCACGAACTCCGGCGTGCGGCCGGCGATGCGGGCGACGCGGCGCAACGCCTCTTGCCGCGAGTTGCACAGGTTGTCGAAAACGACGACCTCGCAGCCCGCCGTCAGCAGTTCGACGCAGGTGTGCGAGCCGATGTAGCCGGCGCCGCCGGTGACCAGCACCTTCACCGTCGTTGCTCCGCGCGAACGGACGCCGCCGCGCCGCGAACGGCGAGACGGAAGGTGAAGGACAACGGGGAAGCGGGGCGCTGCATGCGGGGCGATCCCTTATAATGCGGCCTTTGCCGGGGCAAAGGGCCTCATTTTACCTGCGATGCGCATCCTGCTGGTCAAAACCTCCTCGCTCGGCGACGTCATCCACAACCTGCCGGTCGCCGCCGACCTCGCCCGGCAGTTCCCCGGCATCGAGATCGACTGGTGCGTCGAGGAGTCCTTCGCCGACATCCCGCGCCTCTCCCCGGTCGTCCGCGAGACGATCCCGGTCGCCGTCCGCCGCTGGCGCAAGCGGCTTTTCTCGGGCGCCACCTGGCGCGAGATCGGCACGCTGCGCCGCCGCCTCGCCGGCGGCGGCTACGACGCGGTGCTCGACACGCAGGGTCTGCTGAAGAGCGCGCTGATCGCGGCGCAGGCCGCCGGCCGCCGCCTCGGCCACGACCGCGACTCGGCGCGCGAACCGATCGCCGCCCGCTTCTACGACGAAACCTTCGCCGTGCCGCGCGAACTGCACGCGGTCGAACGCAACCGCCGGCTGGCCGCCGCCGCCTTCGGCTATGCGCTGCCGCCGACGCTCGACTACGGCATCGCCGCGCCGGCCTTCGCCGCCCCCTGGCTGCTGGAAAACCCGCTCGCCGTGCTGCTCACCGCGACCAGCCGCGACGACAAGCTGTGGCCTGAGGCCGACTGGATCGCGCTCGGACAGGAACTCGTGAAACGCGGTCTGACCCCGATTCTTCCAGCCGGCAACGCGACCGAACGCGCGCGCGCGGCGCGCATCGCCGCCGCCATCCCAGGCGCCGTCGCCGCACCGCCGCTCTCCATCCGCGAACTCGCCGGCGTCCTCGGCCGGGCGCAGCTGGCCGTCGGCGTCGACACCGGCCTCGCCCACCTCGCCGCCGCGCTGCAGGTGCCGACCGTTGCCCTCTACACCGCCACCGAGCCGGCGCTGACCGGCGTCGCCGGCGCCGGCTTCGCCCGCAACCTCGGTGGCACCGGCCGCTCACCCGCCGTCGGCGAGGTCCTGACCGTCACCGACGAGGCGCTCGCCGGCTGATGGCTCGCCTGCTCTATTCGCTCGCCTTCTACCTGGCGCAGCCGCTGGTCTGGCTGCGCCTGCTGCTGCGCGGCCGCAAGCAGCCCGAGTACCGGCAGCACGTCGGCGAGCGCTACGGCTTCTATCCGCAACAGCCGTCCGGCCCGCTGCTCTGGCTGCACGCGGTGTCGGTCGGCGAGACGCGCGCCGCCGAGCCGCTGGTCGAGGCCTTGCTCGCCGCCCACCCGCGGCACACATTGCTGCTGACGCACATGACGCCGACCGGACGCGACACCGGGAAGATGTACGTCGACCGCCACCCCGGCCGGGTCGTCCAGGCCTACCTGCCCTACGACCTGCCGGACGCCGCGGCGCGCTTCCTCGACCGCTTCCGGCCGGAGGTCGGCATCTTCATGGAAACCGAGCTGTGGCCGAACGTGATCGCCGCAGCGAAGGCGCGCGGCATTCCGCTGGCGCTGGTGAACGCCCGCCTGTCGGCCAAGTCGCAGCGCGGCTACCGGCGACTGCGCGCGCTGGTCGCGCCGGCCTTCGCCGCGCTCGACCTGGTCGCCGCGCAGACCGCCAACGACGCCGCGCGACTGCAGAGCGTCGGCGCGCGCGCGCCGCAGGTCACCGGCAACCTCAAGTTCGACGTGACCCCGGACCCGGCGAAGCTCGCGCACGGCGCCAACTGGCGCGCCGAGATCGGCGGCCGGCCGGTGTGGCTGGCAGCATCGACGCGCGACGGCGAGGAAGCGCCGGTTCTCGACGCCTTTGCCCGGATCGCCGTGCCGAATGCGCTGCTGATCCTCGTGCCGCGCCACCCGCAGCGCTTCGCCGAAGTCGCCGCGCTGGTCGAAAGTCGCGGCCTGACGCTGAAACGGCGCAGCCTGGAGGAATTCCCGGACGCCGGCACGCAGGTCTGGCTGGGCGACAGCATGGGTGAGATGGCGAGCTACTACGCGGCCGCCGATCTTGCACTGATCGGCGGCTCGTTGCTGCCCTTCGGCGGGCAGAACCTGATCGAGGCGGCGGCCTGCGGCTGCCCGGTGATCGTCGGCCCGCACACCTTCAACTTCGCGCAGGCGGCCGACGACGCGGTGGCCTGCGGCGCGGCGCGGCGGATCGGCGATGCCGGCGAACTGGCCGATGCGGTGGCGGAGATTCTCGCCCGGCCGGAACTGCGGGCGGACATGCGGGAAAAGGCGCTCGCCTTCAGCCGCGCCCATCAGGGCGCGACGGCGCGGACGATGGCGCGGCTGGATAGGCTCGGCGGACGCCGACCGGCATCCGCGAAATGAAGAACCGGCTTACTGCGCGAGCAACGCGTTGACCCGCGCCAGGTCGGCTTCCTCCAGCGTGCCGACGGCGGCCTTCAGGCGCAGCTGGGCGAGCAGCGTGTCGTACCAGGCGCGCGCCAGGTCGCGGCGGGTCGCGTAGAGCTGCTGCTCGGCGTTCAGCACGTCGATGCCGATGCGCACGCCGACCTCGTAGCCGAGCCGGTTCGATTCGAGCGAGCTCTGACTGGAAACCAGCGCCGCCTTCAGCGCCGCCACCTGCGCGGTACCGTTGGCGACGCCGAGCCAGGCCTGACGCGCGGCCTGCGCGGCGTTGCGGCGCGCGGCTTCGAGCTGCTGACGGGCCGCCTCGCGGTTGGCGGCGGCCTCGCGTGTCCGCGAATTGACCAGCCCGCCCTGATAGAGCGGAATGTTCAGCTGCAACGCGGCGGTCGTCGAGCGCGTCTCGAAGCCCGGCCCCGGGTTGGTGCCGAGCGTCGGCAGCGCGGCGTTCTGCGCGGCGTCGCCGTGGGCGACGACGGCGTCCAGCGTCGGGTAGTGGCCGGCGCGGTTGCGCTCGACCTCCCGGGCGGCAAGCTCGACGGCGAGCTGCTGCAGCTGCACCGTGAGGGCATCGTTCTCGGCGGCAGCGACCCAGGGCGCCAGCGCCTCCGGCTGCGGCCGCTCGAGCGCCGCCTTCTCGCGCAACTGGGCGAGGGCACCGGGATCGCGGCCGACGATCACTTCGAGCGCCCGCCGCTTGATCTCCAGGTCGCTGTCGGCGGCAATCTCCTGCGCCGTCGCCAGATCGAAGCGCGACTGCGCCTCGTGCGTGTCGACGATGGTCGCCGTTCCGACCTCGAAATTCTTCTTCGCCTGTTCCAGCTGCTGCGCGATCGCCTTCTTCTGCGCCTGCAGCGCGCGCAGGTTCTCCTCGGCGTAGAGCACGTCGAAATAGGCCTGGGCGACGCGCAGGATGACATCCTGCCGCGCCTGCGCGAACTGCGTCTCGGCCTGCACCGCCTGCGTCTTGCCCTGTTGCCAGGCAACCACGTTCTGCCAGCGGAACACCGGCTGCGACAACGTCACCGTGTAACCGTGGCTGTTGTAGTCGGCCTTCGCCGCGGCCATGCCGTTCACGTCGCGGCGGAGGTCGTTCCATTGCGTGTTCGCCGAGGCGCCGAGCGTCGGCAGCAGGCCGGCCAGCCCCTGCGCCTCCTTTTCGCGGCCAGCGTCGGCCAGGTGGCGGGCGGCGAGGAACTGCGGATCGTTGTCGAGCGCCAGCCGATAGACCTGCAGCAGGTCGGCGGCGCCGGCGCTACCGGCGAGAAGGGCGGCGGACAGGAGGGCGGCGAGTTTCTTCATCGAGGGCATGGCAGGAATCCGGTCAGTAACGCGGCATCGACGGATCGACGTCGTCGGCCCAGGCCGCGACGCCACCGCTGAGGTTGTAGACGGAAGCGAATCCATTGCGCTCGAGGAAGAGCGCAACCTGGAAGGAGCGGACGCCGTGGTGGCAGACGACCACCGTCTCGGCGTCAGGGTCGAGTTCCTGCAAACGCGGCGGCAGCGCCGCCATCGGCAGCGCGAGCGCGCCGTCGATGCGACAGATCGTCGTCTCCCACGGTTCGCGCACGTCGAGCAGCACCGGCCGACTGCGCTCCTGGCGGCCGGCGGCCGCCAGCCATTCCGCGAGTTCGCTTGCCGAGATCTGTCGCATTGCCCTCCGCGGGAATCAGAAGACGAACTGCTCGCGCTGGACGGCGTTCTTCAGCGGCGCCGTCACGGTTTCGAACAGGTTCACGGTGTTGAAGGTGGACTCGCCGGTGCGCGTCACCAACTGCGCTTCCATCGCCGGCGCCTCGCCGACGATCGCCACCAGGCGGCCGCCGACCTTCAGCTGCTGCAGCATTTCGTCCGGCAGCACCGGCAGCGACGCGGAAACGACGATGACGTCGAACGGCGCGCCGTTCGCCCAGCCGCGGGCGCCGTCGCCCTTGACCAGGTTGACGTTGGCGATGCCGGCGCGGGCCAGGTTCTGGCGGGCGACTTCGAGCTGGGCGCCGTCGATCTCGACCGAGATTACCGACGCCGCGCGCGACGCGAGCAGCGCCGCCATGTAGCCGCTGCCGGTGCCGATCTCGAGCACCTTGTCGGAAGCCTTGACGCCGGCTTCCTGCAGCAGGCGGGCCTCGACCTTCGGTTCGAGCATCGTCGTCCCGTTGGCCAGCGGCAGCTCGACGTCGGCGAAGGCCAGCGCCTTGCTGCCCTCCGGCACGAATTCCTCGCGCTTCACCTGCGACAGCAGGCCGAGCACTTCCGGATCCAGCACCTCCCACGGGCGGATCTGCTGCTCGATCATGTTGAAGCGTGCCTGTTCGAAATCCATGTTGACCGCCATGTTCATCGCTTACCCCGTCGCGTATGCATATTAGTCGAAGCTAATATGTCTGTCCAAAGAAAGCGCGATTATACCTCGCGGGCCGGGCGCCTTGTTTCGGGGGTGACCCGGTACCAGGCGGCGTAGAGCGCCGGCAGGAAGAGCAGCGTCAGCGCCGTGGCGACGATCAGGCCGCCCATGATGGCGACCGCCATCGGCCCCCAGAAAACGCTGCGCGTCAGCGGGATCATCGCCAGGATCGCCGCCGCCGCGGTCAGCATGATCGGCCGGAAGCGGCGCACGGTCGAGCCGACGATCGCCTCCCAGGTCGGTTTGCCGGCCTTCTCGTCCTGCTCGATCTGGTCGACGAGGATCACCGAGTTGCGCATGATCATCCCGGACAGCGCGATGACGCCAAGGTTGGCGACGAAGCCGAAGGGCACCTTGAAGACGAGCAGCGCCAGCGCCACGCCGATCAGCCCGAGCGGCGCCGTCAGCAGCACCATCAGCGTGCGTCCGATGCTCTGCAGCTGCATCATCAGCAACGTAATGACCGCAACCAGCATGATCGGCATCACCGCCTTGATCGAGCTTTCGCCCTTCGCCGATTCCTCGGTGGTGCCGCCGAGTTCGATGCGGAAGCCGGGCGGCAGCGTCGCCCGAACGGCGTCGAGCGCCGGATCGATCTGCGCCGAGACCACCGGTGCCTGCAGGTTGCCGCGGATGTCGGCCATCACCGTCACCGTCGGCAGACGGTTGCGCCGCCAGATCTGGCCGGCCTCCTGTTCGTAGCGGATCTTCGCCACCTGCGCCAGCGGCACGTAACGGCCGCCGGCCGCCGGCACGTTGATGTCGGCCAGCGCGGCGAGGTCGGCGCGCTCGGCCGGCGTCGCCCGGATGACCACATCGACCGACTGGTCGCCGTCGCGCAGCTGCGTCGCCGGCGCGCCGACGAGCACCGTCTGCAGCGCCTGCGACAGATCCTGCGTGCTGACGCCGAGCGCGCGCGCCCGCTCCTGGTCGACTTCCAGGCGGACGCTCTTCGCCATCTCGTGCCAGTCGAAGCTGACGTCGGCGGTGTTCGGATTGGCGCGCATCACCGCCGCCACGTCCTCGGCGGCGCGGTGCAGCGCACCGATGTCCTCGCCGGAGACACGGAACTGGATCGGGTAGCCGACCGGCGGCCCGTTCTCCAGCCGCAGCACGCGCGCGCGCACCGCCGACCAGCGTCCGTCCGCGCTGGCGAAGGCCGCCTCCAGCCGCGCCTTGAGATCCTCGCGCGCCTCGATGCCGTGCGTCGTGATCACCAGCTGCGCGAAGTTGTCGTGAAAGAGCTTCTGGTCGAGCGGCAGGTAGAAGCGCGGGCTGCCGTTGCCGACGTAGGCGGCGACGGCCTGCACCGAGTGCGCCATCTCCGGCGTATCGAGCAGCAGGCGCTCGACCTGCCGCGTCGCCTCGTCGCTCGCCTTCAGCGAGGCGCCCTGCGGCAGCCACAGGTCGATCAGCAGTTCCGGCCGACTGGAAGCCGGGAAGAACTGCTTCTGCACGCCGCCGTTGAAGGCGGCGATGGCCAGCGCGAAGGCGCCGGCGGTGGCGGCGATGACCAGCCAGCGGCGACGCACGCACCCGTCGACGAGCGCCCGGAAGCGGCGGTAGAACGGCGTCTCGTAAATGTCGTCGCCGTGCTGCTGCGCCTTTGCGGCAAGCTTCTGCGGGTCGAGCAGCTTGTAGCCGAGGTAGGGCGTGAAGACGACGGCGACGATCCACGAAACGAGCAGCGCGATGGTCACCACGGCGAAGATCGAGAAGGTGTATTCCCCGGCCGCCGAGCGCGCGAAGCCGACCGGCATGAAGCCGGCGGCGGTGATCAGCGTGCCGGTGAGCATCGGGAAGGCGGTCGAGGTGTAGGCGAAGGTCGCCGCGCGGAAGCGGTCCCAGCCCTGCTCCATCTTCACCACCATCATCTCGACGGCGATGATCGCGTCGTCGACGAGGAGGCCGAGCGCGATCACCAGCGCACCGAGCGAGATGCGCTGCAGGTCGATGCCGAAGACCAGCATCAGCAGGAAGGTCACCGCCAGCACCAGCGGAATCGACAGCGCGACGACGGTGCCGGTGCGCAGGCCGAGGCTGAGGAAGGAAACGGCCAGCACGATGGCGATCGCCTCGCCGAGCGAGAAGACGAAGAGCCGGATCGACTGCTTGACGATTTCCGGCTGGTCGGCAACGACATGCACGTCGAGGCCGGTCGGCAGGTCGGCTTCCAGCCGCTGCATCTGCGCCTTCAGCCGCTCGCCGAGATGGATCACGTCGCCGCCCCTGGCCATCGCCACGGCGATACCGACGGCGTCCCGCCCCTGCACGCGCATGCGCGGCGCCGGCGGTTCGACGAAACCGCGCTTCACGTCGGCGAGGTCACCGAGGCGGTAGACGCGGCCGTTGGCGACGACCGGCGTCGCCTTCACGCTGTCGACACCAGCGAGGTCGCCGTCGACGCGCAGGCGGACGCGGTCGCTCGTCGTCTCGAAGAAGCCGGCCGGCGCCATCGCGTTCTGCCGCGCCAGCGCCTCGGCGATGCGGGCGACGGTCAGCCCCTGCGCCGCCAGCCGGGCGTGCGAAATCTCGACGTAGATCTTCTCGTCCTGGACACCGACCAGCTCGACCTTCTTCACGTCCGGCACCTGGCGCAGCTCGCGCGCGATGCGGTCGGCGTGGCGGCGCAGGCCGGCGTCGTCGAAGCCGTCGCCGGTCAGCGCGAAGATGCTGACGAAGGTGTCGCCGAACTCGTCGTTGGCGAACGGCCCCTGCACGCCGGCGGGCAGCGTGTGGCGCACGTCGTCGAGCTTCTTCCGCACCTCATACCAGGCGTTCGGCACCTCCTTCTTCGGCGTGTAGTCCTTGAGCAGCACGAAGATCATCGACTCGCCGGCGCGCGAGCTGGAGCGGATGACGTCGACCCACGGCGTCTCCTGCAGCTTCTTCTCCAGCCGCTCGGTGACCTGCAGCTCGACCTCGCGCGCCGTCGCCCCCGGCCACAGCGTGCGCACGACCATCGCCTTGAAGGTGAAGTCCGGGTCCTCGGCACGGCCGAGCTTGAAGTAGCTGAGCGTGCCGGCGACCATCAGAACGATCATCAGGTAGAGCACCATCGAGCGGTGCCGCAGCGCCCACTCGGAAAGGTTGAGGTGCCTCATCGCGCGCGACCCGCGCGATCCGTACGCTCCGCGGCGGCTTCGGCGATGCGGATCTTCTCGCCCGGCGCCAGCTTGTGCACGCCGGCAACGACGATGCGCTCGCCGGCGGCGAGGCCGGACGCCAGCTCGACGGCATCGCTGCCGTAGCGCGCGACCTCGACCGGACGCAGCGACACCGTGGCATCGGCGCCGACCAGCCAGACCGCCGGCCGACCGTCCTTCTGGAACAGCGCCGCTGCCGGGATGGCGAGAAACTCGCCGGCGGCGTCGGCGAGGAAGCGCACCGTCGCGCTCATGCCGAAGCCGACGCGCGCGTCGGCGTCGTCGATGGCGACGCGCGCCGCGTAGGTGCGGCTGGCCGGATCGGCGACCGCCGCCACCTCGCGCAGGCGGCCGCGATAGCGCCGATCCGGCGCGGCCCACAGCGTCACCTCGACGGCGGCGGCGCGGCGCACTTCGGCGAGACGCCCCTCGGGAACGGCGATGGCCACTTCCGGCGTATCCAGGCGGGCGATACGGAACACCGGCTGGCCGGCGGCGACGACCTGGCCGACCTCGGCCAGCGCCTGGCCGACGACGCCCGGCTGCTCGGCGCGCAGCACGGTGTACGCCGATTGGTTGCGGGCCAGCCCGGCCTGCGCGGCGGCGGCATCGAAGGCGGTCTGGCGCGTATCGACGGCGGCCTGGCTGACGAAATTCTTCTCGCGCAGCTCGCGGTAGCGGCGCAGGTCGGCGTCGGCGAGGCGGCGCTGCGCCTCGGCGGCCTCGGCGGCGAGGCCGGCATCGACCGGGTCGAGGCGGGCCAGCGCCTGGCCGGGGCGGACGACGGCGCCGGCATCGACCAGGCGCTCGGCGATCTTGCCGGGAATGCGGAAGGCCAGCGGCTGCTCGATCCGCGAGCGCACCTCGCCAGCGTAGGTCTGTACCGCGCGCCCGTCGGCGGCACCGACGACGGCGGTCAGCACCGGCCGCAGCGGCAGCGGTTTCGCCTCCTCGCGGGCGCAGGCGGCGAGCAGCAGGACGGCCGTCGCAGCGACGGCAAGGCGGGTGCGGCGGTTCATCGTGCGCCCTCCGGAGCGGCGAGCAGGCCGTGGATCAGGATGCCGAACTGGGTGTCGAGAAAGCGCTCGGGTTCGATGTCGTTGCCGCAGCTGCACAGCGAGTAGCGCCAGACGGTCAGCATCAGCAGCGGCGCGATGATGACGTCGATGCACGACTCGATGTCGAGCGGCCGGAATTCGCCGGCGGCGACGCCGCGCTGCAGGGCCGCGCGCAGCAGCGAGCGGCCGCGCGAGATGACACGGTCGTGGTAGAACTGGGCGATCTCGGGAAAATTGCGCGACTCGGAAATGATCAGCTTCGGCACGCCGCCGAGCCGCGTGTTGCCGATCTGCTGCCACCAGCCGAGCAGCAGGCTGCGCAGCAGCTCGGCACTGCTCCCCTCGTATTCGGCGAAACGCTGCTCGGCGGCGGCCAGCGCCGGCACGATGCCTTCCTCGACGACGGCCTTGAACAGCGCCTCCTTGCTGTCGAAGTAGAGGTACAGCGTGCCCTTCGAAACGCCGGCGCGGGCGGCGACATCATCGAGGCGGGTGGCGGCGAAGCCCTTCTCGACGAACAGATCGAGGGCGGCGGCGGTCAGCTCGGACGGGCGCGCCTCCTTGCGGCGCGCGCGTGGGCGGCGCGCGCTGGCGGCAGCGTCATCGGTGTCGGGAGCGGCGGGGTCGGCGAAGGTTGGCACGGCGAGAAATGTCCGGATAAATTAATGACTGACCGGTCAGTAATTTATCGGCAGGATATCCGCCTGTCAAATCCGCCGGCCGAGCGGCCGGCGGCACCTTCGCGCGCCCAGGGGCGGCGCCGCGCCCGGCTACTGCGTCAGCCGGATAAGCTCCTGGCGGACGGCACCGGCGGCCTGCCGGTAGTCGGCCAGTCGCGCGCGCAGGGTGTCCATGTCGCCTTCCTCCCAGGCGCGGGCGGCGCTTTCGAGCGAGCGCCGGCAGTTCGTGCAGGTCTCGCGCAGCGGCCCGAGCGCCTCAACCGGCAGCAGCCCCTTCTCCTGCAAGCCGCGCATCGCCTCGGCCGGCCGGCAGGCGCACGTCACCTGATCGCGCCGGAGAAAGCGCGCGGTGACCTGCAGGGTTTCGGAGTAACAGGCGTTGAACAGCGACTGCACCGCGTAATGGCGGCTGACCGTCTTGAATTGGCTGGTATTTTTCATCGTATTCCTCCCTTGAACACTAATAATTAGTCGCCAGACGAAGAATGCGCAAGGAATATTTCGCGCTGATGACGGTCGCCACCGGCCGGCGCGGCGCGCAGCGCGCCGGCCACGGCTAAAGCTACGCCCGCCGGCTGCCGTTAAAGACCTGTCGTCCGCGGGAGTGCTACCATGACCCCGATCCGCTCCACCACATCGCCACCGTTGCCGCTCGAACCCCGCGAGCGGCCGCGCCCGAGTTCGCGCCTGGTCGTGCAACCGGTGTTCCTTGAGCGCGAAGTGGAAGCCGACCGCCGCCGCTCGCTGCGCGAGGAACTCGATGCGGACGACGAGCACGCGCCGACGGAAGCGATGGAATCCCCCGCCACCGCCGTGCCGCCGGAAACGGCGGAGAGCACGGCGGAACGCGCCGCCGCCGCGCACGAACTGGCCGGCGAACTGGAGCGTCTCGGCAGCGACGCGCTGCGCCTGCTGCAGCCGATCGACCCGCGGGTACAACGTCTCGCCGACGACACGCACGTCGACGAACAGGCCTGAGCCGCTTGCGGTAAAATCCGTCCGGTACTGCCGATGCCGCGCCCCGGTTCGCCGGGGCGCTTCGTTTTTCCCCCGACGCATTTCCGCTGCCGCCCCACCCGATGTCCCTCCAGCTCAACGCCCCGCAACGCGAAGCCATCCGCTACCTCGACGGACCGCTGCTGGTCCTCGCCGGCGCCGGCTCGGGCCAGACCCGGGTGATCACGCAGAAGATCGCCTACCTGATCCAGGAATGCGGCATGCGGCCGGCGAACATCGCGGCGATCACCTTCACCAACAAGGCGGCGAAGGAGATGCAGGAGCGCGTCGGCAAGTTGCTCGAAGGCACCTCGACCGGCGGGCTGACCATCTGCACCTTCCACGCGCTCGGCGTGCGCATCCTGCGCGAAGAGGCGAAGGCGCTCGGCTACAAGCCGAACTTCTCGATCTTCGACTCGACCGACTGCTACGGCATCGTCTCCGACCTCGCCGGCAGCGTCGACAAGGCGACCATCAGGAAGCTGCAGAACGTCATCTCGAACTGGAAGAACGCGCTGGTGACGCCGGACATGGCGGCGAAGCTGGCGCAGGACGACACCGAGGCGCTCGCCGCGCGCGCCTACCAGAGCTACGCGGCGACGCTGAAGGCCTACCAGGCGGTCGATTTCGACGACCTGATCATGCTGCCGGTCGAGCTCTTCGAGAACCACCCCGAAGTGCGCGAGAAGTGGCAGAACCGGCTGCGCTACATCCTCGTCGACGAGTACCAGGACACCAACGCCTGCCAGTACAAGCTGCTCAAGTTGCTGACCGGCCCGCGCGCGATGTTCACCGCCGTCGGCGACGACGACCAGGCGATCTACGGCTGGCGCGGCGCCGACATCGAGAACCTGCGCGGGCTGCCGCGCGACTACCCGAACCTGAAGGTGATCAAGCTCGAACAGAACTACCGCTCGACGGTGCGCATCCTGAAGGCGGCGAACGCGCTGATCGCCAACAACGAGAAGCTGTTCGACAAGAAGCTGTGGTCCGACCTGGGCATGGGCGACATGATCACCGTCACCGCCTGCAAGGACCCGGAGAGCGAGGCCGAGTCGGTGGTGATGAAGCTGCAGGCGCACAAGTTCGAGCACCGCACGACCTTCTCCGACTACGCCATCCTCTACCGCAGCAACCACCAGGCGCGCATCTTCGAGCAGTATCTGCGCAACCAGAAGGTGCCCTACCTGCTTTCCGGCGGCCAGTCCTTCTTCGACAAGGCCGAGATCAAGGACATCACGTCCTACCTGCGCCTGCTGGCCAACCAGGACGACGACCCGGCCTTCATCCGCGCCGTCACCACGCCCAAGCGCGGCGTCGGCGGCAGCACGCTGGAGGCGCTCGGCACCTACGCCGGCGAACGGCACATCTCGCTCTTCGCCGCCGTCTTCGAGGAAGGCTTCGCACACCGCGTCGCCAGCCGCCAGCTCGAACCGCTGCTCGAATTCTGCGAGTTCATCAACCGCATGGAATGGCGGGCGAAGAAGGAGCCGCCGGGGCAGGTGCTGCCCGACCTGCTCGGCGCCATCGGCTACGAGACCTGGCTGTACGACCACGAGGAGCCGCGCGCCGCCGACACCAAGTGGAAGAACGTGCAGGAATTCACCGCCTGGCTGACCAAGAAGGGCGAGGAGGACGAGAAGACGCTGATCGACCTGACGCAGACGATCGCGCTGATCAACCTGCTCGACAAGGGCGAATCGGACTTCGACGGGGTCCAGCTGTCGACGCTGCACGCGGCCAAGGGCCTCGAATACAAGCACGTCTTCCTGGTCGGCATCGAGGAAGGCCTGTTGCCGCACCGCGAGTCGCAGGACCCGGTGAAGATCGAGGAGGAGCGCCGGCTGATGTACGTCGGCATCACCCGCGCGCAGCGCAGCCTGCACGTCACGCACTGCGAGAAGCGGCCGTCCGGCAAGGAATGGAACCCGTGCGAGCCGTCGCGCTTCATCGAGGAGATGGGCAAGGACGACCTGCGCTTTTCCGGCGGCAAGGCGGCCGGCGCCGAGCCGGACAAGGCCTCGTCGGGCGCCCGGCTGGCGGCGATGAAGGCGCTGCTCGCCGGCGGCAAGTCCTGACCCCGGATCAGCCGGCGGCGGCGAGGTAGCGCACGACTTCGCCGGCCGGCATCGGCCGCGCGTAGAGGTAGCCCTGGCCGAGGTCGCAGCCGAGGTTGAGCAGCGCCTCCGCCTGGTCCGCGCTCTCGATGCCCTCGGCGATCACCGTCAGCCCGAGGCTGTGGCCGACGGCGACGATGGCGGTGGCAATCGCCAGATCGTTGGCGTCCTGCGGCAAATCGCTGACGAAGCTGCGGTCGATCTTCAGCGTGTCGATCGGCAGCCGCTTCAGGTAGCTCATCGACGAATAGCCGGTGCCGAAGTCGTCGATCGCCAGCTTGACGCCCAGCTCGCGCAGCTGGTGGAAGGTCTCGATCTGCGCATGCACGTTCTCCATGACCATCGACTCGGTCAGCTCCAGCTCCAGCCAGTCCGCCGGCACCGCGCAGTCGGCGATCAGCCGCGCGATGCGGCGGCTGATGTCGTCGACGCGCAGCTGCCGCGTCGACAAGTTCACCGCCACATGCAGCTTGTGCGCGCGGCCGTCGTTCCACGTGCGCAGGTCGGCCAGCGCCTGCGTGATCACCCACTCGCCGATCGGCACGATCAGGCCGCAGTCCTCGGCGATCGGCACGAAATCGGCCGGCGAAACGTTGCCGTGTTCCGGACTCTGCCAGCGCAGCAGCGCCTCGAAGCCGAGCACGCGGCCGCTCATCAGGTCGATCTTCGGCTGGTAGTGCAGCGCCAGCTCGCCGTTCGCCATCGCCGTGCGCAGGCTGCTCTCCAGCGTCACGCGCTTCTTCACGCTGGCGTTCATCGCCGGCACGAACAGCTCGAAGGCGTTCTTGCCGGCCAGCTTGGCCTGGTACATCGCGGTATCGGCGTTGCGCGTCAGCGTGCGGCTGTCTTGCGCATCCTCGGGAAAGAAGGCGACGCCGACGCTGGCGGTGACGAAGAAGTCGAGCCCCTCGACCGGGAGCGGCTGGCCGATGGTCTCGATCAGCTTGCTGCACACCTGCGTCACCTCGCTGCGCGCGCCGACGCGATGCAGGATGACGGCGAATTCGTCGCCGCCGAGGCGCGCCACCACGTCGTCGCGGCGCAACGCGCGCAGCATGCGCTGGGCGACCATACGCAGCAGTTCATCGCCGGCCTGATGGCCGAGGGTATCGTTCACCTGCTTGAAGTTGTCGAGGTCGAGCAGCAGCATGGCGACCTTTTCGTCGAAGCTGTCCGCCTCGCGGATGGCGAATTCCAGGCGCTCGTTGAAGGCGTTGCGGTTGGCCAGGCCAGTCACCGGGTCGATGTGCGCGAGATGGCGCAGGTTCTGCTCGGCGAGATGCACCGACTGGCGCACGCGCGAAAGCAGGCCGACGGCGACGAGCAGCGCGACGGCGGCGATGCCGAGGGCGGCGACCGCATAGACGCCGAGCCGCTGATAGACGACGGCCATCGACACCACCAGATGGACATGCCCGAGCATCGCGCCGCGATGCCGCACCGGCGCCACCAGTTCGAGCCGCGACTCGCGGAAACGATGGTCATCGACGGCGAAATCGCCGGGGTTGCTGCGGTCGGCGGCGAACCCGTCGGGATAGGCGGCGAGCGTCGCCCCCTCGCCGTCGACGACGATGGCCCCGATGACGATCGACGAGGCGCGCAGGCTGCCGACGATGTCCGCCGCCGCCTCGGCGTCGTTGAAGACGAGCGCCGCCGAAACGTTGTCGGCGATCAGCGCCGCCTGCACGCGCGTATCGTCGACCAGCGCGCTGCGCAGCGCGAAGAACTCGACGACGATGAGCAAGGCCACCGCCAGCAGCAGCGCCCCGCCGGCGACCAGCGCGCTGGCGAAGGCGAGGCGGTAGCTGAGGCGCGGCGAGGGCGCGGCCGGATGGTCGACCGGCGTCATTGCACGCGCCTCGCCAGGCGCAGCAGGCGCGACGAGATGAGCAGCCCGGCTTTGCCCGCCCGCGTGTTGTCGACGACGAAAACGATCCGTCCGCCCTGCACCGACATGCCGATCATCAGCCCCTCGCGCGTCAGCTCGTCATCGTCGGTCACCGTCAGCACCGGCCCGCTGTCCGCCAGCTGCCGGATCAGCGCGAGGCGCGGCCGGTCCTCGGCGGTCGCCACCAGCACCTGGCATTTCTCCGCCAGCGTCTCGGCAAGCGGCAGCAGCACGATCGGCCGGCCCGCCGCCGACTTGCCGGTGAGCGCCTGCAAGGCCGGAAAGAGGACGCTGTCGCCGCTGGCGCACAGGTGCAGCGCGGCGCCCGCCGGCGCCTCGCGCGGCCACTGCGTGAACTGGATGAAGTTGTAGACGAACGCCGCCTTCAGCTCGTGCTCCGGCGCCTGCTGCGCGCCGGCCCGGCCGCTCAGCGCGAGCAGCAGCGCCAGGCCGCAGGCGGCCAGACGGAGGACGGGGCGGGCCAAGGCGGGCATGCGTTCCTCAGAAGCGGTAGATCAACTTCAGGCGAACGTTGCGCCCGTTCTGCGCGACGCGCTCGATCGGCGCCAGTTCGCTGCCGGCCGGATCGTAGTAGCGCCGGTCGAACAGGTTGTAGAGCGACGCCGACACCTCCAGGTTCTTCGCCAGCCGCGGCGCCAGCACGGTCAGATTGACGAGGGCGAAGCCCGGCGCCTCGCCGCCCAGTTCCGCCTTGCGCGCGGAGCTCGCCTGCACTTCGAGGCCGGCGCGCAGGCGTTCGCCCCAGAACGGCGCCGACAGGTTGGCCTTGAACAGGCGCGCCGGCGAATTGCTCAACCGGGCGCCGCTCGTCCGGTCCTCGGCGCGCTGCCAGCTGGCGCCGACGCGGACGGCGATGCCGCCGGCGAAGCGTCCGCTCCACTCCAGCTCGCTGCCGGTGGCGCGGACGCTGGCGACGTTGGCGAAGAAGAAACGATCGGCGCCGGCGTCGTACTGCTGCACGATCAGATCGTCCACGTCGTTGCGGAAGACGCTGGCAACGATCCGCTGCGCCGGCGACAGCGCGTGCTCCAGCACCAGCTCGCGGCTGCGCAGCGTTTCCGGCCGCAACGCCGGGTTGCTGCGGTAGCCGCCCGGCGCCGCCGTCTCGTAGTCGCGCTCGAAGGCGTTCGGCGGCCGGA
This sequence comes from Rhodocyclaceae bacterium, assembly GCA_024710925.1. Taxonomy (GTDB): domain Bacteria; phylum Pseudomonadota; class Gammaproteobacteria; order Burkholderiales; family Rhodocyclaceae; genus Proximibacter. The sequence goes on along the minus strand of JANJTW010000057.1, from coordinate 49,790 downwards.
AGGCCTCGCCGTAGATCAGCTTCACCGCCGTCTGCGGCAGCGGCCGGAAAATCAGGCCGAGGCGCGGGCTGGTCTTGCCGGGGGCGTCGCCGAGATGGTCGTGGCGCAGGCCGAGGTTGACCAGGAAGCGCTCGCCGAAGGCGATCTCGTCCTGCACGAAGACGCCGTACGAACGCTCGTCGCGGCGCGAATCGAGCCAGGAAACGTAGGGCGCGACGTCGAAATTCCGTTGCCGCACCCGGTCGTCGCGGCGGAACTCGGCGCCGAAGACGAGGCGCTGGTTGCGGAAATGCGTGCTGGTGAACTGCAGCTCGCCGCCCCACATGCGGCCCTCCGCCTCGTCGCGGTTGATGTAGCGCGGCGGCGCGTCGTAGACGAAATCGCCGCGGTAACGGTACTGCTGTGCATAAGCGCGCGCGGTCAGCGCCAGCATCGGCGACAGCGTCTTGTTGTAGGCGGCGCTGAGCATCGCGCTCTCGTCGACCGACGACGCACCGGGCGCGTTGAAGAGCTGGCCGAAGGACGCCGTCGGGTTTTCCTTGCTGCGCCGGCCGGCGCTCAGGCCGAGCGTCAGTTCCGGCGTGCTCAGCTTGGCGAAGACCGAACCGCTGCGGTCGCCGTCGAGGTCGTCGGCGCGCCCGCCCCGCTCGGGGAAGCGGAGATCCTGGCCGCGCTGGCGATAGCCGCTGGCCGACAGCAGCCATTCGGCAGCCCCGTCGCCGCCGCCTCCCTGCGTCAGGCGGACCTGGCCGGTGCCGTAGCTGCCGACGGCGACGGCCGCCTCGCCGTCGCGATAGTCGCCGCCGCGCTTGGTAACGACGTTGATCACGCCAAAGAAGGCGTTCGCGCCATAGACCGACGAACCGGCGCCGGGAACGAATTCGACGCGTTCGATCAGGTCGACGTCGATCGGCGACTCGGTGCCGAGCATCGCCTGGTTAAAGACGCTGTCGTTCTGGCGGACGCCGTCGACGAGCAGCAGGATGCGGCTGTTGTAGTCGCCGGCGCGGGCGACGCCGCGCACGCCGACATAGCTGAAATAGCGGTCGTAGGAAAGGTGGATGCCGCGGATCGAGCCGATGACCTCGGCCAGGGTCCGGTAGCCGAAGCTGCGGATGTCCTCGGCGCCGACCACGGACACCGCGGCTGGCGCGTCGAGCGCCTGCTGGCGGTACTTCGACGCGCTCTCGACCTCGATCTGCAGCAGCTGCTCGATCGGTAGCTCGGCGAGGTCGGCCACGCCCGCGCGCGCCTCGACCGCCGCCAGCGACAACAGCCCCGCTGCCGCCAGCGCACACCCGCAAGCCGCCTTCCCCATACGCCTCCCCCCGACGCCCCGGATGGGCGCCTTCCCGGCCAGATTCTAAACCTGTCCGCGCCGGCGGCGAGAAACGGCAGCGGCACCAACGAAAAGGGGACGCCCGCAGGCGTCCCCTTCGCCATCCGGCGCGGCCGGCGGCTTACTTCGACAGACCGACCAGATGCTCGACGGCCGCCTTGATCTCGTCCTCGGTCAGGTCGGCACCGCCGCCCTTCGCCGGCATCGCGCCCTTGCCGTTCAGCACGCTCTTCACCAGTTCGCCTGCGCCCTTGGCGATGCGCGGCGCCCAGGCGCCCTTGTCGCCGGTTTTCGGCGCGCCGGCGACGCCGGCCGCGTGGCAGGCCTGACAGACCTTGGCATAGACCGTCGCACCGTCACGCGGCTTGCCGTCGGAAACGGCCGCCTTCTGCAACTCGAACCGCGCCACCGGCAGGATGCGCTGGTCGGCGTCGTCGCCACCGGCCGCCGGCGCCAAACCCTTGCCGAGCTTCGACAGCGGCACCAGGAGAACGAGCAGCAGCACCGCGACAGCGATGACCACGTACATGATGGAACTGGAGGAATGCGGTTTCTCGGCCATGGGGAAATCCTTTGTGCTTGTTTGTTTGAAGCGCGGATTATATCGCCCTTTCCCCCCTTCGCCAGAAGGGTCAAATTGGACGCCGGCGACGAAACCCGCTATGCTTGACGCCCTTTCCGCGCGCCCGTAGCTCAGCTGGATAGAGTACTGCCCTCCGAAGGCAGGGGTCGGACGTTCGAATCGTCTCGGGCGCGCCAGAAACACCAAAAGGCCGATTTCCAGCGGAATCGGCCTTTGTCTTTTCTCTCTCCCGCTTACCCCGCCGCCAGCCCCGTCGCCGCGCGCGCCCGCTGCTTCGCCGCGATGTAGTCGGCGTGGCCGACGTGCAGCAGGTCGGCGATGCGGCGCATCAGGTGCGATTCGTGCGCGTCGAGGTGGCCGTCGGCCATGGCGACGCGCCACAGGTTCTCGACGATGCGCACCTTCTGCGCGGCATCGCAGGATTTGTTGATCAGCGTCGTGAACTGGTGGTAGCCGCTGGCCTGGCGTGCCTCCTCCCCGGCGAGGGCGACGAGCGCCGCGAGCTGCGCCGCGTCGAGGCCGAACTCCCGTTGCAGCGTGGCGGCGACGGAGTCGCGTTCGGCGTCGTCGATGCGCTGGTCCATGCGCATCATCTCGACGAGCAGGGCGGCGGTGGCGACCCGCAACGCGTGCTCACCGTCGTTGCTGCCGCTGCGGGTGCCGGGTTCGATGAACTGGCTGAAGAATTCCTTGATGCCGGCAATCATTTCGCTCTCCGTGCTGCGCCGCCGGCACGTCCGGCGATCCGTTCCGATTCTATACGCGTCGGGGCGGCGCATTCCGCTCGGCATTACCTCGGTGCGCGGACTACACTGGCAGCATGCGCGCCGCGCGTCGCCCGGAACCACCAAGATCATGAAAACCCCGTCCGCCGCGAAGCCTCTCTGCAGCCTGCTGCTCTGCGGGGTGGCGTTCGCCGCGCCGGCCGGGGAGCGCTGGCTGCACCTCGGCGACACGGCGGCGACGCCGACCTGGCCGGCCGGGCAGGTGAGCATCGACCTCGACAGCCTGCGCCAGCGCGGCCGCCGCCACGAAATCTGGGAACGCACCATCTACCTGCCGGAGGCGTCGCAGCAATGGACCTGGCTGCCCGGCGACGGCCCGCCGGAGCGGCGCACGCTGTGGTCGATCCGCTGCGCGCGCTCGGCAATGGCGATCATAACGCGCGGCCTGTCCGGCGCCTTCGAGCCGCGCCCGGAGAAGTTGCAGTACTACGTGCCGGCGCCGGGCAGTGCCGACGCGGCGGTGCTCGAAGCGACCTGCAGCCGCATCTGGCGTACGCTGCCGCCGACCGCCGCCGGGCCGGCGGAACCCTTGCCGGACGACCTGCGCGCCGCCTGGCGGATTCTCGAACGCCCCCCCTCAACCTTCATCGACGAGGAAGACGAGGACGACTAAACGATGTGCTTTGCACATCGTGAAGAAGTGCCCTTGGGTGCGACTGAACGATGTGCCCTGCGCATCGTGAAGAAGTGCCTCTGGGTGCGGCTGAACGATACCCCTCGCGCATCGCGCTGCCGCCCCCCAAGCAGCAGCGAGCAACAGCCGCTCAGCCGACCGCAACCGGTGCAGCAGCCTCGACGCCTTCGCCGGTCGCATAGAAGGCGCCGCCGGCGACGTAGTGCAGCGTCCGCCTGTCCGCCGGCGCGCGCTCGAAATGCCAGCGGCCGTTGGCGAACACCACCGGGTCGGCCCAGGCGGCAACCACTTCGGCAACGAACAGGTCGTAGCGCTGCTCGTTGTGCGCCTCCGGAATGACGCGGCACTCCAGCCAGCCGACGCAGCCGGCGAGCAGCGGCGCCTCGACCTGCGCGGCCGGCAGCGTCGCCAGCCCGAAGCGCGCGAACTTGTCGCCGCCGCAATCGGCATCGCGACCGCTGCACGCGCCGACGGCGAGCACGGCATCCGCCTGCGCCCGGCACGGGATGTTCAGCACGAAGCTGCCGGACGCTTCGATCAGCTCGCGCGTGTAGGTGCTCTTGTCGACGACCAGCGCCACCTTCGGCGGGTCGAAGTCGAGCGGCATCGTCCATGCGGCGGCCATCAGGTTGCGGCGGCCGGCATGGGCGCTGGTGACGAGCGTCACCGGGCCGTGGTTGAGCAGGCGGTAGGCGCGGGGCAGGTCGACGGCGGCGAGGGTCATGGCAAGGTTCCGGAAAGCGTTTGAGGCCCGCGCATTTTGCCCTACGATGGCGCCAACATCGACGGCAGAAACTTCCGGACACCCATGGCCCACATCCTCCCCGACGGCTGGCGCGAACTGGCCGCCACCGGCGCCGCGCAGCGCGAGATCGAGACCCTCGCCCGGCTCGCCGACGCGCTGCCCGACGACTACAGCGTCTACCACGCGGTGCACTGGACCAACCTCGAACGCGGCTACTCGGTGTTCGGCGAAATCGACTTCATCGTCATGAACCGTGCCGGCCGGCTGCTGGTGATCGAGCAGAAGGCCGGCTTCCTCGACGAGACGCCGGAAGGGCTGGTCAAGCGCTACCCGGGGCGGACCAAGTCGGTCGTCGCGCAGCTGGCGCGCAACGTCGACGCGCTGCGCGGCAAGCTCAACGCCCGCCCGGACGCGCCGGCGGCGCAGATCGACTACCTCTTCTACTGCCCCGACTACCGCGTGCGCCAGCCGCACAGCGCCGGGCTGGCGCCCGAGCGCATCGTCGACGCCGAGCGCCGCGACCGCCTGCCGGCGCTGATCGAGGCCGTGCTGCCGGCGGGCGAAGCGTCGCCCGAGGCGCAGAAGGTGCACCGCTTCCTGTGCGACATCATCTCGCTGGAGACCGACGTCAGCGCGCTGATCGGCCGCGCCCGCGCGCTGGTCGGGCGCATTGCCGGCGGCCTCGCGCACTGGGCGCGGCAGCTCGAATTCGAACCGTTCCGGCTGCGTGTCACCGGCACCGCCGGCTCCGGCAAGACGCAGCTGGCGCTCGCCGAATACCGGGCGACGCTGGAGCGCGGCGGCCGCCCGCTCTACCTCTGCTACAACCGGCCGCTGGCCGACCACTTCCGCGCCATCGCACCGGAGGGCGGGCTGATCGGCACCTTCCACGCCTTCTGCCAGCAGCGCCTGCGCGCCGCCGGCCAGCCGCCCGACTTCAGCCGGCCCGGCGCCTTCGAGCGGCTGGTCGAGGACGCGGCGGCGCTGCCGGTCGACGACGTCTGGCGCTTCGACACGCTGATCGTCGACGAGGGGCAGGACTTCCACGCCGAATGGCGCGACCAGATCTTCCGCCACGCGCGCGACGATGCCCGCCTGCTGTGGCTCGAAGATCCGCTGCAGAACCTCTACGGGCGCGAGCCGGTGCCGCTGCCGGGCTGGGTCGGCCTGCGCTCGTTCGCCAACTTCCGCTGCCCGCGGCCGGTGGTGCGCCTCTTGCAGCCGCTCTTGCCGCCGGAGATGCCGGTCGAGGCGGCGTCGCCGATCGACGCCGGCGAGGTCGAGATCCTCACCTACCGCGACGACGCCTCGCTGCTGCAGGCGCTGAAGGAAGGCATCCGGCTGTGCTATTCGGCCGGTTTCCGCAAGGAGGACGTGGCGGTGGTCAGCTACAGCGGCCGCAACAACTCGCGGCTCTTGGCCTACGACCGTATCGGCCCGCACACCATGCGCCGCTTCACCGGCGAATACGACCTGCTCGGCGCGCCGGTGTTCTCCGAGGGCGACGTGCTGATCGAATCGGTCTACCGCTTCAAGGGGCAGTCGGCGCCGGCGGTGGTGTTCGCCGAGATCGACTTCGACGCGCTCGACGACAAGGCGGTGAAGAAGCTGTTCGTCGGCGCGACGCGGGCGATGATGAAGCTGGTGCTGGTCATCTCCGAGCGCTCGGCGGCGGCGCTGCGCGCGCGCATCGGCGACGACTGATCACGAGCTGCACGACAGCGCCGAGCAGCCCGGCGCGTGCCGCGCCCACTCCGGGCGCAGCGCGGCGTGCGGATCGTCGTCCGGCCCGTCGGCATAGGGGTCGCGGACGGCGGCGAGCAAGCGCGCCAGGGGCGCCAGGTCGCCGCCGGCGGCGGCGTCGATGGCCTGCTGCTGCAGGTAGTTGCGCGGGATGATGCGCGGGTTGGCGGCGGCCATGCGCGCGCGCCGGGTCGCGTCGTCGACGCCGTCGGCGGCCAGCCGCGCCGCGTAGGCGGCGAGCCAGTCGCGCAGGCCGCCGACGAAGGCCGCCGGCAGCGCCCGCGGCGCGTAGCAGGCGGCGAGCAGCGGCGGCGGCAGGCCGTCCGCCGGCAGCCGCGCCGGGTCGACAGCCATCAGCGCGCGGAAGAAGCGCGTCGTATCGACCTCGGCCCACGTCATGATCCCGAGCAGGCGGGCAACGAGTTCGTCCTCGCCACCGTCGGCCGGGAGCAGCCCGACCTTGGCCAGCGCCTGCCGCTTCCACGCGTCGGCGAAGACGCCGGCGAAACCGTCGAGCGTGCCGGCGACCGCCTCCGCCGCCGGCCGGTCGAGCAGCGGCGCCAGCGCCTCGGCCAACCGCTGCAGGTTCCACAGCGCCACCCCCGGCTGCTGCGCATAGGCGTAGCGCCCGCCCTGGTCGGTGGTGTTCGGCGTGAAGTCGGGATCGAACGCGTCGAGCCAGCCGAACGGCCCGTAGTCGATGGTCAGGCCGAGGATCGACAGGTTGTCGGTGTTCATCACCCCGTGCACGAAGCCGACGCGCAGCCAGTGCGCCATCAGCAGCGCGGTGCGCCGGGCGACCTCGGCGAACCATGCGGCATAGCGCTCGGCGCCGGCGCCCTCGATTTCCGGGAAGAAATGGTCGATGACGTAATCGGCGAGCAGGCGCAGGCGCTCGTGGTCGCCGCGCGCGGCGAAGATCTCGAAGTTGCCGAAGCGGACGAAGGACGGCGCGACGCGGGTGACGACGGCGCCCGGTTCGGCCTCGGGGCGGCCGTCGTAGAACATGTCGCGGATCACCGTCTCGCCGGTGCCGACCAGCGCCAGCGCGCGCGTCGTCGGCACGCCGAGATGGTGCATCGCCTCGCTGCAGACGAACTCGCGCAAGGACGAGCGCAGCACGGCGCGGCCGTCGGCGCGGCGCGAGTACGGCGTCAGGCCGGCACCCTTCAGCTGCAGCTCCCAGCGCTGGCCGTCCGGCGCGGTGAGGTCGCCGAGGACGATGGCGCGGCCGTCGCCGAGCTGGCCGGCCCACTGGCCGAACTGGTGGCCGCCGTAGCAGGCGGCGATCGGCTTCATGCCGGGCAAGAGGCGGTTGCCGGCGAGCACCTCGGCCACCGCCGGCGCGTCGTCCGGCGGCGCCAGCCCGAGCGTCCCCGCCAGGTCGTCGGACCAGGCGAGCAGCGTCGGCGCCGCCACCGGCGTCGGCGGCACCGCCGACCAGCAGGCGCCGTGCACCGGCCGCGACTGGCGCGGCGGCCCGGCGTCAGGCGATTCGCCGGGCAGGTGGCGCGCGAAGTGGTGATCGAATTCGGCGGCGAGAAGGGAAACGGGAGAACGGAGGGGAAGGGGGGCGCGTGCGGTCATCGTGCTGCATTGACCGGCGCCGGCGCCGATGGTTCGCCGCCGCCCTTTCACCCTTGCTCGACGGCGGCGTTCAGGCGCCATCGCCGCCGGCGCGCAGCAGTTCGTCGAGGAAGGCCTGCGCCGGCAGCGGCAGCACCTTGCCGCGCAGGTGCACGACGCTCCACGGCCGGCGCAGCGGGAAGCCGGCGACGTCGAGGACGACCAGCTCGCCGCGCGCGAGGGCGTCGCCGAGCGCGTGCCGGGAGAGCACGGCGAGGCCGAGGCCGCTGGCGACGAGGTCGCGGATCGCCTCGTTGCTGGAGAGCGACAGGCGCACGTCGAGGCGGACGCCGGCGTCGCGCAGGTGCTCGTCGACGGCGTGGCGCGAACCGGAGCCGGCCTCGCGCAGCAGGAAGTGCTCGCCGGCGAGGTCGGCCAGCGTCAGCCGGCGGCCGGCCGCCGGATGGCCGGGCGGGGCGACGACGACCAGCTCGTTGTCGAGGAAGGGGCGGCTGACGATGTCAAGGTCGGCCGGCGGGTAGGACATCACGTAGAGGTCGTCCTGGTTGCCGCGCAGGCGCTCGACGATGCGCTCGCGGTTGGCGATCTCCAGCTCGATGTCGATGTCCGGGTAGCGCCGGCAGAAGGCCCCGAGCATGCGCGGCAGGAAGTACTTGGCGGTGGTCACCAGCGCCACGCGCAGCTTGCCGCGGCGCAGCCCCTTGAGGCCGGCGATGGCCGACTCGAAGCGGTTCCAGACGTCGTCGAGGCCGCGCGCGGCGACGAGCAGCTCCTCGCCGGCCGGCGTCAGCGCGATCTCGCGGCCGTGCTGCTCGAACACCGGCAAGCCGATCACGTCGGCGACCTGGCGGATCTGGATCGACACCGCCGGCTGCGTCAGGTGCAGCGCCTCGGCGGCGCGCGAGAAGCTCTTCAGCCGGGCGACGGCGGCGAAGGTTTCGAGCTGGCGGAAGGTGATGCGGCGACGCGGCATATAAGTCTTGGCAAATGTAAAACCGCAAATAGTTTAATTGGATTTAATGGCGGGCAGCAGCGATATTCGTCCTGCCCGCCAGCGCGGGCCACCGACAACGACCGACAGGAGACCGCCATGCGCCACTACGCCCCCGACAGCCCGGAAGCCGCCGCCCGCGTCCTTGCCCTCGCCCTGCTCGCCGACGGCGCCATCGACCCGTCCGAACTCGGCACGCTGCGCCGCCACGCCATCCTCGACCGCCTCGGCCTCGACGAGGAACGCTTCGAGCGCGTCATCCACGCGCTGTGCGAGGACCTCGCGCAGTACGCGCTGCGCGACGCCAGCGGCCAGTTCGAGATCGGCCACGAGGCGCTGCGCGAAATCCTCGGCGAGGTCCGCCATCGCCGCCTGCAGAAGCGCCTGCTGCGCACCGTGCGCGAGGTCGTCGCGGCCGACGGCCAGCTCGCCGGCGGCGAGGCCGTGCTCGTCGCGCTGGCCGCCGAGTGCTGGGGATTGACGCCGTTCGCCGCGCTGCGCATCGCACCGCCGCCGGGGCGCCGCTGGCCGCCGCAGCTTCGCCGGAGCCGTGCCGCACGCCCATCGCCGCACTCGCCGCATGCGAATTCGGCACACGCCCCCCGCCACTGACCTTCCGCGCGGCGGCTCCGGCCGCCGTTTTTTGCCCGATGCCCTTCGAACCTGTCGTCCTCTTCTTCCTGCTCGGCCTCGCCGCCGGCATCCTGCGCTCCGACCTGAAAATCCCCGGCGTCCTCTACGAATCGATCAGCCTCTTCCTGCTGCTCGCCATCGGCCTCAAGGGCGGCGTCGAGCTGGCCAAACACCCGGTCGGCGAACTGCTCGGCCAGGCCGCCATCGTCGTCGCCGTCGCCGCGCTGATCCCGCTCGCCGCCTTCCCGGTGCTGCGCCGCCTCGGCGGCTTCGCGCGTGCCGACGCGGCCTCGATCGCCGCCCACTACGGCTCGGTCTCGGTCGTCACCTTCGCCGTCGCCGCCGCCTGGCTGGCCGGCCGCGGCGAGGAAGCCGAGGGGCACCTCGTCGTCTTCCTCGTGCTGCTCGAATTCCCGGCGCTGGTCATCGGCGTCCTGCTCGCCCGCGGCGGCAGCCGCGAGGCGCCATGGGGGCGCATCCTGCACGAGGTGCTGGCCGGCAAGAGCATCCTGCTGCTGGTTGGCGGCCTGTTGATCGGCTGGGCCGCCGGGGCGGACGGCATCCGTCCGCTCGACCGCCTGTTCTTCGACCTGTTCAAGGGCATGCTGGCCTTCTTCCTGCTCGAAATGGGGCTGGTCGCCGCCGGCCGGCTGGGCGACCTGCGCCGCGCCGGCGGCTTCCTTCTCGGCTTCGCCCTCCTCATGCCGCTCGCCGCCGGCGCCCTCGGCGCCGCCACCGCCACCGTCGTCGGTTTCTCGGTCGGCGGCGCCGCGCTGCTCGCCACGCTCTACGCCAGCGCCTCCTACATCGCGGCGCCGGCGGCGATGCGCATCGCCGTGCCGGAGGCCAACCCGGCGCTGTCTATCGGCGCCGCGCTCGGCATCACCTTCCCCTTCAACCTGCTGCTCGGCATCCCGGCCTACCACTGGCTGGCGACGCAACTGCACGGAGTCGTTCGATGAGCCAGACGAACCCGACCCACGACGCGCCTCCGACGCGCAAGCTGCTCACGCTGGTCTGCGAGGCGACGCTCGAACCGCTCTTGACCCACGACCTGCCGGCGCTCGGCGCGCACGGCTACACGATCACCGACGCGCGCGGCCGCGGCGACCACGGCGAACGCGACGGCGCCTGGCCGGCCGCCGCCAACATCCGCATCGAGGTGATCTGCGACGAGGCGACGGCGCGCGCCATCGTCGCCTTCGTGCAGCAGCGCTACTACGCGAACTACGGGATGGTGGCCTGGCTGTCGGACGTCGAGGTGCTGCGGCCGGCCAAGTTCTAGGCCGCTGCTGGCTCGGCCGGCGGCGCGGCGACGAAGCTGCGCGGCGCGGTGCGCAGGCGCTGCCCGAGCAGGCGCAGCAGCTCGCGCGACTGGCGGAACTCGATGCCGCGCGCGCGCAGCGCCATCCACAGCGCCAGCCCGAAGCTGACGGCGAGGTTGACGACGCCGATCAGCAGCACGCCGAGCGCCGCCCACAGCACCGTCGTCGCCGGCAGCGCGAAATCGAAGGCGGCCAGCGCGTAACCGAGGTTGGCCGACGAGAAGGCGATGTGGCGGATGTCGATGGGCAGGCCGAAGATGACGCCGAGGGTGCCGGCCGAGCCGAGCATGCAGCCGAACAGGAAGTTGCCGGAAAGGCCGCCGAGGTGGTTGTCGACGTAGGCGCCGACGCGCGCCGCGCCGCGTTCGCCGGCGACGCGGCACAGCCAGCGCAGGCGGCCGACGCGCTCGCCGATGCGCGCATGCGCGGCGAGGTTGTCGAAGAAGCCGGAGAGGATGCCGGCGAAGAACAGGAAGACGCCGGCAATCGCCGCATGCGGCAGCGCCCAGCCGAGCAGGTCGAGGTCGGCGAGCAGGTGCGCGCCCTTGCCGGCGTCCACCATCAATTCGCCGAAATGCCGCTGCCAGAGCAGCGACAGGCCGATCGCCAGCGGCAGCGCGACGGCGACGTTGCCGACGATGGCGGCGATCTGGCTGCGGCTGACGGCGGCGATCAGGTCGACGATGCGCTCCAGGTCCTGCGCCTTGCCGTGGCGGGCGTCGCCGAGGTAGCCGGCGATCGTCTGCGCGGTCATCGCCGGCTGCTTGGTGGCGATGGTCAGGTGCAGCATGTAGATCAGCGCGAAGCCGAGCCCGTAGATCATGCTGTAGAGGAAGGCGTGGCCGAACAGCGCGATCTCCAGCCGGCCGGCGAAGATCTTGAGCAGCGCCAGCACGGCGATGATCGCGCCGGCGCCCATCGCCGAACGCCACATCCGCCAGTAGGCCGGGCGCGTCTCGGTGACGTAGTGCTCGCCGGTCTTCGCCGCGTTGTCGGTGACGCGCAGCGCGAGCAGGCTCATGCCGCGCGACAGGTGCTGGCGCAGGCTGTTGCGCTGGTTCTCGGCGCGCAGCGCCGCGCGCGTCAGCTCGTTCCAGCGCTCCATCGCCGCTTCTCCGGCTTCCTCGTGCGCCTGGCTGCCCATCAGCTGCGCCAGCACCGCCAGCCGGTGCAGGCTCTGCGCCGTGCGGCGCAGCGAGAAGGTCAGCGCCAGGCTGGTGCCGTAGCGCATCGCCGCGCGGTGCGCGCGGTCGAGCATGGTTTCGCACTGGTCGATCAGCACCAAGAGCTGGCGCTCGTCCTCGGCCGGCGGCGTGCCGGCGGCGAGCGCCGTCCGCCAGGCGTCGACGAAGCGCTGCGCCTCGCCGGCGACGGCGCGGAAGGCCTGCGTGTAGCCGGCAAGCTGCTCGTCGAGGCGGCGGAAATCGCGTTCGAATTCGAAGGCGCTGATGCGGTAGGCGAGCACCAGCATCGCCTCGGCGATCTGCTCCGACAGCCAGGCGCGCTCGGCCGGCGCCATCGCCTGCTGCGGCGCCAGCAGGCGCCAGAAGCGCAGCGAGCGGTCGGCGGGAATCGCCGCCAGCCAGCGCCAGTCGTCGCGGCGGTCGAAGACGACGTGCAGCGCGTCGCGCATCTCGCCGGCGTCCGGCAGCTCGGGCAGCAGGCGGTGGCTGACGATGCGCGAGAGCTCGGTGAAGAAGCCGGTCGGCGGCAGGATGCCGCTGTCGGCGAGGAAACCGACCAGCCGGCGCGAGGCCAGAAGGCGCGCCAGCTGGCGCTGCACCGCGAGACGCCGCGCGTCGTCGGCGGCGAGCAGGTCGAGCAGCGCGTCGTAGCCGGCGACCGCGGCTGCCGCGTCGTCGGCGCGGCGCGGCCGGATCGCCGCGAACAGCGCGGCAAAGAGCGGCAGCGGGTCGTCGCCGGCGGCGTGCCGGTCGATGGCGGCGCACAGCCGCGTCAGGGTGTCTTCGGGCATGGGCTGCGGGCGTTCTGAAATCAGTCGAAATAGCTGCGGCCGGCGTCGAAGCGCGACGCGAAATAGCCGTTCGACAGCCGGTCGATGCGCACGCGGCCACTGGCCGTCGACGGCGCATGGATGAAGCGGTCGTCGCCGATGTACAGGCCGACGTGCGAGAACGGCCGGCGCTGCGTGTTGAAGAAGACGAGGTCGCCGGGCACCAGTTCGTGCCGCTCGACCGGCCGCCCCTGGCGGGCGATGTCGGCGGCGCTGCCGCTGACACGCAGGCCGGCGGCGCGGTCGAAGATGTAGGAGACCATGCCGCTGCAGTCGAGCCCGGCGTCCGGGTTCTTGCCGCCGAAGCGGTAGCCGGTGTCGAGCAGCGACAGCGCGAACATCACCGTTTCGCGGCCGCGCTCGGAATGTGCGCGCGGCGCCGGCGGCACGCTGCCGCAGGCGGCGAGCAACGTACCGGCAAAGGCGAACAGGAAATGTCGTCGGTGCATGGGCCAAGTATAAACTGCGGTTTTCGCATCCTTCATCCACGCCCCCGCAGAGGAGCCGCCATGCAACTCGCCGCCCCCCTTCTCCTTCGTTCCAACGCCTACATCGACGGCCGCTGGGAAGCCGCCGACGACGGCGCAACCTTCGCCGTGACCGACCCGGCGAGCGGCGAAATCCTCGGCGAGGTGCCGCAGATGGGCGCCCGCGAGACCGCGCGCGCGATCCTCGCCGCCGACGCGGCGCTGCCCGGCTGGCGCGCGAAGACGACGAAGGAACGCGCCGCGCTGCTGCGCCGCTGGTTCGAGCGGATCGTCGCGCACGGCGACGACCTCGCCCGCATGATCACCGCCGAATGCGGCAAGCCGCTGACCGAGGCGAAGGGCGAGGTGGCCTACGGCGCGTCCTTCGTCGAGTGGTTCGCCGAGGAGGCGAAGCGCGCCTACGGCGAGACGATCCCGCCGGTGGCCGGCGACAAGCGGCTGATCACGATCAAGCAGCCGATCGGCGTCTGCGCCGCGATCACGCCGTGGAACTTCCCGCTGGCGATGATCACGCGCAAGGTGGCGCCGGCCATCGCCGCCGGCTGCACGGTGGTCATCAAGCCGGCCGAGCAGACGCCGCTGACCGCACTGGCGCTGGCGCGGCTGGCGCACGAAGCCGGCCTGCCGCCGGGGGTGGTCAACGTCGTCACCGGCGACCCGGTGGCGATCGGCGGCGAGCTCACCGCCAGCCCGGTCGTCCGCCATCTCTCCTTCACCGGCTCGACCGAGGTCGGCCGCCTGCTGATGGCGCAGTGCGCGCCGACGATCAAGAAACTGGCGCTCGAACTCGGCGGCAACGCGCCGTTCATCGTCTTCGACGACGCCGACCTCGACGCCGCCGTCGACGGCCTGCTCGTTGCCAAGTACCGCAACACCGGCCAGACCTGCGTCTGCGCCAACCGCATCCTCGTCCAGTCCGGCGTCTACGAAGCCTTCGCGGCGAAGCTGGCGGCCAAGGCGGCGGCACTCAAGGTCGGTCCGGGCACGGAAGCCGGCGTCGTACAGGGGCCGCTGATCGACGCTGCCGGCCTCGAAAAGGTCGAGGCGCACATCGCCGACGCCGTCGCCCACGGCGCGCGCGTGCTCTGCGGCGGCAAGCGCCACGCGCGCGGCGGCACCTTCTTCGAGCCGACCGTGCTCGCCGGCGTCACGCACGCGATGCGCGTCGCGCGCGAGGAAACCTTCGGCCCGGTGGCGCCGCTGTTTGCCTTCGATACCGAGGCGCAGGCGGTGGAGATGGCCAACGCCACCGAGTTCGGGCTGGCCGCCTACTTCTACTCGCGCGACGTCGGCCGCGTCTTCCGCGTCGGCGAGGCGCTGGAATACGGCATGGTCGGCGTGAACACCGGGCTGATCTCGAACGAGGTGGCGCCCTTCGGCGGCGTCAAGCAGTCCGGCATCGGCCGCGAGGGTTCGAAGTACGGGCTGGAGGAGTACCTGGAGATCAAGTACCTCTGCCTGGCGGTGTGAGCCGCAGCGAAGGCGCGAAGATGAAGCCACGCATCAGCCTGCTCACGCTCGGCGTCGACGATCTGGAGAAGTCGGTCGCCTTCTACCGCGACGGCCTCGGACTCGAAACGGCCGGCATCGTCGGCACCGAATTCGCGGCGGGCGCGGTCGCCTTCTTCGCGCTGGAGGGCGGCCTCACGCTGGCGCTGTGGTCGCGCCGAAGCCTGTGCGGCGACGCCGGCCTGCCGGACGCGGCAGCCGGCGCCCCGCAATTCGCCATCGGCCACAACGTCGCCTCGCCGGCCGAGGTGGACGCGGTCATGGCGCAGGCGCAGCGGGCCGGCGCGCTGATCGTCAAGCCGGCCGGCGACACCTTCTGGGGCGGCTACGCCGGCTACTTCCAGGACCCCGACCGACATCTCTGGGAAGTCGCCTGGAATCCGCAGTGGCCGCAGCCCGGGTGAGCCGCTCCGCGGGCGGCGCAGCGCTTCAGAACTGCAGCAGGTCGAATTTCGTCAGCGTCACATTGCGCGACACCACCGGCGCGTTGGCCAGGTGCCAGGCGGTGTATTGCTCGCTGTACGGCGTGTCCGACATGCCGTCGACCGGGACGATCACCTTCATGCCGCGCAGCGCGGCGCCGCTGGCGGTGTAGAGGACGGCCCCCTGCGCCGCGGTACCGATGGCGATCACCGTCTGCACGCCGCCATCCTTGAGGATCTTTTCCAGATCGGTGTTCATGAACTTGTCGACGCCGGTCGACACCACCGGCTCGCTGTCGCGCGGATAGACCTCGGGCAGCGTGTCGGCGCGCTTGCCGGTCGGACCGGTGGCAAACGCGACAAGCATGCCCTTGGCGCGAGCCGTTTCCAGCACCTTCTTCACCGCCGGCAATTGCGCCATGCAGCGCGGCCGGTTGCTGCAGTTCGGGGTGACGAAATCGAGCATCAGCAGCGCCGTCGTCTTCGCATCGACGCTCACCGGCTTCAGCTCCGGCGGCGGCGGCGCCTTGACGTTGGCCCAGTCGTCGACGATGGTCTGGGCGGCAGCGGCGGTAGCGGCAAGCGTCGTCGCGGCGACAAGGGCAAGGCGGGCAAGTCGGTGGCGCGTCATGGTCTTTCTCCTCTTCGTCGAGTTCTCTGCACGGGCAGCGTGTATGCTATGTGACTCGGACAAGAACGAAGGAGATCGGTTCATGAACAAGGTAGGCGGCTACAACGTCGAGGATCTGCAGCCGGGGATGACGGCAAGCGTCAGCAAGACGGTGACCGAGGCGGACATCCTGATGTTCGCAGGCGTGTCGACCGACATCAACCCGGCCCACCTCAACGAGGAATACGCCAAGGGCACGCAGTTCGGCGGCCGCATCGCGCACGGCATGCTGTCGGCGAGCTTCATCTCGGCGGTGCTGGCGAACAAGCTGCCCGGCCCGGGCACGATCTACCTCGGGCAGACGCTGAAGTTCAAGGCACCGGTGCGCATCGGCGACACGGTGACGGCGACGGTGACGGTGAAGGAGGTGTTCGCCGAGAAGAAGCGCTGCCTCCTCGACGCGGTGTGCACCGTTAACGGCAAGGCGGTGATCGAGGGCGAGTCGACGATGTACTGCACGTCGGCGAAGGACTGAGGCTTCGGCCTGCCGCAAGGGAAACGGGGCCGCGGCCCCGTTTTTCACATCAGCACGATGTCGTACTGCTCCTGCGAGTAGCTCGGCTCGGCCTGCAGCGAGACCGACTTGCCGATGAAATCGGAGAGCATCGCCAGCCCCTGCGACTCCTCGTCGAGGAACAGGTCGATGACGCTCGGCGCGCCGATCACGCGGTACTCGCGGGCGTTGAACTGGCGCGCCTCGCGCAGCAGCTCGCGCAGGATCTCGTAGCAGACAGTGCGCGCCGTCTTCACCTCGCCGCGGCCGTCGCAGGTCGGGCACGGCTCGCACAGCACGTGCGCCAGCGACTCGCGCGTGCGCTTCCTCGTCATCTCGACCAGGCCCAACGCGGTGAAGCCGTTGACCGTCAGCCGCGTGTGGTCGCGGGCCAGCGCCTTGTTGAACTCGGCGAGCACCGCCTCGCGATGCTCGGCGCTGTCCATGTCGATGAAGTCGATGATGATGATGCCGCCGAGATTGCGCAGCCGCAGCTGACGGGCGATGGTCTGCGCCGCTTCGAGGTTGGTCTTGAAGATAGTGTCGTCGAAGTTGCGCACGCCGACGAAGCCGCCGGTGTTCACGTCGATCGTCGTCATCGCCTCGGTCTGGTCCATGATCAGGTAGCCGCCGGACTTCAGGTCGACGCGGCGGGCGAGCGCCTTCTGGATCTCGTCCTCGACGCCGAACAGGTCGAACAGCGGCCGCTCGCCGGTGTAGTGTTCGAGCAGCGGCCGCACCGCCGGCGTATAAACCTCGGCGAAAGCGGCCAGCTTCTGGAAGTTCTCGCGCGAGTCGAGGACGATGCGCACGGTTTCCGGATTGACGAAGTCGCGCAGCACACGCTGCGCGAGGTTCAGCTCCTGGTAGATCAGCGCCGGCGGCGGCGCCGTCTTCGAACGCGCCTTCAGCTCGGCCCAGATCTTCCGCAGGTAGGCGATGTCGTTGGCGAGATCGGCTTCCGAGGCGCCCTCGGCCATCGTGCGCACGATGAAGCCGCCCGGCTCGTCGGCCGGCACCAGCCGGTTCAGCTTCTCGCGCAGGGATTCGCGCTCGGCCTCGTCCTCGATGCGCTGCGAGACGCCGATGTGCTTTTCCTGCGGCAGGTAGACGAGCATGCGGCCGGCCACCGAGATCTGCGTCGACAGCCGCGCGCCCTTGGTCCCGATCGGGTCCTTGATGACCTGCACGAGCAGGCTCTGCCCTTCCGAGAGCATGCGCTCGATCGGCCGCGGCGGTTCGTTGCCGTGGCCGGCCGGGCGCGCTTCGAGGATGTCGGCGACGTGCAGGAAGGCGGTGCGTTCGAGGCCGACGTCGATGAACGCCGACTGCATGCCGGGCAGGATGCGCACGACCTTGCCCATGTAGACGTTGCCGACGAGGCCGCGCGAGCTGGTGCGCTCGATGTGCAGTTCCTGCGTGACGCCCTGGTGCATGACGGCGACGCGCGTTTCCTGCGGCGTGAAGTTGATCAGGATCTGTTCTGGCATCGTGAGGGGCGGCGCCGGGGGCACGGGGCCGGGCGCGTATAATCAGGGACTTCCCGCATTGTACCGCCCCCCATGAAAACCCCCGAACTCCTCGCTCCCGCCGGCTCGCTGGCGATGATGCGCACCGCCTTCGCCTTCGGCGCCGACGCCGTCTATGCCGGCCAGCCGCGCTACAGCCTGCGCGCCCGCAACAACGAATTCGGCGACATGGACACCTTCGCCGAAGCGGTGGACGAGGCGCACGCCGGCGGCCGCAAGCTCTACGTCGTCAGCAACATCTACCCGCACAACGCCAAGGTGAAAACCTACCTCGACGACATGGCGCCGGTGATCGCCATGCGGCCGGACGCGCTGATCATGGCCGACCCCGGCCTGATCATGATGGTGCGCGAGCGCTGGCCGGAAATGCCGGTGCACCTGTCGGTGCAGGCGAACACCGTGAACTGGGCGGCGGTGAAGTTCTGGCAGACGATGGGGCTTTCGCGCGTCATCCTCTCGCGCGAGCTGTCGCTCGACGAGATCGCCGAGATCCGCCAGCAGTGCCCGGACATGGAGCTGGAGGTCTTCGTGCACGGCGCGCTGTGCATCGCCTACTCCGGCCGCTGCCTGCTCTCCGGCTACTTCAACCACCGCGACCCGAACCAGGGCACCTGCACCAACAGCTGCCGCTGGGACTACAAGGTGCAGCCGGCGAAGGAGGAGGCCGGCGGCGACGTCTGGCTGATCGAGGAGAAGGAGCGCCCCGGCGAGCTGATGCCGATCGAGGAGGACGAGCACGGCACCTACATCATGAACTCGAAGGATCTGCGCGCCATCGAGCACGTGCAGCGGCTAGTGGCGATGGGCATCGACTCGCTGAAGATCGAGGGCCGCACCAAGTCGCCGTACTACGCGGCGCGCACCTGCCAGACCTACCGCCAGGCGATTCTCGATGCCGTCGCCGGCCGCCCGCTCGACCCGGCGCTGCTGGCGCAACTCGACGGGCTGGCCAACCGCGGCTACACCGACGGCTTCTACCAGCGCCACCACGATGCCGACTACCAGAACTATCTGCGCGGCCACTCGGAATCGGCGAGGAGCCTCTACGTCGGCGACGTCGTCGCTTACGACGCGGCGCGCGGCCTCGCCGAAATCGACGTGAAGAACCGCTTCGCCGTCGGCGACCGGCTGGAGCTGGTGCACCCGGCGGGCAACGCCGACGTCGTGCTGGAAAAACTGGAGAAGGCCGACGGCACCGCCATCGACGTCGCACCGGGCAACGGCCACCGCGTCTGGGCACCACTGCCGGCGGCGAGCGTCGGCGCCTTCGTCGCCCGCTTCGTCTGATGCCGCACCTCTTCGTCGACATCTCCGCGCACGGCCTCGGCCACCTCGCGCAGACCGGCCCGGTGCTCGACGCGCTCGCCGTGCGGCTGCCCGGCCTGCGCCTGACGATCCGCAGCGCGCTGCCGGAAGAACGGCTGCGCCTGCGCATCGCGCAGCCGTTCGACCATCTGGCCGGCGGCAGCGACGTCACCTGCCTGATGCACGACGCGACGCGCGTCGACCGCGCGGCGACGGCGGCGGCCTACCGCGCGGCGCATGCCGATTGGGACGGCCGGGTGGCGGCGGAAGCGGAGTTCCTCGCCGCGCTCGCGCCCGATCTGGTGCTCGCCAACGTCTCCGCGCTGCCGCTCGCCGGCGCCCGCCGCGCCGGCATTCCCGCCGTCGCCCTATGCTCGCTGAACTGGGCCGACCAGTTCGCCTTTCTCTTCGCCGGCGAGGCGTGGGCCGCCCCGATCCATGCGCAGCTGCGCGACGCCTACGCCGGCGCCGACGCCTTCCTGCGCTGCACGCCGGCGATGCCGATGGCCGACCTGGAAAACCGGATCGATCTGCCGCCGCTGGCCCGCGTCGGCACGGCGCAGCGCGCACGGCTGGAGGAGACGCTCGGCGTGGCCGGCGAACGGCTGGTGCTGGTGGCGATGGGCGGCATCGGTTTCGAACTGCCGGTGGCGCACTGGCCCCGCACGCCGGGCATCCGCTGGCTGGTCGGCGACGCGACGCCCGCCGGCCGCCCGGACGTCACCGACTACCGGACGCTGGGCCTGCATTTTTCCGACCGGCTGGCGAGCGTGGACGCCGTCGTCACCAAGCCCGGCTACGGCCTGTTCGTCGAGGCGGCGGCGGCCGGCACGCCGCTGCTCTACCTGCGCCGCGCCGACTGGCCGGAGCAGGAGGCGCTGATCGACTGGCTGGAGGAGACGGCGGTCTGCGCCGAGGTGCCGGGCGCGGATTTCGCCGCCGGCGGTTTCGTGCCGCAGCTCGAAGCGCTGTGGCGGCTGGCGCCACGGACGCACGCCGCCGACGGCGCCGCGGCGGCCGCCGGGCACCTCCACGAACGGCTGGCGAGGGCGGTCAGAGCGGGTAGTTGAAGCGGCGCAGCAGCTGCGCCGTCTCGAACAGCGGCAGGCCCATGACGCCGCTGTAGCTGCCGGCGAGGTGCTCGACGAACATGCCGGCGCGGCCCTGGATGCCGTAGGCGCCGGCCTTGTCCATCGGCTCGCCGCTGGCGACGTAGCGGCGGATGTCGGCCGGGTCGAGCGCGGCGAAACGTACCTCGCTGACCGACAGCACCGTCTCGATGCGCGCCTCGAAGCAGACGGTGACGGCGGTGAGGACGCGGTGGACCTGGCCGGACAGGCGCTCCAGGATGGCCGTCGCATCGGCGGCGTCGGCCGGCTTGCCGATGATCTCGTTGCCGAACTCCAGCGTCGTGTCGGCGGACAGCACCGGCTGCGGCCGCAGCCGGCGCCAGCCGGCGCAGCGCCAGCCGTGTTCGGCCTTGGCGCGCGCAACGCGCTGCACGTAGGCGACCGGGGCCTCGCCGGGCAGCGGCGTCTCGTCGGTCTCGGCGTCGGCGCGGGCGCCGTCGCGGAAAAGCAGCGTGTCGAAGTGCACGCCGAGCTGGGTCAGCAGCTCGCGCCGGCGCGGACTGCGCGACGCGAGGTGGATGCGGGGCGCGAGCAGGCTCACGGTGCTCATCCTTCGCGGTGGTAGGGATGGTTCTTCAGCACACTGACCGCGCGGTAGAGCTGCTCGCACAGCACCAGCCGCGCCATCGCGTGCGGCAGGGTCAGGCTGGACAGGCGGATCATGTCGTCGGCACGCGCCTTCAGTTCCGCATCGAGGCCGTCGGCGCCGCCGATCAGGAAGGCGGTGTCGCGGCCGTCCTGCATCCAGGTTTCCAGCCGCTGGGCAAGCTGCTGCGTGGTCAGGTCCTTGCCGCGCTCGTCGAGCGCGACGACGCGTCCGCAGCCGGCGATCGCCGGCAGGATGCGCGCCTTCTCGGCGGCAGTCAGCTGTTCGCGGGTCTTGCTGCCGCGCGGCTCCGGCTTGATCTCGACGACGGCGAGCGGCAGTTCGCGCGGCATGCGCTTGACGTATTCGCCGCACCCCGCCGCCACCCAGTCGGGCATCTTGTGGCCGACGGCGGCGATGAGCAGCTTCATGCGGCGGCGCCGTCCTCTTCGGCCAGCGCCTTGCGCTTCGCCGGCCGCGCCGCCCACAGCTCCTCCAGATTGTAGTGCGCGCGCACCGCCGGCTGCATCACGTGCACGACGATGTCGCCGAGATCCACCAGCACCCATTCGCCGTTCTCCTCACCCTCGATCGAGAGCACCTCGCCGCCGGCCTCGGCGACCTTTTCCTGGACGTTGCGCGCGAGCGCCTTGACCTGGCGGTTGGAGTCGCCGGTGGCGATGACGATGCGATCGAACAGGGACGTGAGCTTGGCGGTGTTGAGGACTTCGATGTCGCGCCCCTTGATGTCTTCGAGGGCGGATACAACCAGTTTCTGCAGCTTTCTAAGATCCATCGTGGTTTCGGTAGAGGTGGTGAAGGTCAATATAGTCGATAACCGCCGGCGGCAGCAAATAGCGGGCGCTGCGGCCGGCGGCGAGCAGGGCCCGTACCTGCGTCGCCGAGACGGCGAGCGGTGTCATCGGAAAGCTGAGGATGCGGCCGGCCGGCGTCGCGGCGAGGGCCGACGGATCGTCGCCCGGCACGTGCCGGGCGCGGTGCTCGGCCTGCAGCGCGGCCGGCAGTGCCGCCGCGTCGACGGCGAAGCCGGGGCGGTGCGCGACGGCGACGTGCGCCAGCGCGAACAGCTCCGGCCAGCGGTGCCAGCCGGGCAGGCCGGCGTAGGCGTCGGCGCCGAGCAGCAGCACCAGCGGCTGCGCCGCGCCGAGTTCGGCGCGCAGCCGGGCCAGCGTCGGCACGGTGTAGCTCGCCTCGCCGCTCTCGGCCTCCGCCGCGTCGAGGCAGAAGCGCGGATTGCCGGCGATGGCCAGGTCGACCATGCGCAGGCGGTGCGCGGCGGCGACGCGCGGCGACGCGCGGTGGCGCGGCTGGCCGGCGGGAATCCAGCGTACCGCGGCCAGCCCGAGGGCCTCCGCGGCCTCCTCGGCGAGGCGCAGATGGCCGACGTGCACCGGATCGAAGGTGCCGCCGAAGACGCCGACGGGCCGCCGCTCAGGCATCGGCCGGCGGCTCCGCGGGGGGCGCTTCCGGCAGCGGCTCGGCGGCGACGAACACGTCGCGGTAGCTGACATAGAAGCTGGCGACCAGCGACGGCGCGAGGAAGAGCAGCAGCGGCACGACGAACAGCGACGAGACGAAGCCGGCGGCGCCGGGAAAGGCGGCGGCGACGACGCCGAGGACGAGCCCCGGCAGCAGCCCGCCGAAGACCATGACGCAGGCGCCGTAGGCGAGGAAGGGCTTCCAGTTGCGCAGGCAGGCGACGAAGCTGAAGAACAGCGCCTTGCCGGCGCCGAAGCCGTGCCAGGCGACGAGCACCGGCGCGTACCACCAGGCCATGAGCACCGGCAGCATGACCAGCAGCGCCATCTGCGCGCCGGCGAAGAGGGCGCCGCTGGCGAGATCCTCCTCGCTCGGCTGGTAGCTGCCGAGCATCGTCTGCATGAACATGCCGCCGTCGGCGAGCGACGAGACAAGCAGCGCGCAGAGCGAGGCGGCGAGGTAGAGGCCGCCGAGGACGAGCAGGGTCTTCACCTGCGCCGTGCGGAACCCGGAGAAAAGCACCGGCAACGGCAGCACGCGGCCGCGGTCGACCTCGCGACAGGCATTCATCAGGCCGACCGAGAAGGCCGGGATGGTCGCCGTCGCCAGCACCGGCCCGATCATCGGCAGCGAATTGACGAAGGCGACGAGCAGCCAGTAGCCGACGATGACCAGCGTCAGCTGCGCCGGATTGCGGCGGAAGATGGCAAAGCCGGCGCCGAGCCAGCCCCAGCCTTGCCGGGTGGAGAGTTTGAGGGCCTGCATGTCAGCGGACCCTCCGGAAAGTTGCGATGCGTTCGATGGATTTCATGGTCAGCCGAGGAAGATGTCCTTGTGGGAAGCGTGCAGCGCGCCGACGAGGACCGGGATCAGGACGAGGAAACCGAGCCCCATCGGCAGCAGCGCGAAGAAGCCGAGGACCAGCAGGACGAGCACGAAGACCAGCATCGCCAGCCAGTTCCTCAGGCCGGCGGTGAAACTGGCCTGCAGCGCCGCCACCGGCGCCATGCCGTTGAAGTAGATCAGCGCCGGCGCGAACCACATCGCCAGACACAGCGGGAAACCGAGCAGCAGCTTGAGGACGAAGGCGAGGAAGAAGCCGGCCACGCCGATGCCGACGCCCACCCCCGGCTGTCCGGCGATGCCGGCGACGACCCCACCGGCAATGCCGCCGCCGGCAATGGCCATGACGACGAGCAGGATCAGCGCCCAGCCGGCCATGAAGAGCAGGCCGAGCATGACCAGCGGGCCGGTGTTGCGCCGGAAGCCGGCGAAGAAGTCGGCGAGGTCGAAGCGGCCGTCGTCGCCAAGCCGCTGCGCGGCGTGCAACAGGCCGGCGATGAGCGTCGGCATGAGCAGCGCCGCGGCGAGGCTGCCGACCACCGGCACGATCTGCAGGCCGAAGAAGATCACCAGCAGCAGCACGGTCATCGCCAGCCACTGCCCCGGATCGGCGGCGAACACCGCCCAACCCTGGCGCAGCCAGTTGAACGGCGCGTCCGGCGGCACCGTCCGCGACTCGCCGGAGAAGGCGACGGGAGCGAGCGGAAACGAAGTCATGGCCGGGTCTCGTGAGGGAACGGGCAAATGCTAGCCACGCCGCCGGCCTCAGGCAAGCCGCAGCGGCGCGGCGCCGAGCGCGCGCCGGGCGAGCAGGATGCGACGGTAGGCCTCGGGGTCGCGCACGGTGACCGTTTCGCCCGGCTGCGGGCAATGGAAATCCTCCAGCCGCGACAGCCAGAAGCGCAGTGCCGCGGCGCGCAGGCGGCGCGGCCAGGCGGCGCGCTCGCCGGCGACGAGCGGCCGCACCGCATGGTAGGCGGCGAGCAGCGCCTGCAGGCGCCGTTCGTCGAGCCGGCCGTCGTCGTCGCCGCACCAGTCGTTGGCGGCGACGGCGAGATCGAACAGGAAGTCGCCGCGGCCGGCGAAGTAGAAGTCGAGCAGGCCGCCGATGCGCGGCACGGCGCCGTCGTCGACGAAGAGCACGTTGTCGCGGAAGAGGTCGGCGTGGATGACGCCGGCCGGCAGCTCGCCGAGCGGCGCGCGCTGCGCCGCCAGCTCGTCGGCGAGCAGCCCGGCGTCGGCTGCCGGCAGCCGCGGCAGCAGGCGGGCGGCGGTCGCCTCGACCCAGTCGGCGCCGCGCGGGTGCGGCGGCGCCGGAAAATCGCGGCCGGCGAGGTGCAGGCCGGCGAGCGCGGCGCCGGCGGCGGCGCAGTGCGCCGGCGACGGTTGCGCCACCGAGGCGCCGGACAGCCGCGAGAAGAGCGCCGCCGGCCGCCCGTTGAGCGTGCCGAGCAGGCGGCCATCGCGCATCGGCCGCGGTGCCGGACAGGGAATGCCATGCCGCGCGAGGTGCGCCATCAGGTCGAGGTAGAAGGGCAGCGCCGCCGGATCGACGTTCTCGAACAGCGTCAGCACGTGCCGGCCGTGCGCGCCGTCCTCGGTGTCGACGAAGAAATTGGAGTTCTGCACGCCCTCGGCGATGCCGGCGAGCGCCCGCAGCGCGCCGAGGTCGTAGGCGGCGAGCCAGGCGGCGAGCTGTTCGCGGGAGACGGGAGTGAATACGGACACGTCGCGGGGAATGGCTTTCGGCGGTTCAGGGGGCCGGCGGACGTGGCGCCGGCCGGCCGACGGGCAAGGCGTTCAGAAGGTCTTGATGATCCACATCGGGACGCGCGTGCGGTCGTCGAGCGTCTCCATGCGCGAGAAGTTGCCGTCGCCCTGCGTGTCCACGAGGTAATAGGGCACGCCGTGCGGCGGCGTCACCTTGAGCATGTAGACGCGGCCTTCCATGCGGTATTCCTCGATGGTGTCGCCGTCGCGCTTGCGGATCGTCACCTGCGGTTCGAGCGCCGCGTCGAAGGGGACGATCTCCGGCGGCGGCGGCGGCACGGCCGGCAGCGGCTGCAGGTCGGCGGGCTTGCCGGCCTGGGCGAAGGCGGCGGTGGCGACGAAGGCGAAGGGCAGGAGGAAGCGGCGCATGGAAAATCCCCGGGGAATGTTCCGGAATTGTATTACAGGTTGAGCAGCAGCTCCCGCTCGTCGGCCGACGGGGCGAAGCCGCGCGTCTCGTAGTGCTTGAAGATGGCCTCGACGATGTCCTCGGGGCGGTCGAGGACCTGGATCAGGGCCATGTCCTCCGCCGAGATCATCCCCTCGTCGACCAGCCGGTCGCGGAACCAGTCGACCATGCCGCGCCAGAACGGTTCGTGTACGAGGATGATCGGGATGCGCCGGCTCTTGCCGGTCTGGATCAGCGTCAGCGCCTCCATCAGCTCGTCGAGCGTGCCGAAGCCGCCGGGCATGACGACGTAGGCGCTGGCGAACTTGACGAACATGTACTTGCGCGCGAAGAAGTGGCGGAAGGTCTGCGAGATGTCCTGGTACGGATTGCCGGTCTGCTCGTGCGGCAGCTGGATGTTGAGGCCGATCGACGGGCTCTTGCCGTGGTAGGCGCCCTTGTTTGCCGCCTCCATGATGCCGGGGCCGCCGCCGGAGATGACCGAGAAGCCGGCGTCCGACAGCAGGCGGGCGGTCTGCTCGGTGAGCTGGTAGTACGGCGAGTCCGGTTGGGTGCGGGCGCTGCCGAAGATCGACACCGCCGGGCGGATCGTCGCCAGCCGTTCGGTGGCCTCGACGAACTCTGCCATAATGCCGAAGATCCGCCAGGATTCGCGCGCCGACACGGATTGCGCGAGGGTTTCAGGGTCCGCCTGCGGCGGCAGTTTCTCTTTTTCGCTCATTCTTTTTCGCTATGTCCGTGCTGCTTCTGGTCGACGGTTCGTCGTACCTCTATCGCGCCTTCCACGCCCTGCCCGACCTGCGCAACTCGGCAGGCGAGCCGACCGGCGCCGTCGTCGGCGTGCTGAACATGCTACGCCGGCTGGAAAGCGACTACAAGGCGAAGGGCGTGGCGTACAAGGCCTGCGTCTTCGACGCCAAGGGCAAGACCTTCCGCGACGACTGGTACCCGGAATACAAGGCGCAGCGGCCGCCGATGCCGGACGACCTGGCCCGCCAGATCGAGCCGCTGCACCAGTGCATCGAGGCGCTCGGCTGGCCGCTGATCGTCGAGCCCGGCGTCGAGGCCGACGACGTCATCGGCACGCTGGCGCGGCAGGCGGCGGCGCAGGGGATCGAGGTCGTCGTGTCGACCGGCGACAAGGATCTGGCACAGCTCGTCGACGGCCACGTGACGCTGGTCAACACGATGAGCGAGGAAGTGCTCGACGAAGCCGGCGTGCTGGCGAAATTCGGCGTGCCGCCGGAGCGCATCGTCGACTACCTGACGTTGATCGGCGACACCGTCGACAACGTCCCCGGCGTCGCCAAGTGCGGCCCGAAGACGGCGGTGAAATGGCTGACGCAGTACGGCACGCTCGACAACCTGATCGCGCACGCCGGCGAGATCGGCGGCGTGGTCGGCGAGAACCTGCGTCAGGCGCTGGACTTCCTGCCGCTCGGCAGGAAGCTGGTCACCGTCGTCTGCGACCTGCCGCTGGCGATGACGCCGCAGTCGCTGACCGCCCGCCCGCCGCAGCGCGAGCGGCTGATCGAGCTGTTCACGCGGATCGAGTCGAGAAGCTGGCTGAAGGAAGTCAGCGCACCGGCCGACGACACGGCGGCGGCATCCGCTGGCGCCGGACCCGGCGCGGCGCCGGCAACGGCCACGCCGCCGGCCGCATCCGGCTCGCTGTTTTCGCCCGACCGCTCGGCCTACGCGACGGTGCTCGACTGGCCGGCCTTCGAGCGCTGGCTGGCGAAGATCGAGGCCGCCGGAATCACCGCCATCGACACCGAGACAACCAGCCTCGACCCGTTCGCCGCACGCATCGTCGGCATCTCGCTGGCCACCGCGCCGGGCGAGGCCTGCTACATCCCGGTCGCCCACCACTACGCCGGCGTGCCGGCGCAGCTGCCGCGCGACGAGGTGCTGGCGAAACTGAAACCGTGGCTGGAATCGGACAAGCACGCCAAGCTCGGCCAGCATCTCAAGTACGACCAGCACGTCTTCGCCAACCACGGCATCGCGCTCGCCGGCGTCGCGCACGACACGCTGCTCGAATCCTACGTGCTCGAATCGGACAAGGGCCACGACCTCGGCCAGCTCGCGTCGCGCCACCTCGGCCTCGACACGATCTCGTACGAGTCGCTGTGCGGCAAGGGCGCCAAGCAGATCGGCTTCGACCAGGTCGCCATCGAACAGGCTGCGACCTACTCGGCCGAGGATTCCGACATCACGCTGCAGGTGCACAACACGCTGCTGCCGCGCATCGACGCGGAAGAAGGCCTTGCCCGCATCTACCGCGAGATCGAGATGCCGGCGCGCGAGGTGATCTGGCGCATGGAACGCAACGGCATCCTGATCGACAGCGCGCTGCTCGCGCAGCAGAGCCACGAGCTAGGCACGGCGCTGCTGGCGCTGGAGCAGAAGGCGCACGAGCTGGCCGGCCAGCCGTTCAACCTCAATTCGCCGAAGCAGCTCGCCGAGATCCTGTTCACGAAACTAGGCCTACCGGTGCAGAAGAAGACGCCGTCGGGAACGCCGTCGACCGACGAGGAAGTGCTCTCCGAACTGACGCTCGACTACCCGCTGCCGAAGGTGCTGCTGGAGACGCGCACGCTGTCGAAACTGAAGAGCACCTACACCGACAAGCTGCCGCGCATGGTCAATGCCGACACCGGCCGCGTGCATACCAGCTACTCGCAGGCCAGCGTGATCACCGGCCGGCTGGCCAGTTCCGAGCCGAACCTGCAGAACATCCCGGTGCGCACCGCCGAGGGCCGCCGCATCCGCGCCGCCTTCGTCGCGCCCGCCGGCAGCAGCATCGTCTCCGCCGACTACTCGCAGATCGAGCTGCGCATCATGGCGCACCTCTCGGAAGATCCGCGCCTGCTGGAAGCCTTCGCCGCCGGCGAGGACGTGCACCGGGCGACCGCCGCCGAGATCTTCGGCGTCACGCCGCTCGAAGTCGGGCCGGACCAGCGCCGCGTCGCCAAGGTCATCAACTTCGGCCTGATCTACGGCATGAGCGCCTTCGGCCTGGCGCGCCAGCTGGATCTGGAGCGCAGCGCGGCGCAGGCCTACATCGAGCGCTACTTCGCCCGCTACCCCGGCGTCGCCCGCTACATGGAGGAGACGAGGAACGCGGCGAAGCGCGACGGCTACGTCGAGACCGTCTTCGGCCGCCGCCTGTGGCTGCCCGACATCCGCGCGCAGCAGGTCGGCCGCCGCCAGGGCGCCGAGCGCGCGGCGATCAACGCGCCGATGCAGGGCACCGCCGCCGACCTCATCAAGCTGGCGATGGTCGCCGTGCAGCGCTGGCTGGATGAAAAGCGGCTGGCGACGAAGCTGGTCCTGCAGGTGCACGACGAACTGGTGCTGGAAGTACCGGACGACGAACTCGCCGCAGTCCGGCTGGAGCTGCCGCGGCTGATGACGCAGGTGGCGAAGCTGAAGGTGCCACTGGTCGTCGAGGTCGGCGTCGGCCCGAACTGGGATCGGGCGCACTGAGCGATGTGCCATGCGCATCGCGAGGAAGTACTCCCGGGGTGCGCACTGAGCGACATGCCACGCACGTCGCGAAGAAGCACTCCCGGGGTACGCCCTGACGGCATGTCATAATCGGACGCCAGCATTCCGCAGGAGGCCGCGATGGAAACCGCCGAATACACCAAGCTCAGCGAAGAGG
Source organism: Rhodocyclaceae bacterium (assembly GCA_024710925.1). Taxonomy (GTDB): domain Bacteria; phylum Pseudomonadota; class Gammaproteobacteria; order Burkholderiales; family Rhodocyclaceae; genus Proximibacter. The sequence continues at coordinate 21,087 of JANJTW010000057.1, read as the reverse complement.
ACTACCTGACGCTGGAAGCGCGCAGCCCGGTGCGCCACGAATACGTCGCCGGCGACGTCTACGCGATGACCGGCGCCTCGCTGCGGCACAACGTCATCACGCTCAACATTGCCGCACTGCTGCGCGCCCACCTGCGCGGCTCGCCGTGCCGCGCCTTCGTCGCCGACGCCAAGCTGCGCATCGCCAAGGCCGGCGCCTACTACTACCCGGACGTGATGGTCACCTGCGACCCGCGCCACCTGACGGTCGGCAGCGACGACCTGGTCGTCGAGGCGCCGAAGGTCGTCGTCGAGGTGCTGTCGACCTCGACCGAAGGCATCGATCGCCGCGAGAAACTGATCGCCTACCGCAGCATTCCGTCGCTGCAGGAATACATGCTGGTCGCGCAGGATGAGGCGAAAATCGAGATCCATCGCCGCCACGGCGACATCGGCTGGGAAATCGTCACGCTGACGGCGGGCGACCCGGTCGAGCTGAAGAGCCTGGAATTCGCCAGCGACTTTCCGGCGATCTACGAGGAAACCGGGCTGGCGGGCGGCGGCCTGCCGGCCTGAGCCGGCGCACCTCCCGGCCAGATCCGGCAATGCGGCACGGGCATCTGATGGGCAGCGAGATAAACGGGAGGGAGGCGGCGTGATAAATGTGGGAAGAGCCGGAACGGAGCGGGATGAAACGAGGCGGGCGTTGGAATTTGGTTGCAGCCTTTGAAATTGGCGGCGGCCGTCGATTTACAGGTGGAGATAGTCCGAAATCGACTGCTCGATTCCGGACTTGTCGTCAGCCGAGAGACCGATGAACGGTCGGGCGGGGATGTCGCCCCAGGGGAGCGGGCGGCCGCGGCGATCGCTGCCGGATTCGCCCTTCTTCCGCCCGAATTGCTGGACTGCGGCGTATTCCATGGTCGAGCCGACTTCCAGGCTGTTGCCGACCACGCGATAGTGAATCTGGCGGCGCAGCTCCCCGGTTTCACCAGTGAGCGGTTTTTTCGACGCCGCGCGCGCCTCTCCCTTCTTCGAACGGCTTCCGTCCTTCTTGAAATTGCCACGCGTCAAGCCGAGGTAGCGCGAGATCGTCACCTCGCTGTTGGGCGCCAAAGGCGAGCCATCGGGCGCCGTAGCGGTCGAGAAGCGGTTCTGCGTACTCTCGATGAGTTGCTCGCCGAGCTTCTGCATCAGCGGGGCGAGATTTTCCGAGCGCCCGCGCAGGCTGCGTAAGGCGGCGAGAACCTGCTCGTCGTCGATGGAGATCTTGAAGCTGCTCATCGCGGCATCTCGCTTTCCTTCAGGCCTGCGCTATACTTTTCAGCGGTAAGGCGGTTGTTTCCAATGGGAATGGTTAGCGGCTGGCAACAGTCCTATGATCCGGTTCGAATCCGGCGCCGTCTTACCTTTCCAATTCCACATACTGGCTGCCGGTGCGGATGCTCGTCGAATCGACGACCCCGCCCGTCCGCACAAAATTCGACGTCAGCCGCGTTCGCTTCCCCTCCTGCCGCACCTTGTCCGCGTAGTTCAGGCATCACCGCCGCGGCCTCCCGTCGTTACAAACCGTTACTTGAGCTTCCCCGGGCGCGAAATTATTCTCGCGCCGCCGCCGGGCCTCCCGCTTGCGCCGCCCCGAACCGGAAAAGCCCATGCCCACCCCGTCGAATTCGTCACGCCGCACCCTCGCCTCGCTCGTCATCGCCGCCGGCCTCTGCCTGCTGCCGACGGCCGTCGCCTGGTCGCCGGAGGCGGCGCCGCCGAGCGGCCACCTGCTGATCGTCGGCGGCGGCGACACGCCGCCGGAGGTGCAGGCCCGCTTCGTTGAACTCGCCGGCGGCGCCGGCCGGGCGCGCATCGCCGTCTTCCCGATGGCGAGCACCACCGGCGACAAGGAGGCCGGCGAAATCGTCGCCGAACTGCAGGCGCTCGGCGCCGACGCGTACATCGTCACCCTGAACCGGGACGAAGCCGACGACGCGGCGGTCGCCGCACGCTTCGCCGACGTCAGCGGCTTCTGGTTCTGCGGCGGCGATCAGGCACGGCTGGCCGCGATCCTGCGCGGCACGCCGGCGCTGGCGGCGATCCAGCAACGCTACCACGCCGGCGCCGTCGTCGGCGGCACCTCGGCCGGCGCGGCGGTGATGTCGAACACGATGCTCACCGGCAACCGCCACGGCGACGATGCGGACGACGCCATGCCGGCGATCGCGCGCGGCCTGTTCGAGATCGACGAGGGCTTCGGCTTCCTGCCCGGCGTCATCGTCGACCAGCACTTCCTGCGCCGCTCGCGGCACAACCGCCTGCTCAGCGCCGTGCTCGAACGGCCGGGCCTGCTCGGCGTCGGCATCGACGAAGGAACGGCGGTGCTGGTCCGCCCCGACCGCCAGTGGGAAGTCCTCGGCAGCAGTTACGTCAAGGTCTTCGACGCGCGCCGCGCACAGGTGGCGCCGGCCGACGGCGCCCTCCTCGGTTCCAGCGGCATCACGCTGCACCTGCTGCCGTCGCGCAGCGTCTACCACCCGGCCAGCGGGCGCACGCAGCTGCCGGCCTCGATCTAGCCGCGCGGCGACCAGTCGAGCACGACGCACTCGCCGTAGGCGAAGCGCAGCTGCGACCATTCCGCCGCCGGCAGGCGACGCGCATGGCCGATCGTCGCGCGCATCACGCCGGCGTGGGTGACCACCGCGCAGGCCGCCAGCCCCTCCCCGGCCAGCGCATCGAGCGCCGCCACGCAGCGCGCCTGCAGGGCCGCCGCCGATTCGCCGCCGGGCGGCGCGTGGTGCAGCAGGTCGCTTGCCCAGGCGTCGAGCGCGGCGGTGCCGATCTCGTCCCAGGATTTACCCTCCCAGGCGCCGAAGTCCATCTCCATCAGCATCGGCTCGAAGCGCGGCGCCGGGTGCAGCGCCTCGGCCAGCGCGCGACAGCGTGCGAGCGGGCTGGCGATCACCGGCAGGCCGGCCGGCAGCTGCGCACGCAGCGCGGCGGCCACGGCCGCGACATCGAGCGCCGGCAGGTCGAGGCGGCCGTAGCAGATACCGGGCGCGACTTGCGGCGGCGGATGGCGGATCAGGAAAACCTGCACAGCAGGCCGAAGTAGAAGGCGAGTTCGGCGAGTTGCTGCGTCGCGCCGAGGCAGTCGCCGGTATAGCCGCCGAGGCGGCGGATGAACTTGCGCGCCATGAAGACAGTCGCAACGGCGGCGAAGAGAAGGCCGGCGAGCGCGCCGGCCGGCGGCAGCAGGAGCAGCGCGACGAGGCCGAAGGTCGCGGCCAGCGCCAGCTCGCCGTTCGTGATGCGCGTCGCCAGCGGCTTCGCCTTGCCCTCCTCGCGCGCGTAGTCGAGGAAATAGAGCAGGCTGGTCGCGCACAGCCTTGAGAGCGCATGGCCGGCGACCAGCGCCGGCGCGACCAGCAGCATGTCGAGTTCGACCAGCGCCATGAACTTGCCGAGCAGCAGCAGCGTCAGCGCGATCGCAGCGTAGCTGCCGATGCGCGAGTCCTTCATGATCTCCAGCGTGCGCTCGCGCGTCCAGCCACCGCCGAAGCCGTCGACCATGTCGGCCCAGCCGTCCTCGTGGAAGGCGCCGGTAACGAGGACGGTCGCCGCCATCGCCAGCAGCACGGCCAGCGTCTTCGGGAAGAAGAAGGAGGCGAAGGCGAAGACCAGCGCGCCGATCAGGCCGACGACGAGGCCGACCAGCGGGAAGTAGCGCGCCGAATGGTTGAGCGCTTCCGGCGAGTGGCCAACCCAGGCCGGCACCGGCAGCCGCGTGAAGAAGCGGACGGCGCCGAAGAAATATGCCAGCTCGCGGCGCAGCGCGTTCATCACGCCTTTTCCGACACGCCGGCCGATTCGAAGCTGGCCATCTCGTCGAGGAAGGCCACCGCCGCGCGCAGGATCGGCCAGGCCAGCGCGGCGCCGGTGCCCTCACCGAGGCGCAGGCCGAGGTCGATCAGCGGCTCGCCGCCGAGCGCGGCGAGCTGCGCCTGATGCCCCGGTTCGGCCGAACGGTGGCAGAACACCGCGTAGTCGACGATCGCCGGCTGCAGGCGGGCGGCGACGAGGAAGGCGGCGCCGACGATGAAGCCGTCGACCAGCAGCACCATGCCCGCCTCGGCGGCGGCGAGCATGGCGCCAGCCATCATCGCGATCTCGAAGCCGCCGAACTCGGCGAGCACCGCCAGCACGTGCGCGCCGTCGCCGGCCGCCGTCGCCGGCAAGCCGGCGCGGGCGGCGGCGCGCGCCAGCAGTTCGCGCTTCCGGGCGAGGCCCGGATCGTCGAGGCCGGTGCCGCGGCCGATGCAGTCGGCCAGCGGCGTGCCGGTCAGATGGTGGGTAATCAGCGAGGCGGCGGCGGTATTGCCGATGCCCATTTCGCCAAAGCCGACGACGCGGCAGCCCGCTGCCGCCAGCTCACGCGCAATCGCCGCGCCGCGGGCCAGCGCGGCATCGCATTCGGCCGCGCTCATCGCCGCTTCCTCGATGTAGTTGCGCGTGCCCGGCGCCACCTTGGCGTCGACGAGGCCGTCGCGCGGCCCGAAGTCGCGCGCGACGCCGGCGTCGACGACCTTCAGCGCCAGGCCGTTGGCGCGGGCGAAGACGTTGATCGCAGCGCCGCCGGCGAGGAAGTTCTCCACCATCTGCCAGGTCACGTCCTGCGGGAAGGCGGAGACGCCGGCCTTCGCCGCGCCGTGGTCGCCGGCGAAGACGAGCAGGTGCGGCCGGTCGAGGCGCGGCGCCAGCGTCTGCTGGACGAGGCCGACGCGCAGCGCCAGCCGCTCCAGCTCGCCGAGCGCGCCGAGCGGCTTCGTCTTGTGGTCGATCTTGTGCTGCAAGGCGGCGGCGAGCGCGCGGTCGGGGCGGGAAATCGAGAAGTTCATCGGGCGAAGTTCGTGGCAGAATGGGGAGAAAAGAAGCGCTCCGGTGCGGCGCTGTGCGGCCCGCCGAGGCAAGCCCGGAGTATACCTGCAGGAAGCTGCGCCCCCCCAACATGCGACGAACCGTCCTCCGCAGCCTGATCGCTCTCGCGCTCGCCGTTGCCTGGCCGGCCGCCGGCGCCGGCGAAGTCCTGCGCGTGCTGGCCTGGCCCGGTTACGTCGAACCCGAGGTCGTCGCCGAGTTCCGCGCGGCCCACGGCGTCGACGTCGAAGTCACCGTCGTCGACAACGACGATGCGCTGCTCGAAAAGATGCGGCCGCGCGCCGGCGGCGACTTCGACCTGGTTGCCGCCAATACCGCCGAAATCGCCCGCTATGCCACCGCCGGCTGGCTGCGTCCGATCGACCCGGCGCTGCTGCCGGCGCGCGCCACGCAGGCACCACGCTTCCGCGAGACGGCGGCGCTGCCCGGCATCGTCCGCGACGGCAAGCTCTACGGCATCCCCTTCACCTACGCCGAGATGGGCATCATCTACGACCCGCGCGTCTTCCCGCTGCCGCCGGATTCGCTCGCCGTGCTCTGGGACCCGCGCTACCGGCAGCGCGTCCTCGCCTTCAACGGCTCCGCGCACAACTTCTCGCTGGCAGCGCTGCGCCTCGGCCTCGCCACTCCCTTCCGGCTCGGCGACGGGGACTGGCCGGCGGCCGTCGACCTGCTCGTCGCGCTACGCCGCAACGCGCTCGCCTTCTACACGCAGCCCGACGAGGCGGCCGACCTGTTCATCCGCCACAAGGCGGTGCTGATGTTCGCCAACTACGGTTCGCAGCAGGTCAAGGCGCTCGCCGACCGCGGCATCAAGGTCGGCTACGTCGTGCCGCGCGAGGGGGCGCTGGCCTGGCTCGACTGCTGGGCGGTGACGCGCGGCGCACGCGACCCGGCGCTGGCGCACGCCTTCATCGAGCACCTGCTCGGCGAGACGGCCAGCCGCCTGCTCGAAGAGCGGCAGGGCCTGTCGAGCACGCGCCGCGCCGCCGTCCCGGGCGCCCGGGAACGGAAACTGCACTGGCTGATGCCGGTCGAGAATGCCGAGAAGCGCAGCCGCCTGTGGCAACGCATCGTCTCCGGCGACCGCCGGGACAAGGTGCTGCAGCCGTGAGCGGCGGCCTGCAGCTCTCGCTGGCGCGCCGGCTGGCGCTCGCCTTCGCGCTGCTGGCGCTGTTCGCCGCCGGCCTCACCGGCTATTTCGCCTACCGCGACAGCCGGCAGGCGCTGGTCGATACCGCCAAGGAACAGCTGGCGACGGCGACGCGCATGCTCAGCCGGCGCATCGCGCTGACGCTGGACAGCGTCGAGCGCGACCTGGTGCTCATCGCGCAGCATCCGGACAGCGCCAGTGCGCTCGCCGGCGACGTGCAGAGCGCGGCGCACGCCGCCGACCTGTTTGCGCGCATGATCGCCAACCGGCACGCCTATTTCCAGATCCGCCTGATCGCCGCCGGCGACGGCCGCGAAACGGTGCGCGTCGACCGCGGCCCCGGCGGGCCGCTCGTCGTCGCGGCCGACGACCTGCAGGAGAAGGCGCACTATCCGTACGTCTTCGAGACGCTGGCGCTGCCGCGCGCCGGCCTCTACGTGTCGCCGGCGGCGATCAACCGCGAGCACGGCGCGCACGATGCCGAGGGGCAGCCGTCGATCCAGCTGGCGATGCAGGTGACGACCGGCCGCCAGGTGCTCGGCGTCGCCGTCATCAACCTCGACCTCGACGGCCTCTTCCGCCTGCTGGCGATCGACCTGCCGGGCGATACCGAACTCTTTCTCAGCGACGACGACGGCGACTTCCTGATCCACCCCGACCCGCAGCTCGCCTTCGCCTTCGACCGCGGACAGCGGGTACGCGTGCAGGAACATTTCCCGGCAACGCAGGCGCTCTTCGAGCGGCGCGCGGAAAGCGTCAACCTGCAGATCGACGCCAGTGCCGGGATAGCGGGGCGCATCGCCACCTTTCACCGCGTCGACACGCTGCCGGCGGCCTGGCGCGGCGCCGGCGACGCGCGCGGCATGCACGTCGCGCTCGGTCTGGCGCAGCCGCTGTCCGGCATCCTGGCGATGGGGGGCGAACTGGCCAGCAACGCTGTGCGCAACGTGCTCATCGCCGGCCTCATCGCGGTCCTCATCGCGCTCGTCCTGGCGCGCGCGGAAACCGCCTCGCTGCGGCAGATCGAGGCGGCGATGACGAAATTCGGCCAGCCCGGCGCGGCGCCGCTGCCGACCGCGCGCCAGGACGAGATCGGCGCGCTGGCGCGGCGCTTCGCCGCGATGCAAGCGCAGATCCGCGCACAGCTGGTGACCCTTGAGGCGCAGAGCCGGGCGCTCGACCACGAGGCGCAGCACGACTGGCTGACCGGGCTCGCCAACCGCCGCAACCTGATCGGCTTCCTGCCGCAGGCGCTGGCCCGCGCGGCGCGGCAGGAGCGCCGGCTGGCACTGTTCTTCATCGACCTCGACGGCTTCAAGCCGATCAACGACACGCACGGCCACGGCACCGGCGACCGCGTGCTGGTCGAGATCGCGCAGCGCCTGACGCACGGCGTGCGCGCCGGCGACTACATCGCCCGCCCCGGCGGCGACGAGTTCGTCGTCGTCTGCGAAGGACTGGAGATACCGGCCGAGGAGGAACACATCGCCGACAAGCTGGTCCGGCTGATCGCCGCGCCGCTCGTCATCGACGGCCTGCGCCTGCAGGTCGGCGCATCGATCGGCATCGCCTGCTATCCGCGCGACGGCAGCGACGCGGAAAGCCTCACCGGCGCCGCCGACCGCGCGATGTACGCGGCGAAGAGCGCCGGCCGCGGCATCTGGTGCCGCGCCGACGGCGAACGCTCGACGGCGCCGGCAGAACAAACGAAGGCATCGACATGAACGACGGAAAACGACAGCTGATCCTCGGCGGCGCCCGCTCCGGCAAGAGCGCGCTCGCCGAACGCCGGGCGGCGGCCGCCGCCGACGCCGGGCAGCGCATCATCTACGTGGCCACGGCCGAGGTGCGCGACACCGAGATGGCGCGGCGCATCGCCCACCACCGCGAGCGCCGGCCGCCCGACTGGGGCCTGGTCGAGGCGCCGCTGCACCTCGCCGCGGCGCTGCGCGCGCACGCGGCCGACGACGCCTGCCTGCTCGTCGACTGCCTGACGCTGTGGCTGTCCAACCTGCTCTTCGCCGGCGCCGCGGCGCGCCAGGCGGAAGCCGGCACCGCCATCGACTGCCCGCTGCTGCGCGACGAGACGGCGGCGCTGCTGGAGGCGCTGGCGACGCTGCCCGGCCGCATCCTGCTCGTTTCCAACGAGGTCGGCTGGGGCATCGTGCCGATGCACCCGGTGTCGCGCTGCTTCGCCGACGAACAGGGTCGGCTCAACCAGCGTGTCGCCGCCGCCTGCGACAACGTCACCCTCGTCGCCGCCGGCCTGCCGCTGCGCCTCAAGTAAGCGGCCGCCGCGCGCGGACAGGCCGCCGGCCCCGTTTCCCGCATGCCGGAAAGTGTTTCCGGCCGCCATTGCCGGTGGTATCCTTTCGATTATTCAGGTTGTCTGACATATTCAGGATTTCATCAAGGAGACCCGCATGTACAAGCGCATCCTCGTCGCCATCGACGACAGCTTCATGACCGACAAGGTGCTCGACACCGCCGTCGAACTCTCCAAGGCCTGCGGCGCCACGCTCGGCCTGCTGCACGCGCTCGACGAAACCATGTTCGGCCACCATCCGACCGCCGAAAACCTGCTGCCGAACAGCGTCGGCAAGGCCGAGTACAAGATGCGCCGGGGTGCCGGCGCCTTCCTCGACCGCGCCGCGCAGCGCGTGCTGGCGGCCGGCGTCGAGGCCGAGCTGAAGCTGGTCGAATCGGAAACCAAGCACATCTCGGACATGCTCGCCGAAGCCGCCGCCGAATGGCAGGCCGACCTGCTGGTGGTCGGCACGCACGGCCGCCGCGGCGTCGAGCGCTTCTTCGTCGGCAGTGTCGCCGAGCGCCTGGTGCGCAAGGCGCAGACCTCGCTGCTGCTGGTCCGCGGCGACTGAGCGATGCGAACCGCGCATCACGAAGACGTCCCCTTGCGGAGCGACTGAGCCCCGATCCCCCCCGTGGTCGCCGTCCTAGCCGACGGCGCCACCGATGGCCGCGGGCGCAAGCCACGCGGCCATTTTTTTCCAGTCGAGCGCCTGCTCGACGCTGTCGGCCAACCGGTCGAGGTCGGCCTCGCGGCGAGCGGCGGCGTCGAACCGCGTGTCGCCGACGTCGGCGCCGGCCCATTGCAGCAGGGCGGCAAGCGCCGCCGGCGCGTCGAACAGGCCGTGGCAGTAGGTGGCGAGGATCTGCCCGTCGGCCGACAGCGCGCCGTCGGCCTGGCCGGCCCGCGGCGCCGCCGGCGCCGCCAGCGCCGGGCCGGCAGTGACCCCCATGTGGATTTCGTAGCCGCGCACGGCCGGCTGGCCCGGCAGATTGAGCGTGCCGCTCACGTTCTTCAGCTGCTTCTCGCTGGCCAGCGTCGTCTCGCAGTCGAGCAGGCCGAGGCCGGGCGCAATGCCCGGCGCGCCTTCCAGCCCGAGCGGGTCGTGCAGCTGGCGGCCAAGCATCTGGTAGCCGCCGCAGATGCCGATCAGCTTGCCGCCGTAGCGCAGGTGCTTGCCGATCGCCGCCTCCCAGCCGTGCTCGCGCAGCCAGGCGAGGTCGGCCGGCACCGCCTTCGACCCGGGCAGCACGATCAGGTCGGCCGGCGGCGGGGCTTCGTTCGGGCCGACGAAGCGGAAGTCGACGTCGGGATGGAAGCGCAACGGGTCGAGGTCGTTGTGATTGGAGATGCGCGGGTAGGCCGGCGCGACCACCTTCAGCCGCGTCGCCCCCTTCGCCTCGGCGCCGCGCGGCAGCGCGTCCTCGGCATCCAGATACAGGCCGTGCAGGTAGGGCAGGACGCCGAGCACCGGCTTGCCGGTGCGCGCTTCCAGCCAGTCGAGACCGGATTCGAGCAGCCGGATGTCGCCGCGGAAGCGGTTGATGACGAAGCCCTTGACGCGCGCCTGCTCGGACGGCGACAGCAGTTCGAGGGTGCCGACGAGGTGGGCGAAGACGCCGCCGCGGTCGATGTCGGCGATCAGGATCACCGGACAGTCGACGGCCTCGGCGAAGCCCATGTTGGCGATGTCGCGGTCCCGGAGGTTGATCTCGGCCGGGCTGCCGGCACCTTCGACGAGGACGCAGTCGTACTGCGTGCAGAGGCGTGCGTACGATTCGAGCACCGCCTTCATCGCCCGCGGCTTGTACGCGTGGTAGGCGAGGGCGTCGAGATCGGTCAGCGCCTTGCCGTGGATGATCACCTGCGCCCGCTTGTCGGTGGCGGGCTTCAGCAGCACCGGGTTGAAATCGGTGTGCGGCGCAAGGCCGGCGGCCAGCGCCTGCAGCGCCTGCGCGCGGCCGATCTCGCCGCCGTCGACGGTGACCGCCGAGTTGAGCGCCATGTTCTGCGGCTTGAACGGCGCGACGCGCACGCCGCGCCGCTTGAGGATGCGGCACAGCGCGGCGACCAGCGTGCTCTTGCCGGCATCGGAGGTGCAGCCCTGCACCATCAGGGTCGATGTTTTCACGATCGGAAACGGACGAAGGAACGGGAAAGGGCTGGCATTTTCGCACGCACGCCGCCGCCCTCGGCGGCGCGCGTGCGCCGGCGGCAAGGAAAACCTCGACAAGGGCATGCGGATGGCCTATCTTCTGCTCCGTTTTGCAGTGCACAAGCCACATTACAAAGGGAGTCCCATGGCCTTTCGCGACATCCGCATCGCCGGCAAGCTGGCGATCGTCCTCGGCGGCGCCGGCATCGTCATCGTTGCCGCGCTGCTCGTCCTCTTCCTGCAGACCCGCACGCAGATGTTTGCCGACAAGACCGGCAACGCCCGCCAGCTGGTGGCGCAGGCGATGGCCGTGCTCGAAGCGAACCAGGCGCTGGCGCAGAGCGGCCAGCTGAGCGAGGAACAGGCCAAGGCGGCGGCGCTGGCGGCGATCGGCCGCATGCGCCACGGCGACGGCGACTACTTCTGGATCCAGGACGCGGCGGCGCGCATCGTGCTGCACCCGATCAAGCCGGAACTGAACGGCAAGGACATGTCGGCCTTCAAGGACGAAGGCGGCACGCCGATCTTCGTCGAGTTCGCCCGGCTGGCGGCCGGCAAGGACGGCGGCGAGCTGCACTATGTCTGGCCGAAGCCGGGCAGCACGGCGCCGCAACCGAAGATCGCCCACGTCCGGCAGTTCGCGCAGTGGCAATGGATCGTCGGCACCGGCGTCTATGTCGACGACGTCGAGCGCGCCTTCCTGCACAACCTGCTGACGCAGGGCGGCGCCATCCTCGGCGTGCTGGCGCTGGCCGGCTTCGTCATGCTGCTGGTGATCCGCGCCAGCATCACCCGGCCGGTGGCCGAGCTGCAGGAAGTGATGCGCCGCGTCGCCGAGCAGCGCGACCTGACGCTGCGTACCGGCGCCAGCGCCGGCGACGAGATCGGTCGCGCCGGTCGCGCCTTCGACCACCTGATGGACGCGCTGCGCGACAGCTTCGCCAGCATCGTCAGCAGCGCCGGCCAGCTCGCCGGCGCCGCGCAGCAGCTGGCCGCCGCCGCCGTGCAGGTGCGCGACAGCAGCGAATCGCAAAGCGAATCGGCGGCCTCGATGTCGGCCGCCGTCGAGGAAATGACGGTGAGCATCGCCCACGTTTCGGAGAACACCGCGCAGGTCCGCGAACTCGGCGAGCTCAGTTACCAGCAGGAAGTCGACGGCTCGCACAGCGTGCACGAACTGGAAAGCGAGCTCGACGGCGTGCAGTCCTCGGTGGCGCAGATGGACACCAGCCTGGTCGAATTCATCGGCAGCACGCAGGCGATCTCGACGCTGACGCGGCAGGTGCGCGAAATCGCCGAGCAGACCAACCTGCTGGCGCTGAACGCGGCGATCGAGGCGGCGCGCGCCGGCGAGCACGGCCGCGGCTTCGCCGTCGTCGCCGACGAGGTCAGGAAGCTGGCCGAGAAATCGTCGCAGTCGGCGAGCGAGATCGACCGCGTCACGCAGCAGGTCGGCGCCCATTCGCACACCGTCGAGCAGGCGATGGGCGAGAGCAACCGCCGGCTGGATGCCGCGCGCACGCTGATGCACAAGGTCTCCGGCGTCCTCGCCAGCGCCGAGGAAGCGGTGATCGGCACGCGCGGCGGCCTCAACGACATCTCGGCGGCGATGAGCGAGCAGGCGTCGGCGACCACCAACATCGCCCAGAACGTCGAGCGCATCGCACAGATGGCCGAGGAGAACACGGCGGTGGCCAGCCAGACGGCGAGCGCCGCCGCCGAACTGAACACGCTGGCGCAGGGGCTGTCGACGACGGTCGGCCGCTTCCGCATCGGCTGAGGCGGTCCGCGGCGCGACGGGGCCGTGCCGGAACACCGGCGCCAGCCCCCCAGCCGGTGGCCGCGCCAGCCCCCGGCAACCCGGCGAAACCGCCGGGCGCCGCGCAGCCCTGACGCGGCGGGGCGCACGCGGTAGAATCGGCGTTCGCCGTTCCGGCACCCGTTCCTGCCACCCACTTCGCACCGCCCCATCTTGCCCCTGCCCGCCCCCCTGCTGCTGCCGCTCTTCGCCATGGCCGGCGCCACCCTCGACCGCCTGCTCGGTGAGCCGAAACGCTGGCATCCGCTGGTCGGCTTCGGCCGCGTCGCCGGCGCGCTCGAAAAACGCCTGAACCGCAACGGCGGCTCCCGCCTCGCCGGCCTTGCCGCCTGGAGCCTGGTCGTGCTGCCGCCGGTGCTGCTTGCCGCCTTCCTGTGCACGCTGCCGCTCGGCTGGCTTCTGCACCCGCTGCTGCTGTGCTTCGCGCTCGGCGGCCGGGCGCTGGAGGAGCACGGCGAACGCGTCGCCGAGGATCTCGAAGCCGGCAACCTTGCCGCCGCACGCGAGCACGTCGGCTGGATGGTCTCGCGCGACACGTCGGCGCTCGACGCCGAAGGCGTCTCGAAGGCGGCCGTCGAATCGCTGCTGGAAAACGGCAACGACGCGGTGTTCGGCGCGCTGTTCTGGTTTTTCCTGCTCGGCGGGCCGGGCGCGCTGCTCTTCCGGCTGGCGAACACGCTCGACGCGATGTGGGGCTACCGCAACGAACGCTTCCTGCGCTTCGGCGCCGCCGCCGCGCGCCTCGACGACGCGGCGAACTACCTGCCGGCGCGGCTGACCGCGCTCTCCTACGCGCTGTTCGGCAAGACCGCGCGCGCGCTCGCCTGCTGGCGCGCGCAGGCGCCGCACTGGGACAGCCCGAACGCCGGCCCGGTGATGGCCGCCGGCGCCGGCGCGCTGCAGGTCTCGCTCGGCGGCCCGGCGGTCTACCACGGCCGGCTGGAAGTTCGGCCGCGCCTCGGCGAAGGCCGCGCGCCGGCAGCCATCGACATCCACCGCGCGCTGACGCTGGTGCGCCACGGCCAGCGGCTGTGGCTGGGCCTCGCGCTCTTCGTCGGCGCGCTGGCGGCGCTGTTCCTGAACGGAGCGGCGCATGCTTGAACACGGCGGACGCCTGCGGCTGGCCGCTGCGCACTGGAACATCCCGCTCGCCGACTGGCTCGATCTGTCGACCGGCATCAACCCGCAGGGCTGGCCGGTGCCGCCGCTGCCGGCCAGCTGCTGGCAACGGCTGCCGGAAGACAACGACGGGCTGGAGGCAGCGGCCGCGGCGTACTACGGCAACACCCACCTGCTGCCGGTCGCCGGCTCGCAGGCGGCGATCCAGTGCCTGCCGACGCTCTTGCCGCGCGCCGCGGTGGCGATGCCGGCGCCGCTCTACGCCGAGCACCCGCACGCCTGGGAGCGTGCCGGGCACAAGGTCCGCCGGCTGCCCGGGGCAACGCTGGCGCGGGCGCTGGCGGCGATGACGCCGAACGTGCTGCTGTGCAACCCGAACAACCCGACCGGCCGCGCCTATGCGCGCGACGAGCTGCTCGACGCCGCGGCGCAGCTGAAGAAGCGCGGCGGCACGCTGATCGTCGACGAGGCCTTCGCCGATGCCGACGCCGAAAATTGCGTCGCCCCCGTCGCCGGCACGAAGGAAGCGCCGAACCTGATCGTGCTGCGCTCGCTTGGCAAGTTCTTCGGGCTGGCCGGCGCCCGCGTCGGCTTCGTCCTCGGCCGCCGCGAACTGCTCGCGCAGATGGTCGAGGTGCTCGGCCCGTGGTCGGTCAGCGGCCCGTCGCGCGCCGTCGCCCAGGCGGCGCTCGCCGACCACGACTGGCAGGCCGCCGCGCGCTTGCGGCTGGCCGCCGACAGCGAACGCCTGCGCGCGCTGCTGGCACCGCTCGGCGACGTGCACGCGACGGCGCTGTTCTGCTGGCTGCCGACCGCTGACGCGCAGAGGCTGCACGACTTCCTCGCCGCGCGCGGCATCCTCGTCCGGCTGTTCGCCGACGAGCCCGGCATCCGCGTCGGCCTGCCCGGCTGCGAAGCCGAATGGCAGCGCCTCGCCGCCGCCCTCAACGAATGGAGTCCGCCATGATGCGTGCCGCCTTCCCGCTTCTCCTTTCCCTCGTCGCCGTTGCCGCGCAGGCCGAGGTCAGCGTCCGCGACGACATCGGCAACACGGTGAAGCTCGCACAGCCGGCAAAACGCATCGTCAGCCTCGCCCCGCACATGACCGAAACGCTGTTCGCCGCCGGCGCCGGCGACCGCGTCGTCGGCACCGTCGACTACAGCGACCATCCGGAAGCGGCGAAGAAGATCCGGCGCGTCGGCGGCTACTCGCGCCTCGACCTGGAAGCCGTCGCCGCGCTGAAGCCCGACCTCGTCGTCGGCTGGCAGAGCGGCAACGCCGCCGCCCACCTGGAAAAGCTGAAGGGCCTCGGCTACACGCTGTACGTGTCGCAGCCGAACCGCATCGAAGACGTCGCCAGCGAGATCGAACGTCTCGGCACGCTCGCCGGCACCGGCGCCGTCGCCGGCGCCGAGGCGAAGCGCTTCCGCGAACGGCTGGCTGCGCTGCGCGCGCAGTACGGCGGCAAGGCGCCGGTGCGCACCTTCTACCAGATCTGGAAGCAGCCGCTGATGACGGTCGGCAAGAACCAGATCATCTCCGACGCCATCCGCCTGTGCAGCGGCGACAACGTCTTCGGCAAGCTGGAGCAGATGGCGCCGACGGTGACGGTCGAAGCGGTGATCGCCGCCAACCCGGAAGCCATCGTCGCCAGCGGCATGGGCGACTCACGCCCGGAATGGCTCGACGACTGGAAGAAATGGACGAGCATCGAAGCGGTGAAGCGCGACAACCTGTTCTTCGTGCAGCCCGAGCTGATCCAGCGGCACACGCCGCGGCTGCTCGACGGCACGGAGATGCTGTGCCGGCATCTGGAGACGGTGCGGGAGCGGCAGGGGAGGTAGCCGCCTGATTACAACGGCGTGCGCACTTGCTCCGTATCGATACACGCCACCAATCGGCGCTCGAGTGAAGTCATCGCATCGCTGTGTTCAAGCAAGCGAGTCTTTCCATTGGCGACACGCGCTATCGTCCAAGAGACTTTGTCTGTCACCCATCTGTTGAAATCGATGGTATTGGCGATGCAGGGCTCGTCCGTGTCCAGATTCATCCGTGATAATCTTTCTTTACCATTGCGCACCGCCTTCGTGTTCTACCCAAGAACGGAGCTGCCATAAACCGTGCATAGACATGTTGTCGAAAAGTCTTTTTTTTCAATGCGTTGCCCTATGCTTCTGACGACCATGCACGCCTCGTATAAACAAACCCGGCCGGATTCAGACAAAAACTGTTCATAGCTCGGCTGTCACCAGCGAATAGCGCGCCCAACGTCGCTCCCCTTCCATGCGAACCTGCTGTTGCACGATCAGGCGAGACAGCACCGCCTGCAATCTGCGCCGCGGAATTTCGGTGCCGATGCGCGTGTGAATGTCTCCGAGAGAGGATGCCGGGTAGCGCTGAAGATCCTCGATCACAAGCGCCCGCAGCCGATGCTCCTCGATCCGCTTGAGCGTCGTCGTCGCCGGAAAGTCGAGCGTGCGCAGCAGTTCGGGATTCACGAAATAGCGTGTTGCCTGCGTGCGGCCGCTCTGGCCGACCAACCCCCAATCGCACAGGCGATCCAGCCAGAGGCGCAGTTGATCGGTGCCGGCCAGTTCCAGCCGCGCCGCCAGCTCCTTCGCCGTCAGCGCCTCGTGTCGGGCGAGCAGGCCCAGCGTGATGCGCTCGCGCTGCTTCAGTGCGTAGCTCTCGCTGGCCTTGGTGATGAAGGCCAGCACCTGCCGGTCCGGTGCCGTGCGTGCCAATGTCACCCGCACCCAGTCCGGCCCTTCCGCGACCAGCGGCGCCGGCCGCCCCTGCGACAGCAGCACATCGTAGATCGCGTCGAAGCCGCTGCCTTCGCGCTCCATCAGCTTCAGGTCGTGGCACAGCCGGGCCAGATGATCGTTGCGGCGTACCGAGGCGTGCAGCACGTTCTCCGGCGTCACTCCCAACGGCAAGGGGCCGGGATTGACGATCTCCAGCCGGTCCGGGTGCAGGTTCAGATAGATGTCGCCGCGTTGCGTGTAGGGACGATGCACCAGCGTGTTGATCAGCAGCTCGCGGATCACCCGCTCGTCGAAGGCCGGCACCTGCGTGCGGAACAGCCCGTCGGCCACCTCGTAGAACTCGCGGAAATCCGGCACGTCGCGCCATACCGCATCGACCAGTTCCATCGGCGACAGCGTGTGGTCGTCCCAGGCCAGCTTGTTGACCTTGTTTTCCTGCGCGTCGCGCTTGATAAACTGGATCACCGGCGCCGTGCCCAGCCGCGCCCGGTCGATCTGCCGGCCGATGCACAGAACGCCGAGGTGTGTGAGTAGTCCGCCCTGCACCAGCAGGTAATGGTCGAGCAACTCATCGTCGCCCTTCTCCTTGACCGAGGCCTTGACGCGGTCCGAGGCGCGGAGGGCGGCGAGCAGCGCACCGCACTTAACCGGGTCGGCCTGGGCGCGCGGCACGCCCAACGTGGTCAGTGTTTCCCACGGCAGCGCCGAGCGCTCGCCAGCCAGCCGCATCACCTCGTCGCCGAGCACAGGCTTGCTGGTATCGCCGATGCGCAGGAAATAGCGGCCGTCCGACGTAGAAGCCACAGCCGCGGCGCGGTCGATGAACAGCTCGACGAATTCGCCACCGTTGTCGGCGACCCGTAGCTCCGGCCGTACCGCTAAATTCACCGTCAGTTCCCCGATGCGCCGGCGCAACATATCGGGCAATCCGGGCGGAACGCGCTGCGCCGGCGGCGGCAGTTTGTCGCCATCCTCGACGCCGATCAGCAACTTCCCACCGAGCGCATTGGCGAAGGCTACGCAATCCTTGGCCAGCTCGGCCCAGTCAGCTGTCCTGCCGGTGACGGCAAGCAGGGATTTGGCGTCACTGTGCTGGCCTTCGAGGGTCATGTCGCAATCTCTCCCAGAAGTGTGATGTCACTCACGTCGAGGTGGTCGGACATCAATTTTTGGCGCAGCAAGATCAGTCCGCATTCGGCTGCGGTGAGCTTGGAGTTGGCGCGCAGCTGGTCGGTGGCTGCCCAGAGTTCGTTTTCGAGTTGCCGGATGTGCATTGATGCATTGGTGTTGTAATTGGCCGAAAATCGGGCTTATTGGCTCGTCATTGTATTGCGGAGCGCGGCTAATTCGCTCCTTATCGTTCAGGTGGTAAGGCTTTCCTCCAGAAACTCGACACAAACCCTTAACCGCCCCGACGCCGACAGCCGCGACGGATAAACCGCCCACACATCCACCCGCTGCGCGTAGTCCGGCAGCACGCGCACGAGGTCGCCGCGCTCCAGGCTGGGGCCGACGTCCCAGATCGAGCGCAGGATGATGCCGTGGCCGTCGATGGCCCACTGGTGGACGATCTCGCCGTTGCTCGCCGAGAGCGGGCCGCTCACTTTCACCGTTTCCTCTCCCTGCGGGCCGTGCAGCGTCCACCGGCCGAAATCCTGATAGCGCTCGCGGATGACGATGCAACGGTGCCCGGCCAGTTCGGCGAGCGTCGCCGGCGTGCCGTGCGCGGCGAGGTAGGCCGGCGCCGCGCAGAGCACGCGCTCGTTGGCGGCCAGCCGGCGCGAGATGAGGTAGGGCTCGTGCGCCTCGCCGAAACGGATGTCGAGATGGAAGCCTTCGTCGATCAGGTCGACCGGCCGGTCGAGCAGTTCGAGCTGGATTTCGAGCCCTGGGTGGCGCTTGGCCAATGCCGAGAGCGCCGGCGCGATGCGGTTGCGGCCGAAGCCGGAGCTGGTGCAGATGCGCAAGAGGCCGCGCGGTTCGGCGCGGGTTTCGGAGACGGCGTCGGCGAGCTGGTCGACGTCGTCGAGGATGCGTTGCGCCCACTGCAGCACGGTTTCGCCCGGCTCGGTCAGCGCTACGCTGCGCGTCGTGCGGTGCAGCAGCGTCGCTTCCATCGTGGCTTCGAGAATGGCGATGCGCTTGCTGACGACGGCGTTGGAGAGGCCCAGCTCGCGCGCGGTGGCGGCGAAGCTGCGATTGCGGGCGACGGCGCAGAAAAGGCGGAGGTCGTCGAGTTGCGGCGTATTTTTCACGATTCGTGAATTATGTAGTGACGATTGGCTTGATTCTAGTTCAATCCGTCATCGGTATCCTTGCCGTCATCCCTTTCCTTCAGGAGCGAATTTCCATGCCCCCCGCCATGAAAACCCAGCGCATCGCCGTCATTGCCGGCGACGGCATCGGCAACGAGGTGATGCCCGAGGGGCTGCGCGTCGTCGAGGCGGCGGCGGCGAAGTTCGACCTGCCGCTCGTCTTCGAGCACTTCGATTGGGCCAACTGCGACTACTGGCAGCGCACCGGCCAGATGATGCCGGACGACTGGTTTGCGCAGTTGCAGGGCTTCGACGCGATCTACTTCGGCGCCGTCGGCTGGCCGGCGCTGGTGCCGGACCACATCTCGCTGTGGGGTTCGCTGCTGAAGTTCCGCCGCGAGTTCGACCAGTACGTGAACCTGCGCCCGGTGCGGCTGATGCCCGGCGTGCCATGCCCGCTGGCCAACAAGCAGCCCGGCGACATCGACCTCTACGTGGTGCGCGAGAACACCGAGGGCGAGTACTCGGCAGTCGGCGGCAGGATGTTCGAGGGCACCGAGCGCGAGACGGTGCTGCAGGAATCGGTGTTCACGCGGAAGGGCACCGACCGCATCCTCAAGTATGCCTTCGAGCTGGCGCAAAGCCGGCCGCGCAAGCTGCTCACGGCGGCAACCAAGTCGAACGGCATCGCCATCTCGATGCCGTGGTGGGACGAGCGCGTCGCGGCGATGGCAGCGAACTATCCGGACGTGCGCTGGGACAAGCAGCACATTGACATCCTCTGCGCGCGCTTCGTGCTGCAGCCGGAGCGCTTCGACGTCGTCGTCGGCTCGAACCTGTTCGGCGACATCCTCTCCGACCTCGGCCCGGCCTGTGCCGGCACCATCGGCATCGCGCCGTCGGCCAACCTCAACCCGGAGCGGACCTTCCCCTCGCTGTTCGAGCCGGTGCATGGCTCGGCGCCGGACATCTACGGCCGCAACATCGCCAACCCGATCGGCATGATCTGGTCGGGGGCGATGATGCTCGACTTCCTCGGCAATGGTGATACCCGATTCACCGCCGCGCACGACGCGATCCTGCGCGCGATCGAGGCGACCATCGCCAGCGGCCCGCGCACGCCGGACATCGGCGGTACGGCAGACACGACGGCGGTCGGCCAGGCCATCGCCGCCGCGCTGTGAGCGATGCGTATGCGCATCGCGAGGAAGTCCCCTTGGGGGACGCTGTGAGGCCCGGTCGAACATGAATCTGCTTTCCCTGCTCGAACCGCTGCTGCTCGGCGCCGTGCTCGGTGGCGTCGGCGGCCTGCTTGGCATCGGCGGCGGCATCATCGCCATCCCGGTGCTGGCGCTCGGCTTCGGCATGAGCCAGCAGCTGGCGCAGGGCACGGCGCTGGTGATGATCATGCCGAACGTGCTGCTCGCCTTCTGGCGCTACTACCAGCGCCACCCGATGCCGCTGGCCACGGTCGGCCTGCTCGGCGCCTGCGCGCTCGTCGCTACCGGGCCGGCCGCCTGGCTGGCGATCCACCTCGACTCGCGCCTGCTCGGCCTGTGCTTCGCCGTGTTCCTGATCGGGCTGTCGTTCTATTTTCTGCACGGCGCGCGCGCTGCGGCGCCGGTGGAGATGAAGAGCGCCGGCTGGCACCCGCGCCTGATGCCCGGCGTCGGGATCGCTGGCGGCTTCATGTCCGGCCTGTTCGGCGTCGGCGCCGGCCTCGTCGCGGCGCCGATCCTGGTGCGTGGCTTCGGCCTGCGGCAGGCGGTGGCGCAGGGCATGGGGCTGGCCATGGTGGTGCCGGGCAGCGTGCTGGCGCTCGCCACCTTCGCGCAGGCCGGGCAGGTCGACTGGCGCACCGGCGCGCTGCTCGCGCTCGGCGGCATGGCGACGATCTCGTACGGCGTCGCCTGGGCGCACCGGCTGCCGGAAAAGAAGCTGCGGCGGATCTTCGCGCTGCTGCTGCTCATGACGGCGGCGCTGATGATCGCGCGCGGCGTCGCCGGCTGAGGCCCCCTCAGGCCACCGGCGTTTCCCGCGCCGCGTCGTCGGCGACGACGACGCGGTTGCGACCGGCCGCCTTGGCCGCGTACATCGCCGCATCGGCACGGCGGATTGCCTCATCGAGCGTGCCTTCCGGCGCGACGACGCCGGCGATGCCGATGCTGACGCTGACCGGGCCGCAGCCGGCAGCGATTTCCGCGACCGAGCGGCGCATCTTCTCGGCCAGCGTCCGCGCATCGTCAGCCGACGCGTTGAACAGCACGACGAGGAACTCCTCGCCGCCGTAGCGGCCGACCAGGTCGCTCTGCCGGCAGCAGGCACGCAAGGTTTCGGCAATGCGGCGCAGCACCTCGTCGCCGCGGGCATGTCCATAGCGGTCGTTGATCGCCTTGAAGTGGTCGACGTCGATCATCAGCACGGTCAGCACGTCGCCGCGCTCGCTGCGCCGTTCGCTGCTCTCGGCCAGGCCGAGCAGCGCTACAAGCTCAAGGGCCATGGGCAGGTGCTGGCCGAGGGCCGCGCCATCGGCCAGAAGATAGGCACCGGCCCGGTGCGCCTGATCCACGACATCCGCGAGATGGACAAGGTGCAGCCGGGCGAC